>JAYSVR010000314.1:0-17277 GCA_043718445.1 Acidobacteriota bacterium | reverse complement strand
TAATAGCGAATCGTCAAAGAGAATTTGGAAATCTCATTTCTCGGAACGCTAAACTCTTTGGCATCAACGCTCAAATACTTGTGTAGTGACTAATGGTTAAAACGCCCTTGCGAGATTCGTTCGCGCGTTTACCAGCCGTGAACGGCTGGCCTAACCGCCGCTGCGCGGAAAGCCCGTTTCACGGGCTGGAGGCAATCAATTCACCAATTCACCAATTCACCAATTCACCAATTCACCCGTTCACCTGTTCACCTGTTCACCCATTCACCTGTTCACCCATTCACCCGTTCACCCATTCACCCATTCATTCATTCATTCACCTCTTTCGTGGACGAAACTCACTTGATAATTGGCGTCACGACGACTTTGCGATAAGTGATTTTTTCATGATCGCCTTGAATCATGATCGGGCCGGGTTCGGCTTCGCGGCTGTCGAGCGCGCCGCCGGTGATGCCTTCGATGACGATGTTGTCGTGCAGCTTTTGTCCGTTCAGCCAGACCGACAGACGATTGCCGATGATGATGGCTTCCATCAGTTGCCATTCGCCGACGGGCTTGCTGGCGTTCACTTTCGGAGCAACGCGCGAATACAAAGCCATGTGTCCGTGCGATTCGGGCGGCTTGCCGAAATCGTCGAGTACCTGCAATTCATAACGTCCGCGCAAATAGATTCCGCTGTTGCTGTTTTTCTCAACCTTGTATTCGCACTGGATTTTGAAGTCCTGAAAGCGGTGCAACGAGACGAGGTTGTTGGCTTTGGGTTCGTTGGTCATCGCGCCGTCAATGATCGTCCAGCCGAGTGGTTTGTCTTTTACCTGGCCGGTCCAATTCGCCAAATCTTTGCCCGCGAAAAGCAGCACCGGCGTACCGTACTTGATGCGCTTCGCATTTGTATTTGCGTCGGTCGTCCACGTGGGCGGACGCAAGCCCATCCACGCGACTTGTTCGCCGCCGATGGTAACGAGTCCGAGCAAGCGGTCTTTGTCTTCGGTGAGCTTGGCGTGATGTTCGGGCGGTTGCGGCGCTTTCGCGTTGGCGTGCGCTGCGCGAAAGATGAGTTCGCCGTTCTCAAAACGAATCGAGCTGACGGGCAAGACGCTGCCGCTGCGATTGAGAAAGTCGGCGGCGAGCTTGCCGTCAACTTCTTTAACGTCGAGCCAATAGGCATAGCTGGCATGCGGCGGTTCGCCGCTGATGTCCCACTTGCCTAGATAGTCTTTCCAGGGTTGAGCTTGCGCGAAACTCATCGCAGGCAATAACGACAACGCGAACAGGAGAAGTGCGAGACGCATAGGGTGTAGGTTCCTTTGAATGAAATAAAACAGGTGGAGTCTAAAGCGAGAGTGCTGAACCGACGGAATAACGGAACAGGCTGACTCGGTAGCTTTGCCTTTCTGCCGCGCCAGATTTTTCCAGCCCAGATTTTCCAGCGTGAATGTGCCGTTTGTTAGCATTTGTTTGCATTTATTTGCAGGGGCAATCTAAAAGATTTATCCGAAGCGAACAAGGCGAGGTTGGACAAACCAAGGCGCAGCGGCAACAATACGCCAGCATCTCAACGCGGCATCTAAACCGAATTCAAACAATTTGACGACCTAAGTGAAAGGGAGACTGTGATGACAGAAGCGAATTCTTCTCGACGCAAATTTCTCGCGCGTTCTGCGCAAGGCGGAGGCGCGCTGGCGTTTACCGCTGCGAGTTGGAACAACGTAATGGGCGCGGCTGACAAAGTCCGTCTGGGCGTAATCGGCACCGGCAATCGCGGCGGCGACGTGATGAGCTGGTTCCTGAAAGAACCTGATTGCGACGTTACCGCAATCTGTGACGTTTATGATCAAAACCTCAACGCCGCCAAAGAAAAGACCGAAGGCAAGGCGAAGGCTTACACCGATTATCGCGCGTTGCTCGATGACAAGAATGTTGACGCGGTGCTGATCGCTACGCCTGATCCTTGGCACGTGAAGATGGCGACGGATGCGTGCAAGGCGGGCAAGGACGTTTACGTTGAAAAGCCGCTGACCTTCAACATCGAAGAAGGCCACGAAATGATTCGCGTGACCAATGCCACCAAGCGCGTCGTGCAAGTCGGATTGCAACAACGCAGCGGCGAACATTACAAAGAATGCAAAGCCGAAATTATTGACAAGGGCAAGCTGGGCAAGCTGACCATTGCGCGTACGTGGTGGCACGGCAACACCTATCATTTGCGCGTGCCCAAATTCAAAGACAAACCCGCTGGCCTCGACTGGAAAGCCTTTTTAGGCCCGGTCAAATACCGCGAATTCGACGCACATCAGTTTTATAACTGGCGGGCTTATCTTGATTTTGGCGGCGGACAAATCACCGATCTGTTCACGCATTGGATTGACGTTGTGCATTGGTATGCGGGCGAAGAGATTCCCATCGCCGCCAACGCGACGGGTGGCGTTTACCATTACAAAGACGGTCGCACCGCGCCTGACACACTGGCGATTCAACTCGAATATCCGAGCCAATGGGTGGCTACGTTTGAAGCGACGTTAGTGCCCGGCGGACGCGGCGCAGCCATCGAATTGATGGGCAGCGAAGGCAATCTTTACATTGACCGCGCCGGTTATAAATTCACGCCGAAATTTGATCGGCGCACGATGACCGCACCGCCGCCCGCGATTGAACGCAAAGCGGCGCGTCCGTTGGAACAAGACCACGTACACAGCTTTCTTGAGTGCGTGAAATCGCGCCAGACGCCGAACTCAGACGTAGTCAGCGGACATCGTTCGGCGTTGGCTTCGCATTTGGGCAAGATCGCTTATATGCAAAAGAAACGCATCGTGTTCGATCCGGCCAAAGAGCGCGAACACGTGTTGGCGGCCAAGACGGGCGAAAACAAAACTGCGCTGCGGTAGGACAGGTTCGTAACCTGTCTGATGCGCGCAATCCCAAACGGTGGGGCAGGTTCTTAACCTGCCCCACAAGTTTCTTCGGTAAAAGCATGAAGCGAATTTCGCTCAACGGGCTGCTGTGCGTCATCGTCGTGATGACGCACAGCAGCCCAAGTTTTATTAACGCACAAGCGCTGCCATACAACGATCCGAACGTCATCGTTCTGTTGGCGGATGATTTGGGTTACGGCGATTTGGGTTGTTATGGCAACGCTACGATCAAGACGCCGCACCTCGACCAGCTCGCCCGCGAAGGCTTGCGGCTGACGAATTTTTATTCCGCCGCGCCAGTGTGTTCGCCTTCGCGCGCAGGCTTGCTGACGGGCCGCGTGCCGCAACGCGACGGCATCAACGACTGGATTCGAGAAAACTCCAACGTATTCCTGCCGACCGAGACGCCTACGTTTGCGAAGATGCTGAAGCTGTTCGGCTATCAAACGGCGATGTTCGGCAAGTGGCACTTGAGCGGCAAGCTCAATGGTAGCCAACCTACGCCGAGCGATCACGGTTTTGCGACCTGGTTCGCCACGCAAAACAATGCGCTGCCCACGCATGAGAATCCGAACAACTTCATTCGCAACGGTAAGGCCGAAGGCGCGCGGGAAGGTTATTCATCCACCATCATTGTTGATGAGGCGATGAACTGGTTGCAGCAACGCGACGCGAAAAAGCCTTTTCTGCTTTACCTGCCTTTTCATTCGCCGCACGAACGCGTCGCCACGGCGAGTGAATACGCTCAACAATATGCCCAAGCCGAGAACGAAAATCAGGCGCAGTATTTCGGCAACGTTACGCAACTTGACGCAGAGATCGGACGGCTGCTCGCGCGGCTCAATGAATTGAATTTGCGCGACAACACGTTGGTGATTTTCACCAGCGACAACGGGCCTGAGACGTTGAATCGCTATAAAGGTTCTGATCGTTCTTATGGCACGCCGGGCGCGTTCAACAAAGCGAAGCTGCGGGGGATGAAGCTGCATCTTTATGAAGGCGGCATTCGCGTACCCGCCATCATTCGCTGGCCGAACATTATCAAGTCAGGTCGCGTGAGTGATGCGCCGACCAGCGGGCTGGACGTAATGCCTACGTTATTAGATTCGTTGGGCATTGCGCTCGAACGCGAAGACCGCGTAGACGGCGTGAGTTTCGGCAAGCTATTTGTCAGCAATTCGTGGCAACGCGAAAAGTTTATTTATTGGCAATACGACGCGGCGATTAGCGCCAATGAAAAGTCCCCAACACCCAAGTACGCGGTGCGTGATGGCGATTACAAGGTGCTGATTGATAAAGAATTCAAAAACTTCGAGATTTTCAACCTGCGGCTTGATCCGGGCGAAACTAATGACATCTCAAAGAAAGAATTCAAACGATTGCGACCGATCATCGAACGCGCCAAGCTGATTCAACGGCAGATTTTGATAAGAGAGAAATGAATTGAAATCAAAAGGCAAAAGGCAAAAGGCAAAAGGCAAAAGTGCGGTACTTTTTCTTTCTTTATCGTTTCAGGGCGGCAAAGAAGAAGCTCCGAACTTTTGCTTTTTGCCTTTTGCCTTTTGCCTTTTGCCTTAACGCAAATGGCTTCAACGATTCGCATCATCCTTGTGCGTCCGCGTGATCCGAACAATATCGGGGCGGCGGCACGCGCCATGAAAAATTTCGGCTTCCGCGATTTGTGGGTCGTCTCGCCATACCCGACGACTTGGGAGCAGATGAAATCGGCTCCGCACGCGATGGATGTCATCGAAGCCGCGCGCGTCGTCAGTTCACTCGACGAGGCCATCGCCGATTGCAATCTGGTGATCGGCACCGGCGACACACGGCGCGCGGGTAAAGAAGACCGTGTGATTACTCCCCGGCAATTGAGCGAACGCTTGCAAGCCGCTAGTTACAACGTCGCGTTGCTGTTCGGCAATGAAAAGTCCGGCCTCAACAACGAAGACCTCTCGCGTTGCAACACGTTAATGGCGATTCCTACGCAAACGGATTGCCCTTCGATGAATCTGGGACAAGCCGTCGCCATCTGTTTGTATGAATTGGCGCGCGAACGTCCGCTGGCCCTCGCGCCGCTAGCCGATAAGCCTTCGGCAGGTATGAACGAAGCGGCGATTCGGTTGGCGCTAGAACTGTTGCACGAAACCGGATTCGTGCTGCCCGGCAACGAAGACGACCTCACGCGCCGCCTCAGAAGCACGCTGCTGAAATATGAGCTGACGAAATACGACTTGAATATGCTCTGCGGCATTATGCGCAAAGCCCTGGTGACGTTGCAGCAACGATAGAACCGAAGCGCATGGAGTACACGCTTTAGCGTGAGGCGTTCGCTGCGCGAGACTCATCAGCCACTAGAAAAATAATTTTGATAAATTCATCATTTTAACCATCCCACCCATTGACGTAGTAACTCACGACCTGCTATTAACCTTCTTGTTAGAAGAAAACATAACTCGATTGCCCAAATTGAAATAACGATAAGCGAACGCTTTCACCCGGCTAAATTACAAAGCTCTTTCGCTTACCAAAATAACAGATACTCAGAAGAGGAATCTTAATTCTGCCCTCAAAATCAGAGGGTCCTCTCTAACTTGATTTTTTATTCGGTGCCATTAGCTGGGGCGCAAGTTGCGCTCTAAACTTATCACTAACTCTCTCAATCACTTAGGCTCGTTTGGCGTAACAAGACAGGGTTTACCGGCTGAAACGTTGCGCGGGATAGCAATCGGCTCTGAGGCTTCTCACACCTGCCCCAGCGTCAGAACACGTTTGCTGCCAATAACATAACTGGGGAATAAACCGCGTCGAAGTATATTCGACCCAGCTTTACCCGACATTAACTGAATCAATTTTCTGCGCTTGGTTGCGGATGAGCGATAACTTGTCTGGCTGCCATAAAAAGAAACCGGTGCGCTCAAATTGCGTTTGAGCGCACCGGTTAACAACACAACTGCCACTGCGTTTAAGCAGCTTTGATGTATTTCCGTTGAATAGTAAGCATCTTAGTAGCTTGGCGCGGCTCGGTCAACGTCTATGCGGAATTAAGTTACTTTGAAATTCTGCCCACGGAGTGCTTATGAAACGTTTTGCTCGTCTTTTTCCTGCCATCACTTCACGTTTGGTTTGTTACTTGCTTTGCGTAGCCCTGATTTTCTCACAAGTCCCGGTTACTGCCAGTAGCTCATTCTTCAACGCAGCTACGCCTGCGGTGCAAGGCAGTCGCACGATAGCGGGAACCAACGTCAAGCCTGCAACAGGCCGCGTCAAATCAAGCAAACAAATGAAAGCTGAAGACCCGGTCGAATCAACCTCGTGCTCACGCCGCGACAAAGAATGTCGCCAAAGAAAAGAGCGTAAGGGCAACCGAGATGAGAAAAAAGATGAGAAAAAAATCGGTAGCAATCTGCCAACGATCACAAGCACTGCCGCTCCCTTGTATGCGAACCTGAGAGCTTGGCAACCGCCGGTCTTTGCTTGGGATAAAACACCGGCTAGCTGGCTTGAGCCTAAACCAACAGACTTTTCAAATTCGTCTTATGATGCCATTTCAGATAGTCCCACTTTTGCCGCTCACCCCATCGCCGCGTCTGCCACGGTCGGCACTTTGCAATGCACTTATTGCTTGACCGTGCCAGCGCCGACCAACATCCCCGGCGGCGGGACAGTGTGGGTAAATTGGTCAGCCCCCAGCAATCACAGTTCAAGTGACTGGATTGGGTTATATCGTGTGGGGGCGACTAACTACGAATACTTAGACTTTCAATATGTACCCGCAGGAGCGAGTGGCACTATTTATTTCTGGGCTCCTTATGACGAGGGAACTTATCAGCTTCGCTACCTCCAGCACGACCCGAATGATTTCAATGTTTATCTAACCATGGGAACCAGCAATAACTTTACGGTGTTCTCACTCAATTTCCCGGCAGAGCGAATAGATCCCGTCAATCGCGTCGGCACTGGCGGAGAAGATTTGCTGTCTCGCAATTTCAATTGGAACACCTCGCTAGTCAACCTGCCTGGGCGCTCAGGTTTAGATCTAAATGTTTCCTTAAATTACAACTCATTGGTCTGGACTAAATCAGCCACTCAACCCTATATCGGCTTTGATAACGATATTGGCTCTCCCAGTCCCGGATTTAACCTGGGCACTCCTTATATTCAAGGGCCTTTCAATCGCCCGGTCGAAGGAGCGATGACCTATTACTACATTTTGATTCTGCCTTCGGGAAGACGGGTTGAATTAAGAAATGAATTGCCAGGTCTGGTGAATCCATCTAAGGTATTTCTCTCAACTGATGGCTCGCATTTACGGCTAAGAATCTCGACGAGTTATGGGCATATGATGCTGATGTCGCCTGACGGAACCCGCATGTTCTTTTACCCGCACACCAGAGGCTATGAGTGCGAGCGCATCACCGACCGCAATGGGAACTACATCAAGATCGGCTATCTTGCGAATGGCAATCTGGGCAGCATGACGGATACCTTGGGCCGCAAAATCAATTTTATTTACGATTCATATAATCACCTGATTAAGATCACCCAGGATTGGAACAACAACACCAATGCCGCTGACGACCACGTTTGGGCTACCTTCACCTGGAGCAACATCCTTGTCACTCCGAATTTCACCGGTCTGACCCCCAGCGGGTTAGGGGGAACGACAATTCCCATGATTACGCAAGTATCCACCGATGATGGCGCGATTTATCGGTTTACTTACACCCGTTGGGGACAGGTGAGGCAAATTGAAAACATTGCCAGCCTGACGATCCTTTCCACGCGGGCTTATAACTTGCCGCCGTCTTCTTCGACGGCGCAAACCGATTGCCCGCGCTTTACGCAACGCACCGATAGCAGCACCGTCTATTACAGCGTTCTCAACAACTACACTTACGTTCCCGTTGCCAGTTCGACCGAATGCACCGGTTGTGTGATGGGCCAGTTGGTGATGCCTGATGGAACCACGGTTTGCGAAACATACGCGATGAACACCTGGCAACGCGGATTGATGGTGAAATCGGCGATTAAAGAAACCAGCACCGCCACGACCGAAAAGAAAAAGACTTTTTACACCTGGACGCAAGACAGCCCCGGTGCGCAGAATCAATTTAACCCGCGCCTGATAGAAACTAACGTTTATGACGATGCGACTAACCGCAAGCGAACCGAAACGGTTTACAAAGCAGGCACTGGCTCAGTCCCCTGGTATGTGAAATTGCCCGATATGATCAAGGAATACAGCGCCAATGCGAGCACCGTTTACCGCATGACGCAACTCAAATACCTGCATGAAACACTTGCGTCCGAAGCAAGCGCGGGCACGGCGCAATACGTCAAGCTCAACGGCAATGCCGGATTCATTGATTACAACATTGACCTGAGCACGGATCGGTGGCTGGTGGGTTTAGCCACCGAAGAATGCCTTTATGAGGGCGGCGTCGTAAACACCGCCAACCTGAAATCGAAGGTGAAGCGTTATTACGATGATTTGTCGGTCAACGGTATCACGTTGCTGACCCACCAAATCGCCGTCAATCACAGCGTCGCCATGCACGGCGCAACTTATGCAACCACTTCGTTTCGTTGGCGTGGTAATTTGACGCGGGCAGAACGCTGGGACGCAACTGCTCCGACCGACGTTAGCAAAACCGCGCTCTCGATTATTGGTTACAACACCGCTGGCTTGCCGTTGCTTTATCGCGATCCGGTCGGCGCGCAAACCGATGTTAGCTATCAGGATAATTTTTCCGATTCGGCATACAACGGCAATAGCACGGCGGGTTTCAAGCTCGCTTATCCGACAAAAGTCACAGACCCCGATGGCCGGGTGGCAACCACGCAATTTTTCTCGACGGCAAAATTCGATTATAACTTTGGCGCAGTGATGCAAAGCGCCGCGCCCAAACGAGCGCAAGATGCGGCAGCGACGGCACAGACTTATACCTATGATTCCGCGAGGCGAGTGACCAGAGTGGAAAGTTCCGTTGACCCAACCAATCTTTACACCCGGTATGAGTATTCACCCGATCTCGATGCCTTTTCGGTTTTCTCCAAAGTAGACACCGGTCTGGCAGAAACTTACACCCACACTTATCTGGACGGCTTTGGCAAAGTCGCAGGGGTTGAGAAAGACCACCCGTTGCTTAGCGGCGTTCAGCGTTCGAGTTACACGGAATTCGTGTTTGACAATATGGGGCGGGTCTTTAAGCAATCCAACCCTACAGAAGTTGACTCTTTCACGTTGGCTCCGGCGGGGGACGATGCTAGCACCGGCTTTATTTACAGCCAGCAACTTTATAACTGGCAAGGTAAACCTACGATTAGTACCAACCAGGATGGTACGACCCAGCAGATTAGCTACAATGGCTGCGGCTGCGCCGGAAGCGATACCATTACTGCTACGGATGAAATGGGACGAAAGGTTAAGTCATTTAATGACGTATTTGGCCGGACTTTCAAAACCCAAACCTTGAAACTGGATAACACGGTTTATGCAACGACGGCAACCAGCTATGACGTACGCAACTTGGCAAGCAATGTGACCGAATATGCTGGCGATGTCGGCAGCGCGACGTCACAACAAACCGTCATGACGTATGACGGACACGGGCGCTTGAAGACCCGACAACGACCGGAGGAAAGTGCGGCAACCACCTATGATTATTACGCCAACGACCAAGTGAAATATTCAAAAGATGCGCGCAATGCCGAAGGTACGCTGACCTATAACTTACGCGGCCTTTTGACCAATGCGACTTATGTTAGTCCGGGAAGTGTGGCGACGACGAATCCGGTCGGCTTTCAATACGACGAAAGGGGAAGCCGCACCGAAATGGATGACAGTCCGGGTAAAGTCACTTATCAATATAACAGCCTGGGTCGCTTGACGAGTGAAACGCGCACCTTCGATGCCATCTCCGGCCAGGCTTTTACACTTGCCTATCAACACAATCTGGTGGGGCAGGTAAAGACCTTGACTGATTCCTTTAGCGGCGTCATCACGTATGGACGCGATAAAGCAGGGCGCACCGTTAGCATCACGGGAACACCGGTGGGCGGCGTAACCAATTACGCCACGGGCATCGAATACCGTGCCTGGGGAGGAGCCAAAACGACTGTGTATGGCAGCGGCTTCACTGCCAGCGCGACATTCACCGCGCGAATGCAGACAGCCAGCTTCGATATGTATGGCGTGAGCGGCAGCACGATGAATAACGTGATGGGCGGCACTTACACCTATAACAACGCTGGGCAATTGACCAACTTTGTCGCGCAAGTCACGCGAACTTTGCCCAATAATCAAACGCAAGTGGTTGACTTTGACCGGCGCATGGATCGCACGGTGTCGTATGATGAGTTTGGGCGTCTGACAAGTTCTGCCGCCAACAACATCTTCGGTTTTTATGCTAACTATGCCCAAACCCAGGATCAATTCGGTAATGTCACCAACAGCACTTATCGGCATTGGACGAGCAGTTCAGTGCCAGCTATTTTCACCGCGCAGTACGCCAATAACAAAGTAGTTGCCAATACTGCGAGCGACCAGGACAAATCACAGAATAACCTTCCGCAAACGTGGGAATATGATGCGATGGGCAATCGCACGAGGCTGGCCAATACCGCTGGCAATGTGACGGTCGAGCAACTCGCATTTGATGGGGCCGGGCGAGCCATTCCTTCGGGCGTGCAAGTGGACGGAACAGGGCAACCGGCGAGTGACGGCGCAAGCGGTTATGTAATTCGTTCCACCGTTTTCGGCGGTCAAATCGTAACTTACATAAATTCACAGGGGCAGAAATATAAAGGCCGCGTATTGAATGGCAGCAGCCTCATCGCGGAACAAATCGGTGGCGCAATCAAATGGCATCACCGCGACCCGCTCAATCAGATGTCGCGTGACACCGAAGCCAATCAGGTCAAAGGCACGATGGTGGCGATTACGCCCTTGGGTGTGCAAATGCCCTCAACTGAAGGCGTAAATTTGTCCACCTATTATGCTTGTTTATACGCTCCCGGCAGTCCGAATTGCGGCGGGCAAATCCCCCAACCACCGGGCGGTTACGGCCCCGACAAAGACAAAGAACACGGTCAATTGGCAGGCAGCCTGAAAGTAGATGGCGTACTGACCTTATGGGGGCTGAATGACTTGCAACGTCGCCGCGAACGAACGGGTAATAAAGGCGAGGTCATTACTTATGGAGGTGCATTGGGAGATACACCATTGATTCCTGGCATTAGCGTCGGAGGCGGCGGCGGGATTCAGAGAAGGCAATCACTCCCTGACATTTTTAGTTGGAACGATAAGAATCAGTCAGTTACTACGGGGCAGGAAGATGAGATTGTGTTGCTTCCGGGTAATAACAATGGCGAATCAGCAGGTGGACAGCAAGGTGGCGGGCCGCCACCGAAAGACCCGCTTCTTGACGCCGTGGAGACTGCATGGAACATTTTGAAAGCCAACACAGATTGCTTTAATTTGATTGCAGGATCTATGGGGAAAGAACCTGCTGACCTATTAGGGTGGATGTATCAAAATAATAGGGTAAATAGAGGAACGCCTAGCCCCTCTGACGCCGTGGCCGGAGTTGACGGGCGAGGCACTGATGCAAAAATGACGATTGGACCTAAATTTTTCACCGGCGCGCCGACCCTTGTTTACAGTGGAAATGATATAAGGTCATTAACAGTAAAAGGTGGTCAAGTCTATACAATACTACATGAGTTATCTCACGCCACAGGAAAAATGACACATACTTGGCTTAAGAAGGTTTTTTATGATGAGTACCATCCTGGCAGTGGGGACTCTACTCAATCTTCTTTTGACATAGATATAGTTGATAAGTGTTTTAAAGATACAAAAGGTTTCCTTGCCCCAGAACCAAAAAGGTGGCCAAAGAAAGGATGATCGCAAAGTCCAATAAGATTAAAGCAAGGAAATTGTGTGTGGCAGGTTAAAAACCTGCCACACACTTCGGTGGTACGACCTTTGATGTAAGGTGAGTTAAAGTCTGCCTTACATCAGCCTTGCAAGTAGGGGGTGGCTTGCCATTTACGAAGAAATTTACTCTAAGCCCAACAATTTTGTATGCCGTGATAATCGCCTTTATTTATAGGCATTCGGGAAGATGCCCGAACACGGTTTGATGCACTTGAATGTTTGCCGGTGCGCCGATTGCTAACGGGCAAGCCATTCCTGACCGCTGAAAAGCCCTGTCAATACTGGCTTTTTCGAGGCAATACGCATTACTGACATTTTTGCAACCCTTAGAGTAAAAAATTTCCTGATTGGCAAGGTAACCCCAAGTAGGTGTCTTTATTCGTCCGAGAAAAGCCGTAACTACCACAAAACCAAAGAAACAAAGAGATTTATGAGTAAAACCTTCCCGCCATTTTTTTTATTGTTAACGCTATTCATTCTAGCCCTGACAGGGTGTAGCCTATTTCGCAGCATTACTACAACTTCCCCTATCAACGTGAACGATGCCGTTTTCGTGGGTGATCAGCACGTTTGGCTGGCCATATCTGGAGATATAATTATGAAAACGGCCAACAACGGGAAAAGCTGGCAATCTATCAACAATAGTAAGTTGGATGGTCTTGAAAAATTTGATTTCATTGATAGCCTTCGAGGGTGGGCAGTCAACTCCAAGGGAGATATATTAACCACGACAGATGGGGGGCAAGAATGGGCGCAGTTAGCCAAGTTAGACTATAGCCCTGAACCGTTTTTTGGCCCTGTACATAGCATCCACTTTGTTAACGAATTTGATGGATGGCTAGTGACCCCATTTGCCGTCTGGCGGACCCAAGATGGGGGAAAGACCTGGGTCAAGCTAATACCTGCGGTAAGTACTTATGGCCCAAAAGAAACCATATATAGTTGCGCTTTTATTAATTCACAAGAAGGTTGGCTTGGAGCAGATCATGGGGTCATTTACGCTACGAAGGATGGCGGGTCGAGCTGGCAAGCAAAACATATTGCACCTGAAAAAGCACTCTTTGATCAAATGGAATTTACTAATGACCAAACTGGCTGGGTAAGAACGTCTCCTTTTAATTTTTTTTATTACACTAATGACAAGGGGCAAACATGGCAGCTTCAGCCCTTTGGGTCAACGGCTGAGTACTACACTATATTGACCCTTAAAATGATCACCTTAACTGAAGGATGGGCAGTTGGTTTTGGTAGTTTACACTCCTCATCTGATACGATGGGTACTAATCAAGAATCAGTAGGTGCTATTTTGCGCACTGTAGATGGAGGCAATAGTTGGCAACCAATTGAGCTTAAAAACAAAGAGAGATTTTTCAACCGGGTCTACTTTCAAAACTCTATAGTAGGTTGGGTGTTCGGGCATAAAAATATCTACGTTACTGAAGATGGCGGAGTAAGCTGGCGTGTGGCTTTAAACTTAAGTTTCTAATTAATGTTAGTGCATACTGCCTGCGCAAGTGCAGTAACTTGTGGTCGTTATTAAAAATGGTTGACGTTGACGTTCTCCCCACTTATATAAACTACCAAAAAAATTAAAGGCGACGTATGCGGTAACGTCGTATGTCCTCGGCAATTGGGCGTGAAATAAATTCGCTGTGGGCGTAGCGTGCCTCCAACAGAATATTTTTCTCGTGAGGATACGCTATGACATTGACTGAAACTTTGTCGCCACGCATCGCAGGCGGATCCAGTCGTTCAGCGTATTTCTTCGCTATCCGGCACAGGCAGTAAGTTGGCGTGGTCTTGCGAGTCGCTTCTTTCATCACCTTGACCCAGCCGCGCGACACGCCGTAGTCGCTTGGGTTCTATCAACGCTGTAAATGCTGTTTCAAAAACTTGCCCGTGTGTGAAGCCGCGACTTTCATAATGTCTTCGGGCGTACCCACCGCGACCACTTCGCCGCCGCCGATGCCGCCTTCGGGGCCGAGGTCAATGATCCAGTCAGCCGTCTTAACCACATCCAGATTGTGTTCGATGACGATGAGCGAAGCGCCCGCTTCGAGCAGGCGGCGAAACGCCGTGAGCAGCTTGTTGATGTCGTCGAAATGCAAGCCCGTCGTAGGCTCGTCGAAAATATACAACGACTTGTCGCCTGCTTTTTTGGTCAGGTAAGAAGCCAGTTTGACGCGCTGAGCTTCACCGCCTGAGAGCGTGGTGAACGGCGAGAGGGCTACACGCTAATGGGCTGCGCATTCACGTAGGTAAAGGGCCGCCATTCCGTCGGTGAGGCCTGAAAGCTGGTGAGTTTCAAGAACCGGCTGACCGGCTTGGTGGTTGCCAGATGCAGTGCCAGTTCGCGTAATTCTTCAGGGGCGTCATCCAGATTGTTCAAGGGAAAACTGCGCGGGCCGTATTCGGTCTGTTCCGTCAGAATCGAGAAGTGCAGCAGCGTCAGGCTGACTGGTTGGCGCGTTTGCCGATTGAGACGCAGGATGATGTCGGCGGTCAATTCGACGCCGGTGGCCGACTGATTCTCGCCAAAGAAGATTTCCAGCATGTCGGCTTCAGGGTCATAAACGACCCGCGTGGCGTCACCGCCGTCCGCTGACATTTCTGCCGTTACCGCTGCCGTCGTCAATGCCGTTGTTGGTGCCGTTGTTGGTGCCGCTGTTGGTGTTTGATAAAGATTGAGTTCACTCATTTTTTTGGTCGAATAAATTTAGCCCAGCCGGTTACGACAAAATTGTTGGGTACGTAATTGCCAGCTTCGTCCAGGCGCGTTTTAAAAATCACGATGACGACCAGATGATTGTTTTCGGGCAATAGCTCGTCGAACGGTTTGTAATAACGGTATTCGTTGGGAATCAGCGCGTCCTGCTTGCGGCGTCCGGTGCGCAGCGTTTCGAGCATCAGATCAAAATGCCTGCCAAACTTCTGTCGAAATATCTTGCTTGAGTTGAGGCGGAAGCTATGGAGTGCGGCGGCTTCGACGCCGCTTTCACACGCCCTTCCAAATTGCGTCTATTGCGGAGACTTGGGAAAGCGGCGTCGAAGCCGCCGCACTCCATAGGCGCGTCCAACTTAAGTTTAACGTTGCGACAAATGCTTTTTCAGAAACTTGCCCGTGTGCGAAGCCGCGACTTTCATAATGTCTTCCGGCGTACCCACCGCCACCACTTCGCCGCCGCCGATGCCGCCTTCGGGGCCGAGGTCAATGATCCAGTCAGCCGTTTTAACTACGTCGAGATTGTGTTCGATGACGATGAGCGAAGCGCCCGCTTCGAGCAGTCGCCGAAAAGCCGAAAGCAGCTTGTTGATGTCGTCGAAATGCAACCCTGTCGTGGGTTCATCGAAAATATACAACGACTGATCGCCTGCTTTTTTGGTGAGGTAAGAAGCCAGTTTGACGCGCTGGGCTTCGCCGCCTGAGAGCGTCGTGGCGGATTGGCCGAGGCGTAAGTAACCAAGCCCTACGTCGTCTAATACTTTTAACTTCGCAGCGATGCGCGCTTCGGGTTGGAAGAAGGCAATGGCTTCGCGGACGGTGAGGTTGAGGACTTCGTGAATGTTCTTGCCGCGATATTTGATGTCGAGCGTCGTACTCTTAAAGCGTGTGCCTTTGCATTCTTCGCAGACCAATTCGACATCGGCGAGAAATTGCATCTCGACCGTCACCGTGCCGTCGCCCTGACAGATTTCGCAACGTCCGCCGGGTACGTTGAAGGAAAAATGCGACGGATTAAAACCGCGCGCTTGTGCCTCTTTCGTGTGGGCGAAGGTTTCACGAATCAAATCGTAAACCTTGATGTAAGTGACAGGATTCGAGCGCGGCGTGCGTCCGATGGGCGATTGGTCAACCAATAAAATATCGTCGAGATACTTGCCGCCTTCGAGCGCGGTGAATTGCCCGACGGCGGCTTGCCAGTCGTTGCGCTGCTGTTTCAGTCCGGCGTAAAGGCAATCGTGAACCAACGTAGATTTGCCGCTGCCGGACACGCCCGTGATGACGACGAGTTGGCCGAGCGGAATTTCTACGGTGACGTTTTTGAGGTTGTGTTCGCGCGCGCCGCGAATCTTGAGCGTCTCTTTGCGCGCTGGGCGGCGTTCGGTTGGAACCTTGATTTGCAGTTCATGCCGCAGGTAACGCGCCGTCAGCGAATCTTTGTGTTTGAGCAAACCTTTCATCGCGCCTTCATAAATCACTTCGCCGCCGAGTTCGCCCGCGCCGGGGCCGATGTCGAGAATGTAATCAGCCGCACGCATCATTTCGGGATCGTGTTCGACGACCAAGACGGTGTTGCCGATGTCGCGCAGATTTTCGAGCAGCTTGATCAGCCGCGCTCCATCGCGCGCGTGCAAGCCGATGCTGGGTTCGTCCAACACATAAAGCGTGCCGACCAACGACGCACCCAAGTGCGTAGCCAGTTGAATGCGCTGCGCTTCGCCGCCTGAGAGCGTCGCCGCCAAGCGATCAAGCGACAGATATTCCAATCCGACATCGTTCAAAAACTTCAGCCGGTCGGTGATCTCTTTCAGCAAGCGGTCGGCGATGGCTTGTTGCTCTTCGGTCAAGGTGAGTGAGTTGAAAAATTTCGCTGCGTCGGTGATGGATAGCGCGGTGATTTCGCCGAGCGATTTGCCGTCGAGCTTGATAGCGCGGGCTTCGCGGCGCAGCCTGCCACCGTCGCATTCAGGGCAGCGCGTGTAGCCGCGATATTTGGCGAGGAATACGCGGACGTGCAGCTTATATTTTTTCTTTTCGAGCCAATCGAACGCACCGACCACGCCGGGGAATTCGCCTTTTTTGCCATAGACGATGGCCTTGCGATCCATCTCGGCCAGTTCGCCGAACGGCACGTCCAACGGGATGTCGTTGCTCTCGGCGAAGCGAAACATCGCCTCGCGCCAGTCTGCCAGATGCGGTTTGGTGAACGGTTCAATCGCATTATCTTTGAGCGTCACGTCGCGGTAAGGAATGACCAGATTCAAATCCAACCCAATCGTATTGCCGAAACCCTGACACGTAGGGCATGCGCCAAACGGATTGTTGAAACTGAAAAGCTGCGGCTCAGGCCATACGTAAGGGATGTCGCAACGCTTGCACATGAACTGCTCTGAGTAACGCAAAGTTTGAGGCGCGTCGCCGATTACCTGGACCACCGCTTGTCCGTGGCCGTCGCGGTAACAGGTTTCAATCGAATCAGTGAGCCGCGTGCGAATATCATCTTTGACCGCGAGGCGATCAATCAGCACGAATACGCCGTCGAAGTTTTTGCCGGTGAAGCTGTCAGGCGTTTGCAGTTCGACGACTTGCTGATCTTTTTCGATGAACAGCCGCGTGAAACCGCGCTGCATCAGGCTCATCAAATGCGCTTGTACGTTGACCGTTTTGGCTTTCGGCTTTTTCTTTTTCGGCGTTTCTTCTTC
>JAYSVR010000313.1:0-17296 GCA_043718445.1 Acidobacteriota bacterium | reverse complement strand
TAGTCCGCGAATGTTTGCACACTGCGCGCGGACTAAAGTCCACGATACGTCATCACAGGCTGAAGCCTGCGCCACGATGCGCTAATGCTCTTTCTTTTCCGGCAACTTCAAGAACATCGCCAAGATGCCGGATACCAATATCGAAACGGCCAAAAACGTCAGGCCAGGCGTATAAGACCCGCTTTGCTTTTTCAGTTGCCCTACGACTTGCGGGCCGAAATATCCGCCGAGGTTGCCGACTGAATTAATCAACCCGACCGCCGTCGCCGCAACTGCCGAAGTCATAAACGCGCTCGGCCACGTCCAGAAAATCGGCAGGTAAGCGTGGACTCCGATACCGACTAAGCAAAGGCAAATGACGGCTACGATCAAGTTGTCGCCCGCGACGACGCTCACACCCAACGCGGCTGCGCCCAACAACAACGGCCAGACGGTATGAATGCGGCGCTCGCCCGTTTGATCGGAATGTTTCGCGTTCCACAACATCGTGAAGAGGCCGAAAATATAAGGCAACGTAGCGATCAGCGTTTGCTCGCCTTTAGAACGGCCTTCCATCCGCGCGGTGATCGCGGGGATAAAAAACGTCAGACCGTAATAGCCAATCACGACGGCGAGATAAATCGCGCAAAGCAAAATCGTTTCTTTTTTGCTCATGGCTTCTTTGATTTCCTGCCAGAGCGTTTGCTTGCCGCCCTTTGTTTGCTTGGCGATACGCTCGCGTTCGAGTTCGCCCATGATCCAAGCCTTCTCGTCTTCGGGCAGCCATTTCGCATCTTTGGGTTTGTCGGTCAAATAATACAAAGTGACAAAGCCGATGATGAACGACGGAATGCCTTCGAGAATATAAACCCAACGCCAGCCCGTCAGCCCGCCCCAGTTGATCGTTTGCATAATCCATTGCGACAGCGGAATGCCGATGATCGTCGCCACGGGCAAGCCGATCATGAATTGCGACTTGGCTTTGGCGCGGTCTTGATAGCGGAACCAGTGAGACAGATAAACGATGATGCCGGGGAAGAAGCCCGCTTCGGCAATGCCGAGCAAAAAGCGCAAGAAATAGAATTGTTTCACCTCGCACGAACAGTCAGTCATGTTTGGCGGATTCACGCCCATCAGCGAAGTCAGTTTGCCCAGCGCCGCCGTCACCGGACGAAACACCGCGCACCAATCCACGACGCAGAGAAAGTTCAACAACGGCGTGCCGATGAAGCCCATCAGCGTCGCCACGATGCCCCACGTAATCATGATGCGAGCGATCCATTTGCGCGCGCTCCACTTTTCGACGATCAGCGTGCCGGGGATTTCGAGCAGAAAATACCCGATGAAAAAGATGCCCGCGCCGATGCCGATGATGGCGTCATCAAAGCCGAGGCCGCCTTCGCCGACGCTCATTTTCATGTGCAAGGCCGCGACGCCTACGTTAGTGCGGTCAATGTAAGCCAGAAAATACAGCAGCAATAAAAACGGCATCAGCCGCCACGTAATGCGTTTGTGCGCGCGCGCAGCGACAGTATCGGTTGCGTTAACCGCCATAAATGGTTTTCTCCTTGCGTTGTGTTTGCGGAAAAGTGGAACTGCTTTTAGTGGGCGCGAATACTACTATCGGATGTGCGATAAGGCTAACTCATGGAGTGCGGTCGGCTTGCCACCGCTTTTATTTTGATCTTCGAGGTGTTCGAGTTAATGCGAGCCTTGTGCGAAATAAGCGTGGTTAAGCGAGAGCTTCTTTGCGCGAACGAAAAGCGGCGGCGAGCCGACCGCACTCCATAAATTAGTTCAACAGTTTCGGCGTCGGCAACGAAGCTAGATCAAGTTCTTCCAGCGCCGCCAATTCTTCATCCACATTCCAAATCTCGAAAAGCTCGCGCGGCACTTCGGTCACAAAGCGCGAAGGCCGTTGCACGATGCTTTGGCGCGAACGATCTGATTCGAGCAAGGGGAAACAAACATACAATTCGCCTTGCGCGCGAGTCAGCGCGACATAAAACAACCGGCGCTCTTCTTCTTCGCCTTCGATGTCGCGCAGGCTGCGGGCTGAAGGGAAACGTCCGTCGGCGGCCCAGATCAAAAATACGTCGCGCCATTCGAGTCCTTTGGCTTGATGCACCGAAGACAGCACGACGTGTTCGTCTTCGTCCGCGCCTTCCTCTACGTCCTGCCCCACCGTAGCGCCGGGTGCGCCGAAGCGTTCGGTATTCACCAGCGCGAGTTCGCTCAGGAATTGTTCAGCCGTCTCAAAACGCAGCGCGTAATTCGCCAGTTGCCGCAGGTCTTCTTCGCGCGCTTCGGCGTTTTCGTAATTGGCTTGCAGGTATTCCAAATAGCCGTGTTGCAAGATCAATTCGATTTGCTTGGCCGGTTGATTGGCCGCGTCGAGCAAGGCTGAGACCAGCGCGGCGAATTCCTGCCAGCCCGCCGCGACGCCTTTGGGCAGGCTACGGCTGAATTCATCGGCGCGCACCAACGCCAACGGTTCCGCCGCTGCTGCTAAACGTTCCCACACGCGCGCCGCCGTAGCGTTACCAACTTTCGGTATGAGTTTGAGCACACGCTTCCACGCCAGTTCGTCGCGCGGATTGATGAGCAGCCGCAAATAACTCGTCACGTCTTTGATATGCGCTTGCTCGAAAAACCGCACGCCCGAACGTATGTCGTAAGGAATGCCGCGCCGCGTGAGTTCGAGTTGCAATTCGAGCGAGTGAAAGTGCGAACGATAAAGCACGGCGATTTCGTCAAGTGGCGTGCCTTCATCGCGGAGTCGAGAATGCGCGCGGCGACAAATGACGCTTGCTGTTCGACATCACGCAGCGGCACGAGCGCGGGCGTGAAGTTGCGCGACGCGCGCATCGCTTGCAGGTATTTGGGAAACTGCCGTTTGTTCATGCTGACGGCGGCGTTCGCCAGCATCAGGATTTCCGGCGTAGAGCGGTAATTCGATTCGAGCTTGAAGGTTTGCGCGTCGGGGTAGCGATCTTTGAATTCGTAGATGTTCGCAAAGTGCGCGCCGCGCCAGCCGAAGATGCTTTGCGCGTCGTCGCCTACGACCATCAGGTTGCGGTGGCGGTGGGCGAGCAGGTCTACGATCTCAGCCTGCAACTTGTTGGTGTCCTGATATTCGTCCACGAGGATGTATTCAAACTGCTCCTGATAAATCGCGGCGATGTCGGGTTTCTCAATCAACAGGCGCTTCCAGTTCACCAGCAAATCGTCGTAGTCCATCGCATTGCGGTCGAGCTTGCGCGCTTGATAAAGGCGGTCTACGCGCTCAATGGGCGCGGTGAGCAATTCGAATTGCGGATACTTCGCCGCGATCAATTGCGCGAGCGGCGTGTCGGTATTCGTCGCCAGCGAAAACATTTCGCGTAGCACTTCGCCTTTCGGAAAGCGGCGCGCTTTGGTGTCAATCGCGGCTTCTTCGACGCAAGCGTCCACGAGGTCTTTGCTGTCTTCGGCGTCAAGAATCGTGAAGTTGCTTTCGTAACCCAAACTCGCCGCGTGCCGCCGCAAGATGCGATTGGCGATGGAATGAAACGTCCCGCCCCACACGCGCCGCACTTCCTGTTTGAGCAGAGTTTCTACGCGCCCGACCATCTCGCGCGCGGCGCGATTGGTGAAGGTCACCAGCAAAATGCGCGACGGATTCACCCCGGCTTCGATCAAGCGCGTCACGCGATAGGTCACCGTCCGCGTCTTGCCCGAACCCGCGCCCGCAATGACCAGTAACGGGCCTTTGCCTGCCATGACTACGGCACGCTGCTCATCGTTGAGTTCCTTTTGATAAGGCACGATAGCGAGCTTGGGTTCGGTGGCTTTGATCGTGAATTTGCGCATTCGTTGGTTGTCGGTGGTCGGTGGTCGGTTATCGGTTGTCAGTTGTCAGTTGTCAGTTGTCAGTTATCAGTTGTTTCTCAGCGTCATCACGAACGTCCCCTAGCCCGTGATAACGGGCTTTCCGCGCAGCGGCGGTTAGGCCAGTCGTTTACGACTGGTGAAGCGGCGAAAAATCCTTCAGCGCGCTTTAGCGTGCTTCCTCTGATGGGCTTTAGCCGCGAGGCATTGCGGCTAAAGCCCGCCGAGCAAGGACGTTAAAACGCCCTGCGAAATCCGTTCGCGCTCGTACCAGCCGTCAACGGCTGGCCTAACCGCCGCTGCGCGGAAAGCCCGCTGAAGCGGGCTAAGATGGTTCGCGTTTAGCTGACTATGACCGCGCATCAATTCGTGGTTTCGCCTTCAACTTCCGTCTCGTCAAATTCAATTCGCTCCAACCGATCAACAAGATCGTTGCTGCCGTGATGCAATTTTTGATTGCGAATATAACGCTTCACCCACTCCAAATCCTTCGTGCCAAAACTGACTACGCCGTAGCCGACTTGCCATTCCAGCACTTTGCGTTTGGTGACTTCGTGATTGACGTGATGCGAACTCGCGCCTTTGAGCTTGCCGATCCAATCGCTGATGAGCAACGTAGGCGGGATAGATACGGCAAGATGAACGTGATCTTCCGTGCCGCCTACCTCGTGAAAGATTACGCCCGGCGTAGTGATGACGCGATGTTCCAGATAGTGGTGCAAGCGACTCTCGATCTGCGGCGTCAGGATGGGCGAATTGTTTTTGGTATGCCAGGTCAGATGCAGATTGATCTCGTGATAAACGTTGCGCGGCATAGATGGCTCCTTCCGAAATGGTTGAATGGTGAACGGAACATTGTCAGCTTGAGCCAACAATGTTCCCGCGTAAAGGCCAGTCAAAACGGCTGGTCAAGATGAAGGCCAGTCAAACGGCTGGTCAATGAACAAACAGTGCGCGCGACTCCCTAGCCCGTGACAACGGGCTTTCCGCGTAGCGGCGGTTAGGCCAGTCGTTTACGGCTGTGCGAGCGCGAGCGGTTGTCGCTAGGGCGTTTTAACGTCCTTGTTCGGTGGGCTTCAGCCACGAGGCATTGCGGCTAAAGCCTGTTGGGGAAGCACGCTAAAGCGCGCTAAGAGATTTGCCCGCTGCCTCACCAGCCGTCGAACGGCTGGCCTAACCGCCGCTGCGCGGAAAGCCCGTTATCACGGGCTGAAAGCATTCATGATCGCGTTGTTCATAAAGCAAAGAGCTACGGAGTTCTCGCAGACAGCGCAACACGTAAACCGTAATGGCCATTGATCGCACCTGGATCGTGATAGCTACGAAAGGCAGAGCGAACGTTCGCAGCATCGCCTCCCCACGCCCCCCCGCGCACCACCCGTTTGCTTGAATCTCCGCCACTCAGCCAGCTTGAGCTATCAGTCGGAGCGCCTTGATAGTTGCCATGCCAAACATCATCACACACTTCGAACACGTTGCCGTGCATATCAAACAGGCCAAACACATTGGCCTGCTTTTGCCCAACCGGATGAGTCGAGTTACCTGAATTCTTATAGTACCAAGCCATCGCCTCAAGCTCGCCCGCATAAGCGACCTTAGTGCCTGCGCGACAGGCATATTCCCATTCGGCCTCCGTAGGCAGGCGATAAGTCTTGCCGGTGAGTTGCGACAATTTCTGACAAAACGATTTGGCGTCATTCCATGAAACCTGTTCAACTGGCAGGTTGTCGCCTTTGAAATTTGACGGATTATTGCCCATCGTCGCCTGCCATTGCGCTTGCGTGATTTCGGTTTTACCGATGGCGAAAGCTGGTACGTTGACGCGATGTTGCGGCCCTTCGTCATCATTGCGTCCAGCTTCGTTTGCGGGCGACCCCATTAGGAATGAGCCAGCCGGGATGTTGGTCATTACGAGTTTGACGCCGTTGATCGTTTCAGTGAAATCTTGCCTCGCTAGCTGGGCAGCCTGTGGGGTAACGGTCGGTTTCGTAGGCTCACCGAGGCTTATCCAAAAAGCGAGCGCCAGCAACATACTCATCAAACTCAAGCCGATAACAAAGTGGCGTGAATTTGACATGCCAGTGCGCTGCTTTGGCGATTCTGGCAGCGTTGACCTTGCTGGTCGCGCTTTTGACGTAAAAATCCGATAAATCAGACTATCAGTTTGCTGTACCACAGGTGGTGTGGGCAAAGATGACTTGGGTTGTTGTCTCATATCAACATGCGATTTCGTCTTGGGCTTGGGAGGAGCCGGACGCTGTATCGTGGTCGGATCAGCCGCTACCGTTGGCGAGACAGGCTCAGGTTGCAGCAACGGTTTCACTGGCTCAGGCGACGAAGCCGGAGCGACGTTGAGGGTCTCCAACATCTCCTGCGCATTCTTGAAACGTTCGCGGTAATCATATTGGATGGCGCGTTCCAGCGATTCGGTCAGCGGCTGACTCAGCTTGCCCGTGTGTTGACGCCAGCGTAACTCGCCGCTCGCCAGATCATTCAGGTCGTGCGGTTGGCGTCCGGTCAGGGCGAAGATCATCGTCATCGCCAGACTATACAAATCGCTGGCATAAACCGGACGGCCTACGTTTTGCTCGGCGGGCGCGTAACCCGGCGTGCCGATGATGAGCGAAGCGCGTTGCGGCGTGCCGTAAGCATCCAACGCAGTCGTGACGATTTCTTTGACCGCGCCGAAATCAATCAAGACAGGCTGCCCATTACCCGCGCGCAGCAAGATGTTGTCGGGTTTGATGTCACGATGAATGATGCCTTGCGCGTGTATCTCGTGCAGCGCCTGTAGCAAACTCGTTAGCAACTGCCGCGTCGCGGCTTCGTCAAGGCGGCCTTGCGTGCGCACTAGCTCGTTGAGCGTTTGGCCTTCGATGAATTCCTGCACCAGAAAATAATCCCCGGCTTCGCTGAAAAAGGCGTAGAGCTTCGGTACGTGGCGGCACACGTCAGAGAGGCTCTCCAGCACGGCGGCTTCGCGCTCAAACCGTTCGCGCACGATCTCGTAGGTGCGCGGGTCGAGTTGCTGTTGCGGCTTGAACTTCTTGATGACGACCTTGCGCTGCGAAGGCAACTGGCGGTCAACGGCCACGAAGGTTTCGCCGAATCCGCCCGCACTGAGCGTCTGGATGATTTCGTAACGGCCTTGCAATAAAGCATTCATAGAAAGATTCACCTGTGCGATTGACGATAGCGCCGCCTGACTGCGGCTGGCGCGCGGGCAGCATACTACAAGGGGGCGATGAGCGACGATACGAACGACGAAAGCAAGAAATAACGGGCTTGCTTCAGCCCGCGAACGCGGGCGGCAGCATAAAGCCTGGGGTGGCAACCCCAGGAATCAGCGGCAAACAATTGCCAGCCCGCGAAGGCGGGCGATAGTCAACGCCATCATGTCCTGGGGTTACGGCTAACGCCTTCACCCCAGGCTTTATGCTGCCGCCCGCATTCGCGGGCTGGAACGACAATGGCGATGATTTCTTTACGGCTTGTTTTCGCGCAATCGAATAATCGCCGTATGTTTGATCTGAACGAGCGGACGTTCGTGTTCGCCAAACGCCGCCAGCTTCGCCACGAGATATTCGTGCCCTTTCTTTTCATACAACTCACTCACTCGCCCGCGCAGCGAAACCGGTTCGCCGTCTTGCGCCAAATCACAATGCTGAATCTCGCTGGCCGTATGAATCCACAGGCCGAGCGCGATGTTGCGCATGAACATTTCGTTCGCTTGCGCCAGCCAAAACGCCGGATGCAGCGCGTTGTGATAGAGCGGGTTGCCGTCATTCATATTGGCGAGAAAGCCGTCGCGTTCGTGATGCCAATCCAGCGTGAAAGCCAGCGAACCAAGCGGCTCGCCTACGTGAAACGAAGCCAGTGTCGGCGGACGCATACGCATCTCGCTTGATTCGTAATCCTCCGCTGACACGTTCGGCAACGTCGCAGGCAAGTTGGCTGAACCCATCGCGCAAACCTGTTGCGTGGCGTTGAGCAATTGCAACTTGAGCGCGTCAAGGTTGTCAGCTTCAGCATGCGCGACGAGGCGTTCGCCATCATAAACCGGATGCAGAAAGCGCACGCTCGCCGCGCCGTGGGCGAGCCAATCCAATCCCCAGGCGTTGACGGCGGGGCGCATCAGGTAACCGTAAACGGCTACGCCGGGCACGAGCGCGCCCGCGAAACCGTGCTGCCGCGCGCCTGCGTCGTTGTGAATCGCGTTGGCGTGATCGGCTCCGTAATTGTGGGCAATGATTTCGATCATTGGGAATCTCAGTTGCGTTGTTCTTGCGGCTGCGCCGCAGTGATGTGCGGAAAGGCTGTGCCTTTCCGGCAGGGTTGATATTGATTTTGGGGCTACGCCCCTGACGTCGTATGCCTTGAACCTATTTCGCGCAACATCACTGACATTGGGGGCGTAGCCCCTTTGAATTAGCCAGCCTACCGGAAAGGCATAGCCTTTCCGCACATCACTGCGGCAGAGCCGCGCAGAAGAAAACGGTTGCTACTCTGGCGCGTAAAATAGTGCGAGTTGTCCGCCCGTATGCCAAAACAGCACAGTGTCATCCGCCGTCAGTTCTCCGTCACCGATCATAGCGATCAAGCCCGCCATTGCCTTCGCCGTGTAAACCGGATCAAGCAAGATGCCTTCGGTGCGCGCGACTAATTCAAGCGCGCGCGTTGATGCATCAGAAGGAATGCCATAACCCGCGCCGACGAATTCATCGCGCACCGTCACGCGGCGGTTGAGTGGTGTTTCAAACGAACATTCAAGCAGGGCGCCGATGCCGGTGATGATGTCGGCGACGTGCGCGGCAATCGAAGCCGACGGATCGTCGGGACTCACGCCGATGACTTGTACCGACAAACCATAAAGCTGACAGCCCGCCACGATGCCCGCCTGCGTGCCGCCCGATGAACTCGCATGCACGATGTGTGTCGGCGTGACGCTCAAGGCTTCAAGCTGTGTTTTGGTTTCGCCGATGGCGCGCACGAAACCTAACGCGCCAAGCGGAACTGAAGCACCGAGCGGAATCAAAGCTACGCGACGCCCTTCGCGCATGTAACGCGCGGCGAGTTCGGCGCTGAGCGCGTTGCGTTCGTCACGGTTGGCTACGCGATGAATCTTTGCGCCGAACAATTCATCGGCCATGAGATTGGCGGGTTTGAGTCCGTCATGGCGCACGTTCGGCGGATTCATCACGAGTTCGCAGGGCAAACCGAGTCGCGCGCATAACGCAGCCGTCACGCGGGCGTGATTCGATTTTTCGCCGCCCATCGAGATGACGATTTCTGCGCCGTCGGCCTGGGCTTGCGCGAGTACGTATTCGAGCTTGCGTACTTTATTGCCGCCCAAGCCCGCGCCCGTGTAATCGTCACGTTTGATAAAAAGACGCGGCGCAGCTTTACCAGACAAGGGGCCTAACGCAGCGCGCAAACGCGGCAATTCTTCGATAGGGGTTGGATAAAAGCCCACGTTGAGACGCGGAAAAGATTCGAGTCGTGAAGGGATGAATGGATTCATAGCCAGACGTTTAGACGAATCTGGCTATTCGATCAAGGCTTGAAAGCGCGTGTCGTCGCGCAACGCCGCGAGATCGAAATCAAGGCGGGCGCGGGCGGTGTTAAAGGCGCGGCGTCCGGCAATCGCCTTTTCCAGATGTTCGAGCGCGCGGTCGGTGTCATTCATCAAAGCGCAGGCACAGGCCAAGTAATAGCGCGTGAACGGATCGTCTTGCCCCGCAGCGAGGCGCGCGTCGAACGCCGCCAGCAGTTGATTGAACCTCACTTGCGCCGCTTCAGCATCGCCCTTGCGTGCATAAGCAGACACCAGCTTGGCGTAAACATCCAGTTCGGTGCGTCCCTTGAGCGCGTGGTCGTGGCGCGTGAGAAAGTCGAGTTCGCGTTGCAATTCGACGATGGCTTCGTCGTAACGCCCTTGCGCGATCAGCGCGTGACCGAGCCGCAGATAGGCGCCGATGATTTGAATGCCTTCGTGATTGAGCGCGGCGTTTTCCTGCGAGACGATGGCTTCGCGCGCGAGTCGTTCAGCCCGCACGTAATCACCCGTATACATCAACACGTGCGCGAGCGAAGGCGCGACCCAGGCCGATTCGCCGGGGTTGCGCAAAGCAATCTCGAACTCATCAGCCGCCTCTTTGAATTTGCCCTTGCCGATGAAATAGGCGCGCGCCAATGAGGCGTGGACGAAGGCGTCGTCGGGCGCGAAAGCCAGCGCGCGCCGCAACGCACCGATGGCGTCGCTCACGCGGTCAAGCGCAACAAAAGCCATACCCAACACGCTATAGCTTTCGGCGTGATTCGGACGCAACTCAATCGCTTTTTGCGCGAGTTGCGCGGCTTCTTCCAACATTGCGTTGTCATTCAGAAACTGGCCGCGCAGCGTCAGAGCATAAGCCTTGCCGACGTAAGCCTGTGCGTAGCGCGGGTCGAGCGCAATCGCCCGATCAAGCATTTGCAGCCCCGCTTCGACGCCTTGCGCCGTGCCTTGAAATATGAGCGCCGTGCTTTTGATATACGCCTCATACGCTTCCATCACGTCGGTCTCACGCTCTTCGATGCCGGTGCGTTCATCCGTCGCCAAGCCCAAATCAAGATCGCGCGAAAGCTCATAAACAATCTTGTCCTGCAACGCGAAAATGTCGTTCATCGGCCCGTCAATCTTGACGGTCTTAATGATCTCGCCTGTTTCGACTTCGACGAAGCGCGCCGTGATACGCAACTGTTCGCCGAAGCGTTGATAGCCGCCGACAACAATCCAACGCGCGCCGACTTCGCGGCCTACGCGGGTGGCGAACTTTTCGTCGAAATCGCTTTGCTGGTCGGCATTCCAGCGGCGCAATACGTCGTAAATCAATTCGCGTCCGACGACTGATACGCTGTGAATGTTTTTGAGGTCCGCCGTCACGGTTTCGGCAATGCCCAAGCCAATCCACTCATCGGGCGCGTTAGCGGTGATGTTGTGAAAGCGCAACACAGCGACAGTCTTGCCCTCCCGCGCGCGCAAGGTGCTGGAATTGGAAAGCCGCTCGCCGCTCGCCGCTTGGGTGGCGAACGGGTCATTCAACGAATTAGGCAACGAATTAGGCGACGAGTTAGCCGAGTGATAGGTGTCAGCGCTCAACGGCAGCGATACATCGCGCCGCAAGGCATCAAGATCGAAAATTACTTCGCGGAAATGCTGGTGCCGCAAGACGCGGTCTTTGGCGAGCATGCGATGTACGAGGTCTTCGAGTGCAGGGTTGACCGCGCGGTTGTGCGTACTGACGGGGGCAGGGTTGGCGTGCAGAATGGAGTCAACAACGGCCAACGCCGAACTGCCTTGAAAGGGCAATTGCTGCGCGAGAAATTCATAAAAGACCACGCCGAAGCTGAAAATATCGCTGCGATGATCTACGTCTTCGCCGCGCGCCTGCTCGGGCGACATATAAGCGAACGTGCCCAGCACGGTGCCCGGCTGGGTGAGCAAAAGATTGGTGTGAAAGAGGCTTGCCGTTTCAACGCTTTCGTCTTTGTCGTTTTGAGGCTGCGTGAGCGGATTGAATTTCGCTACGCCGAAATCGAGGATTTTGGCGCGGCGCGCTTCGCCGATGTCGGTGATGAGAATGTTCGATGGCTTGAGGTCACGATGAACGACACCGCGTTCGTGCGCTTCGGCCAGGCCGCTGGCGATTTGCGCGAAGACATCCAGCAGTTCATCCATCGCTAACTGCCCGCGCAACGACTTGAGCGTCTCGCCCGGCACATATTCCATCGCAATGAAACTGAACCGCGTGCCAGCGCTTTCGATTTCGTCAATCTCGTAAATGGTGGCTACGTTGGGATGGTTGATCGCGCTGGCGGCCTGGGCTTCGCGCAAAAACCGCAAACGCGCGGTGTCGCTTTCCGTGTCGTTTACGCTCAACAGCTTGAGCGCCACCATGCGATTGAGGCGCGTGTCTTCGGCTTTATAAACCGTACCCATGCCGCCCGCGCCCAGCTTTTCAAGAATTCGATAGTGGGAAATCGTTTCGCCAATCATATTATTATTCGTCAGTTGTTAGTTATCCTGCTTCTCCTGTTGCGAAGCGGCATTCTGCGTCACGACTGAGGAATTTTCCACAATGTCGAATCCCATCATCGGGCGTTTCGCGCCTTCGCCTACCGGCACACTGCATTTGGGCAATTTGCGTACAGCGCTGGCTTCGTGGCTTTCGGTCAAATCGCGCGACGGACACTGGCTCATCCGCATCGAAGACGTAGACCGCGACCGCTGCAAACCCGCGTGGGCCGAAGCACAAATCCATGATCTCGCCGCACTCGGCCTTACCTCTGACGAACCCATCGTCTGGCAATCGCAACGCGATGAACTCTATCGCGCCGCCCTCAATCAACTCGCACAACAAAACGTTTTGTATCGCTGTCGCTGTTCGCGCAAAGACCTTTCCGCAATGGCTTCGGCTCCGCACAGCAGTGAAGGCTTGCGGCCTTACACCGGCTTGTGTCGCGCGAATATGGTCAGCGAGTTGGTGACGGATGCGCTGCGCGTTGAATTGCCTGCGGGCGGCGTCGAATGGCACGACTTGCTGCTCGGCGCGCAAAGCGATGACCCAGCGGAACTCACGGGCGACCCAGTGCTTTATCGCCGCGATGGATGTTTCGCTTATCACCTCGCCGTAGTCGTAGACGACGCCGCCCAAGGCGTCACCGAAATCATTCGCGGCGCAGACTTGCGCGAAGTCACCGCAACCCAAATTCGTTTGCAGGAACAATTGGGTTACGCGCGACCGGCTTACGCACACCTCGGCCTGGTCACTGCGCCGGACGGTACGCGCCTGGGCAAACGCGACGCGGCAATTGGACTGGCTGCGTTGCAGGCACGCGGCGTGAGCGTGCGAGAGATTATCGGTTGGCTGGGTTGGAGTTTAGGTTGTTTGTCAGAACCAGTTGCTTGTCAGGCTGAAGAATTGATTGCGCGGTTTGCGTGGGAAAGAGTTTCTCGCACTTCGACAGTTGCGGTACCGACGGAGTGGGTGTGAATGCCAGGCAATTGGCGCGCGATTGCGCCGACACTGTGATAAAGTCGCCTCACTGTTTGGTTCAGCACATTCCTGCTATTGGCAACAGAGAAAATTTATGAGTACCAGTGCAGCCTTATCCACCACGCAATTATGGAAGCGTGAACGGTTTCTTATGGTTTATCAGGCTGGCGAACCAACCGCCGTGCTGGTGGATGTTGCCTCATTCGCGCAAATCGAATTGATGCTGGACAACCTCTTGCACCGCGACGCAGAACCCGAAGACAGTTGGTTAGCTCAATCAGAAGTCTTGCCGCGATTGCTGGCGCACGCTTCGCAAACGCCACCCGCCGCCAACTGGCAACAGGAACTCGATGAGTTATAAAGTCGTCTTAACTCACTCGTTCAAGCAAAGCGTCAACTCGCGTTCATCTGAATAGTGAGGGCTATTTTTTGAATCGTTCACCCGGTTGGTAAAGTCTGCGCGCCTGACGTTTGCGGTCGGGACTCCAGACGTATCGCGGGCGTTCAACTGTAACCGAGAGAGGAAATTCCTGACATCTTTGGCGAATGAAGTCGTGTTCAGCCAAGGTTAGGCCAAGCCCCGCAGCCACGATCTCATCTATGGTTTCGCATAAATCATTCATCCGTTTTTTGGTTTGAGCAAGTTTTGCCGTCACACCAATAACTTCATCCGCAAGTCGCTGACGGTCAGAGGCCTCGGCAGGCAACAGCAGGTTTTGTAACTCGCTAACGGGAAATTCCTCCTTGTCGTGTGCCAGCAACTCGAATCGCAGTAGTTGTAGAGCGGCAGGCTCACCGGCAAGGCTCAGGCCAGTGAGTGTGAGTTGACCATTTTCTGCCTGGTTGGCACTGAGGTCGTCACGATCAATGTAGCTCGCATCACCAGCCCATTTGATGCCGAGAAATCCGGCTTTGTCGCGCTTGGCAGTGGTTGCCACCAAGTCGAGATAAGCATCAAGTTCATTGAGATGGACGTCTTGCGAAAGAGCGGCGGCTTCGATGGCGAGTTGATGCAATTGACCAGCCTGCTGGTCAGTCAGCGTTGGCAAGGGCAAATTTTCCACTGTGCGCGGATACCAATGCGCGCGCCGCCGTAAGAGCAAGGCCGAACGCAAAAGCAAGAATGAGTAATAGCGCGAGACGCGCGAATTGATGAGGGCGGCAATGACATGAGCGCTGTATTTGTAAGGCGCAATCGTAACCACACTGTTGTTGGCACAAACCGCGAGAGGATCACCAACACCAGCGATTAACGTCACATAGACTTCAGGAACAAAACAACAGCGGGTGTCGCTCGGATAGTCTTTTAATAACCCACGGCCATTGTAATCATCGCGGCCAAGCCCTGATTCATCAAACTGGCCTTCGTGTTCTTCGTAAAACGATAAGTCTCTCCACAATCCGGCCCCGACAGCTTGCTTGACCTTCTTTAGATCAACCATTTCATCTGCGCCTGAGAGACTGAATGCACAAATATGCTGCCCTTTCAAAAATGGAATTTCACCAAGTCGCTTTTGAGCGGCGTCGTAAGGGCGTGTGATGTTTGAATCCCCAAGTTTAACCGCATATGCAGTCTTGATAATGGTTCCGAGTCGATTTTTTTTATTCAACTTATCCAGCACGGATAAGTCTTCTGCTTTTACTTCAATCGGCCAATCACCAGTGGGGCTGAGCGAAAGCCATTTCTGATAATCGAGTTGCGAGGCGTGTTGGGCGAAGATTTTTCTGTCTTGCGCCGCTTGCCCCAATTCAGCTTTGCTTTGCAATCCCGTCACGATTGTAATCTTGTGTTTTTTATCAGCCCGTATTTTACGGGCAAAGATCAGCATCGGAATGATGTCGGCGTCAGGGAAAATCTCTTTCGCCATCCATTCCAACGAGACGATTTGAAAGATGGCGTAATCACGCAAATAACCACGCATTAGCTCTGCCGTCTTGGTATTCGCCAAGCCGATTGGCGCAACCATCCCTAATACGCCGCCTTCTTTCACCCAATACTTCATCGCGTAATAGAGAAAATAAGCTGATAGGTCGGTGTTCCCCGTTTTGATGGCAGCAAAGAGTTGGTTGAGTACTTCACGGTCGTCTTCGGGCAGACGTTCATTGCGCACGAAGGGCGGATTGCCGACAACGTAATCAGCGGGTTCATCGGCGACGTCTTCCACTGGTTCGCCAATGCGATGCAACTCTTCCATTTGCGAAGCAAAGGTCAGCGAATTGCGGTTGTGAATGTTGAAGCTGGGAATTGCGAAATTTTGTTTGTCGCGTTTGGCCGCCAGATATAAATCAAGCGTGGCAAAGAGCAAGCTCAGGTGCGCCAGAAAAACCGAAAACGGATTGATGTCATATCCGACCAGACAACGGCGCGTGAGTTCCAGGCGGTTCTCGGCCGAGAGATGTTCGCTGGCCTTCAGCAATGGAACGAGCGCACGCACGCCAAAGGTGAACGAACCGCACGATGGATCAAGTATCCGCTTGTTCATTAACGCCGCATCGCTGGCGATACCTGTATGCGTGAGAATGTAATCAACCACTTCTTCGGCGGTGTAATACTCACCGAGGCGTTTGCGCTCGGTCTTCGGACGAAAATACTGATAGATGCTGCCCAGCACATCACGGCTAACATCTTTGAACGAAAACGCATTAAGGCGAAAAAGGATGCGTTCGAGAATGTCGTTGAGTTGACCGTTGCCATAACCGTACCAATCAAAAACGGTCTCTTCAAACAATTGCGAATAGACGTGCGCCACATCGCGGAAGGCGACTTCGAGCAAATCTTGATAACGCCATTTGATATGTTCGACGAAGCGCCGCCACAGGCTTGGGCCTTCGTGCGAAATTTTCCGAGTCGTCAACCCGATGTCTTCACAAATACGCACGAAGAAGAGGCGGCTCAATGCCACGTAAGCCGTGTTCGTGATGAAAATGTCTTCAAAGTGCTCTTCCTTTTCGGTACCGGCATAAGTCTGATCGTGTTTGAACTGCGGATAGTCTGTCTCGAACAATTGCAACACGAGCCGATGTTTGCGTTGGGCGCGGCGCATCTGTGCTTGCACCGCCTTTTGCGACTTGGGGTCAGAGCCGACATCTTCGTATTTCTTTTCCAGCTTAGTAATTTCACTCTTGGCTTGTCGGTATTCTTGTTTAAGTTGGTCGAAGACGTGTGCGCAATACGTTTTCAAATGACGCAACGCAAAATTGAAGGCGTCTTGCAAGTCATCAACTGTCTCAGGGGTCAAAGGCAAATAGCCGCTCAGTAATTTGCCCTGACGAAAGAGTTCGTATTGCGGACGCTCAATCGAAGCGGCAAAAGTAATACGCTGTAAAAGCTGGCGAAAATTGTTGTCGTTAAGGGGCAGCCGAGTTTTGGATTGAATCTCAAATAACGCGTCCTCTTCGATATGGACGCCGTCCAATATCGCGCCATTCAGATCGCAAAGGTAAAACGTGCGCGGCGCACAAAGCAGCACGTAAAAGGTTTCTGCTCGAAGGTAGCCGCGCTGTTGAATCTGCTCTTTCCAAATGCGCTGGCGAGATTTCTCCTTGCGGATGTCGTCATCGTCGAGTTTGGCTTCACAGATAATCCATTCCGTCTGGTCTTCATCTCCCGCGTAGATACGAATGTCAGGTATGCCTTTTGTGCCAGCTTTGTTGATGGCGTAAAACTTCGATTCATAACCCAGCAGGTTGCCCAGCACATGCGTAGCGAGTGAAGTATAGAGTGCGATCTCACTAACCGCGCCTGTTCCTGCGATAGCCGATAGGTATTTTTTGATAGACATTTTTAGCTGTGATGTTCCTGCAAACTCACGACACTCATCTTGTCCTGCCTGAGCGAAGCAATCGCACTCACCGCTGCATTCGCTCCGGTCAGCGTCGTGAACGTCACCACGTTGTATTGCATTGCCGCGCGGCGAATCGCGCGTTCGTCGTAATAGGAAGTCTTGCCCAGCGGCGTATTCACGATCAGATCAATTTCGTCGCTCTTGATTAAGTCCACGACGTTGGGGCGGCCTTCGTTCACTTTGAAAACCTTTTCCGTAGGAACACCTGCGTCAGTCAAAAAGCTCGCCGTGCCGCGCGTAGCCACGATGCGGAAGCCGAGTTCGGCCAAACGCTTGGCGACGCGAACGGCGTTCTTTTTATCTGAATCATTGACGCTGATAAAGGCGGTTCCTTCTTTCGGCAAGTTCGCGTTCGCGCCGAGTTGGGCTTTGGCGAAGGCTGCGCCGAAGGTCGCCGCCATGCCCATGACTTCGCCGGTCGAACGCATTTCGGGGCCGAGTACGGGGTCTACGCCGGGGAATTTTGAGAAGGGGAAGACGGGGCTTTTGATGAAAAAACCGTCAACGGTAAGTTCGTCGGGCAGATTGAATTCGGCGAGCTTGCGTCCGGTCATCAGGCGCGCG
>JAYSVR010000312.1:0-17325 GCA_043718445.1 Acidobacteriota bacterium | reverse complement strand
ACAACGAAGCCGCCGTCGCCGATGGAAATGTCTCCGACTTTGATGACCGACTTTTCTTTGCGGACTTCTTTGCTCACGAGTTTGAAGGGTTGCAGGATAGGGAAAGCATCCTCTACGCCGTCGGCGGATTTGAGATGTTCGATGTGTTCTTTTTTGTCACCGGGGCCGACAGCGGCGATGACGGTGCGTTCGGTGCCTTCGATGACATGCGGCGTGTAGCCGAATTCTTTGATCCGTTCGCAGATGTGTTGAATCTGCGACGCGGAAGCGTTGGGTTGCATTGCGACGATCATTGGTTGTTTGCTCCTGAATGTAGTGTAAGAAAACCTAAATGCAGCTATCGGCTTTCGCCACAAAAAAGCACAAAAAAGCACAAAAAACATCGGATAACTTTTTGTGTTTTTTGTGCTTTTTTGTGGCGAAAGTCTCCTGCTGAAATGAATGAAAATGTTACGAGCCTTCTGCCACGGTCGCTGCGCTGACATAACAGCCCAGCACTTTGACGTTGGTGGCGAATTCAGCCAGATGGCGCAGCGCGTTGACGACGCGCGGTTCGGCCAAATGGCCCATAAAATCGAGATAAAAATTGTATTCAAACGGACGCCCGACCAGTGGACGCGATTCGACTTTCATCAGGTCAATCTCGCGCAGCGCGAACGCCGCCATCGCCTTGTGCAACGCGCCGGTGCGATGTTCGAGCGTAAAGACAATCGAAGTCTTGTTGGCTTCCGGTACGGGTTCGCTGGTGTCATCGGCGTGCGCCAGCAAGAGAAAGCGCGTGAAGTTTTGCTGGTCGTCTTCGATGCCTGTGCGCAGTATTTCAGCGCCGTAAACCGTAGCCGCCACCGCGCTCGCAATCGCCGCCGCGTGCGGTTCGCGGCTATTCATAATCTGTTTGACGCTGCCCGCCGTGTCATAAGCCGAAACCGCTTTGAGTTGCTGATTAGCCGCGAAAAACTTCAGGCATTGACCGAGAGCGACGGGATGAGAGTAAACGGTTTGCACGTCTTCGAATTTCGTACCGCTGGGCGCAATCAGGTTGTGAACGATACGCAAATTGATCTCGCCGACGATGCGCAGATTTTGCCGCAACAACAAATCGTAATTCTGAAACACTGCGCCGTAGAGCGAATTTTCGATGGGCGCGAGACATCGCTGGCAAGCGCCTTGTTCGACGGCGGCAAACATTTGGTCGAAGGTTTCGCAGGGTACGAGGTCTAGGTCTTCGCCCAATAACTTGTAAGCGGCTACGCTGCTGAACGAACCGATTTCTCCTTGCAAGGCGACACGCAAACGATTGCTCATAAATTTCGACTCCTGAAATGCCAAACGGCTCTTGCTGGTGTTTTCCAGAAGAGCCGTTCGTTCGATTTCGCTTTTTGCTTGCGGCGTTTAGACCAGCGAATTCACAGCCCTTCTGTAGCTGCTAAAGTAAAAGTAAAAGCTAAAATAAAGCGCCGCATAAAAAGTCGCGCACCACTGCCGCACAGCGAAAAGAGCGGACTGATTGATGAACGACTTGCCCATAAAAATTCTAAATCTTTTTGCGAATTGGATAACGCTTGAACGCGGCGCATTATGTTTAGGCCGCCAGAGGGTGTCAAGGCGTGCGGCGGTTGAAATTATTAAGGCGAACCCGCATCCATCTTCCGTTTATCTACAATTTATTTTCGTTGCGTTACCGTGTACGCAAAGGAAATTTGAAGATGCGAATTCTGTTAGTCGAAGACGAACCCGATGCCGCGCGCCTGCTCGCCAAGGGTTTGCGCGAGCAGCGCTATGCCGTAGACATCGCTGCCGACGGCGAAGCTGCGACTTATCAGGCGAGCATCAACGATTACGACCTGTTGATTGTGGATGTGTTGTTGCCGCGCAAGGACGGTTTCGCCGTGTGCCGCGAAGTGCGCGCGAGCGGCGGGCAGATGCCGATCTTGTTATTGACGGCGCGCGATGCTGTGCAAGACCGCATCGCGGGGCTGGACGATGGCGCGGATGATTACTTGACCAAGCCTTACGACTTTCACGAATTGCTGGCGCGCGTGCGGGCGCTGTTGCGGCGCGGGCAGGCGCTGCAAGCCGAACAACTGACGGCGGCGGATTTGACGATCAACACGCGTACGCACGAAGTGAAACGCGCCGGTCGCTTGATCGAATTGACGGCGAAGGAATACGCGCTGCTCGAATATCTGGCGCGGCGCGACGGCGCAGTCGTCACGCGCACCGACATCGCCGAACACGTATGGGATGAATCGTTCGATCCGTTTTCAAACCTGATCGAAGTTTACATCCAACGCTTGCGCCGCAAAGTGGACGAGGCTTACGACGTGAAACTGATTCGCACGTTGCGCGGCGAAGGCTATCGGCTAACTGCCCCGAGTGGAGAAGAAGAATGATTGATTCAGTGCGCACCAAATTGACGCTGTGGTATGTGAGCGTGATGGCGTTGGTGCTGATCGCGTTCAGCCTGGGCGTATACGCTTTGACGGCGCGCAAGCTCAACGCGCGGCTCGACGGCAGCTTGCGCACCGCGATGGAAGGCACAGCGCGGTTGTTCGCGCACGAAAAAGAAGAGAACGAACCCGATAAATACTCCGCGCAAAGTTCGTTGCGAAAATACTATTACCCGCGTCAGGCCGTAGCCCTGATTGATCAAAGCGGACAAGTGCTGGATGAGCGTACGCTGGGCGAAACACACGCTGTGTTGCCGCGCCCAATGGCAGAACTCGACCGTGACGGGATGCAATTTTATACACTGTCTGAAGCGCAGACGGGCATTGACGACGGGTTGCGTTACGCGGTGTTGCGCGTCAAGACGGGGTCGCAAAGCGCGACGTTCATCGTGTTGTGCCAACCGGTTGCCGATGCCGCGAACGATCTGGAATTACTCGGCCAGATTCTATTCGCGGCGGTTCCGTTGGCGTTGTTGCTCGCGACGGCGGGCGGCTGGTGGCTGGCGCGCCGCGCTTTCGCGCCCGTCGTGGCTATGTCGGAACAAGCGCGACGCATCGGCGCAGAAAGCCTCACGCAGCGTTTGCCGGTCGCCAATCCGCGCGATGAGTTAGGACAACTTGCGGCAACGTTTAACGAATTGCTCGCGCGGCTCGATGCGGCGTTTGCACAACAACGGCAATTCATGGCCGACGCTTCGCACGAATTGCGCACGCCGCTGTCGGTCTTGCGCACTGCCGCCGCCGTCACGCTCGAACAGTCGCAACGCACCGAAGCCGAATACCGCGAAGCCCTCACGCTCACGCACGAACAGTCGCGCCGGCTTACGCGCATTGTCGAAGAGATGTTCACGCTCGCGCGCGCCGACGCGGGCAAGCGTCCGCTGGCCGCGCAAGATTTTTACCTCGACGAACTCGTCGCCGAAACCGCGCGCGCCGCGAGCGTCTTGGCTGAACGCAAGAACATCGCGTTGCAAGTTGCGCCGACCACTGAAACGCCCTTTCGTGGTGACGAAGATTTGTTGCGCCAGTTGTTGCTCAACCTGCTCGACAACGCGATCAAGTTCACGCCTTTGGGAGGCACGATCAAACTTGAGCTAGTACGCAAGGGCGACGGGCTGATGCTGACTGTCGCCGACAACGGCTGCGGCATTCCGGTTGAAGCGCAACCGCACATCTTCGAAAGGTTTTATCGCGTAGACAAAGCCCGTTCGCGCGGCACTGAACCAGAAAAGGGAAGCGGCGCGGGGTTGGGTCTTTCTATCGCAAGCTGGATTGCCGAAGCGCACGGCGGCGCGTTGCGCTTGGCGCAATCCGATCAAGGCGGCAGTACGTTTACCGTCAATCTGCCTGTTCAATCTGCCGGATAAAGTTTTCGCGTTTATCCTGCGTTTAGGTTCGCTCGCGTAAGGTGCGAACATTCAATACCCCCTGTCGAATCCAAACAAAATATCCTTCGGAGGTTGTCACAACATGAAACGTCGGTCTTTTCTCGCATTGGCTTCGGCGGCGGTCGCCAGCCGCACTTTCGCCGCACCCTTATTGCGCGCGCCGCTGGCCTCTTCACTATCCGCACAACCGCTGGTGCGCTTCATCGCGTTCGGCGATGCAGGCACGGGCGATGACCAGCAACTCGAACTCGCGCGCGTGATGGCGCGCCAACAAGCCAGCAAGGCTTTTGATACGGCGTTGCTGTTGGGCGACAACATTTATCCCGACGGCGATTTGGCAAACGTCGCGGGCAAGTTCGAGAAACCTTACGCCGACCTGTTGCACAACGGCGTGAAGTTCCGCGCCGTGCTGGGCAATCACGACGTAAAGAAAGGCCGCGAACAGCAACTCAAATATCCGCACTTCGGCATGAACGGGCGCGCTTATTACTCGTTTACGCAAGGCGCAATGGGCGAGGTGCCGCTGGTTGAATTTTTCGCGCTCGACTCGAACGCCTTCGACGGCACGCAACAGCAATGGGTAGCGGGCGCGCTGTCGGCTTCGCGGGCGCGGTGGAAGGTGGTTTATTTCCATCATCCGATTTATTCGTCGGGCGACAAGCATGGCTCGGATGAAGGGCTGCGCGCCAAGCTCGAACCGCTGTTGGTCAAGCACGGCGTGACGGCGGTTTTCTCAGGGCACGATCACTTATACGAACGCACCAAGTTGCAACAGGGCGTGCAGTATTTCGTCGCGGGCGCAGGCGGCAAGTTGCGCAAAGGCGATCTCAATCGCAAGTCTTCGTTCATGGCTTTCGGCAGCGACGAAACCAGTAGCTTCATGTCTATGGAAGCCACTCCCGACAAGTTCAGCTTTCAAGCGATAGACACGACTGGGAAAGTGATTGACGATGGCGAAATGGCTCTGCGGGCGCGGGCGACCACAGCGAGCCTGCTAGATAAAGAACGGCTGCGACGCTTTGCGATTGCCTATCCGGCGCAATTCTCATCGCCGTTTTAACCGGAAAATACCCTCATGAAAATTTATCGAATGCTGACACTGTTTGGTTGCGCTTGCCTCATCGGGGCAGGCGCAACTTTTGCACAAGAAATCGAAAAGCCCGTGCGGATGAAAGACCTGCCTGCCGCAGTGCAAGCCGCCGTGCGTGAGCAAAGCAAAAGCGCTGTGTTGCGTGGTCTCTCGCAAGAAATCAAAGACGGCCAGACGTTTTATGAAGCCGAATTGCGCGTTAAAGGTCATGGCAAAGACGTATTGATGGACGCCTCTGGCAAGATCATCGAAATCGAAGAGCAAATTGCTTTCAACGCGCTGCCAGCGGCGGTGCAAACCGGTTTGCGCAAGCTGGCGGGCAAGGGCCGCATCGTGCTGGTCGAATCCATCACCAAAGACATCGCGCTTGTCGCTTATGAGGCGCACGTCAGAACTGGTCGCAAAGTGACTGAAATCAAGGTCAACCCGGAAGGCCAAGCCGTCACGCCATAAGTTGTCGCTATGCGTTTCAAACCAATTCATCTTGTTTTGTATGTGGCCTTGTGTGGCTGTCTCGGGCTGGCAGCCAGCGCGCAATCGGCCAATCCTAACGCCACCTTGAGCGGCGTAGTGGTTGACCCGACCGGCGCAGCCGTCGTGGGTGCGAACGTCACCGCGCGCAATGCCGACAGCGGTTTGGCGCGCAACGCCGTGACTGATTCGACTGGCGCATATCGCTTGTTGAGCCTCGCGCCGGGTGAATACGAAATCAAAATCGAAGCGGCGGGTTTTGCGGCGTTCACGCGCGATGAGTTCGCGCTGTTGGTCGGACAGCAAGCGCAATTCAACGTGACGCTGGCGCTCGCCGGAGCGACTGAAGCGATGAACATCTCGGCTGTCGCACCCGCCGTAGACATCGCGCAAACCGGCGCCTCGGTTTCAGTGGATCAAGAGCGCATCGAAGAATTGCCCGTCACTCAACGGCGCTTTTTGAATTTCGCACTGACCGCGCCGGGTGTCGTCGCAACGGGTAGCCAATCGCGGGGCGGCGCGCGGGCCGGCGCCGTTGGCGCACGCAACTTGCCTGACAGCGGATTCAGCTTTGGCGGATTGCGTCCGCGCAGCAACAACATCACGATTGACGGCGTAGACAACAACGACGAAACCACGGGCGCGGGCCGCGCCGAACTTTCTATCGAAGCCATCCGCGAATTTCAGGTCGTGAACAACGGCGTCTCGGCGGAATACGGCGGTTCGGCGGGCGGTTCGGTCAATGCCGTGACGCGCAGCGGCAACAACGCCTTTCACGGCGGCGCGTTTCTTTACACCACGCACGAAGCCTTCAACGCCGGACAGCCTGCCTTTGCCCTCACCGAAACGCCTGAACTCAAGCAACGCTTTCGCCGCTGGCAGCCGGGCTTTGACGTAGGCGGTCCGGTACGCCGCGACCGCACTTTCTTTCACGCTACACTCGAACAGGAACACGAATCATCCGCCGATGTGTCTGACCTCGATCCGGCTTTGGCCGCGCGCATCAACACAGCATTAGCCAATGGTGCCTTGCCGCAGTTGACGACGCGCCGTTTGCAAACCGGTTTGTTTCCCGCTTCGGGCGACGACACCGAAGGCGCGTTCAAACTCAATCACCAAATCAATCAGAACAATGCGTTGATGTTGCGGTTTGCTTACACCAACGACCGGCGCTGGCGCGATGCGCTGGGGGCGGGCAGCCTCTCAGATTTCAGCGCACGCGGCGACGGCTTCACGCGCGATCAGGCGTTGGTCGGGCAATGGCTGAACGTCGTGAATCCGGCGGCGGTCAACGATCTGCGCTTTCAACTGGCGCGGCGGCGCGTGTTGTTTCGCCCGAATGCCGCTGACGGGCCGCAAATTTTCATCCCCGGCGCACTCACGTTCGGGCGTGTCGCCGATGCGCCCGCCGACCGCACCGAAGACCACTATCAATTGCTCGATAGCGTGGCGCTCAGTCGCCGCCGCCATCAATGGCGTTTCGGCGCGGGCGTCAATCACGTCAGGCTCGACGCGCGGCTGGCCGAACGCACCGGCGGATTCGCGCTGTTCAACACCGTCACCGATTTGCTGAACGCGCAGCCCGCTTTGTATGCGCAAGCCTTCGGCGCAGTGGCGACGCAACCCTCGATCATCACAACCGGAGCCTTCGTGCAAGACCATTGGCAGGCGCGCGCGGGACTGACGTTCGATGTCGGCCTGCGGTATGACTACGAAGCCTTGCCCGCGCCGTTTGCTCGCGCCGCACGCAATTTCAGCCCGCGCCTGGGCTTTGCCTTCAGCCCGAAAGCGTCGTCGCGCGGCGTGATACGCGGCGCTTACGGAATTTATTTCGACCGTTACTTGCTGGCATTTTTGAATCCGGCGCTGCAACGCGACGGCGTGCGCGGGTTTGAACAAGTGCTGTCAGGCGCAACGGCGGCAGCGGCCTTTCGTCAGGCGCAAGGCGGTTCGTTGCTTGCGCCCATCGCCAACGTCAACCCTTCGATCTATCGCGCCGACCCGCAAATGCGCACGCCTTACAGTCAGCAAGCCAGTCTCGGATTTGAACGGCAACTCGTCAGCGACGTAACGCTCGCGGTCAATTATCTTTTCGTCAAAGGCACGCACCTGCCGCGCACGCGCAACGTGAATCTGTTGCCGCCCGCGTTGTCATCTGGCCGTGCAGTCTTTGGCGCAGGCCGTTTGGACGCGCGCTACGATGCGATCTGGCAACTCGAAGATTCCGCCGCGTCGCGCTATCACGGCTTGATCGTTTCGCTCGGACGCAGGCTGACCAAACAGTTCGGGCTGCAAGTTTCTTACACCTTGAGCAAGACGCTGGACGACGCTTCTGATTTCGACGAACAGCCGCAGAACCCTTACGACCTGCGCGCCGAACGCGCGCTCTCGCGGCAAGACCAACGGCAACGTTTTGTGATGAGCGGCTTGTTCAATCCGTTCGGCCCGTTTGGCAATGACGATGATGACGCGCCGGATGATGACGGACACGTTTGGCGCAAACTCGTCAGCGGCATCGCCTTTGCGCCACTCGTGACGCTGGCGAGCGGCAGGCCGTTCAATCCGCTGACGGGCGGCGATGACTTGCATACGCTGGCACTGCCGCTAACGGCGCGTCCGCTCGGGTTTGCGCGCAACAGCCTGTCAGGCGCGTCGCAACGCAACGTAGACCTGCGCATCTTGAAACGCTTCTGGCTCAGCGAACGTCATCAATTACTGGACTTTGCCGTAGACATTTTCAATCTGACGAACGCCGTCAACGTGCGCGAGTTGAATCCGTTTGCAGGCGCTGCCAATTTCGGCAAGCCGATTGATGCGCTCAATGCGCGGCGCTGGCAGTTCTCTCTGGAATTGGAGTTTTAAGTTCGTCCAGCTAACCGGATTTATCCTGTGTTAATGCGGGTTATGTTCTGATGTGGCCTGACTGTTTCACATCAGAGGTTCTTATGTTTTATCGCTTTCTGTTTTCATGCTTATGGTTCAGCCTGAGCGGGTTGAGCGCGCAGGCACAAACGACTACATCCATCAGCGGTTTCGTCTTCGATCAAAACGAAGCCGCGCTGCCCAAAGCCCGCGTTACGTTGGTCAACGGCGAACGCAAACAAACCACCGCAACCGATGCCAACGGCGCTTTTCGTTTCGACAAACTCGCAATGGGCGATTACGAAATCAAAGTCGAACGCGAAGGCTTTCAAACCATTACGACGCCCGTGAACTTGGGCGGGCGCGCGTTGGCTCCGTTGCGCATCATTCTGCCGATTGCCGATTTGCAGCAGGACGTGACCGTCAGTGACGCTGCCGCGCAAATTGACACCGACACCGGCAACAACCAAAACGTCGTAGCCATTGATCGAGAGGCGTTGAATAAACTGCCTGCTTTCGATCAAGACCCGATTGCTGCCGTGTCGGGCTTTTTGGACGCGGGCGCGACAGGCACGGGCGGCGTGACCTTGATCGTGGACGGCGTTGAAGTGAAAAAGCTCGGCGTGACTTCTTCGGCGATTCAAGAGGTCAGGGTCAACAACAACCCTTATTCGGCGGAGTACTCGCGGCAAGGGCGCGGGCGTGTCGAAGTCATCACCAAACCCGCCGTCGCGCAATTGCACGGCGAATTCAACTGGACGTTCCGCGATGCGCGATTCAATGCGCGCGACCCGTTTGCTGCGACGCGCGCGCCTGAACAGCGGCGCATGTACGAAGGCAATCTGACCGGCCCGCTTAATCACGACAAAAAACATCCGACCAACTTTCTCGTCTCCGCCCAACACGACGAACAAGACACGCAAGCCGTCATCTTTGCGCGGACGCCGACGGGCGACTTACGGCAAAACGCGCCGACGCCGTCGCGGGAAAACGAATTCGACGTGCGCGTGACGCGGCAGATGACGGATAAAACTTCGTTGTCGGTGCTGTATTCATACGAAGATCGCAACGCACGCAATCAAGGCATCGGCGGATTCAATTTGCTTGAGACGGCGACGAACACGCAATTTCGTGAACAGGAAGTGCGCGTCGCCCTCACTCAGATCATCACGCCGAAGCTGGTGCATCAAATCAATTTTCTCGTGGGGCATTACGCTTCGCCTACGACCAGCGTGAATCTTGCGCCGCGCCTCGTCGTGCAGGAAGCCTTCACCGGCGGCGGCGCGCAGGCCGATTTCACGCGCACCGAATCGCACGGCGAATATCAAGAAACCTTCGCTTATCAAACGGGCAAGCATTTCATCAAGACCGGCGTACAGATTCCCGACATCAGCTTGCGCGGCATCTTTGATCGCACCAATCAACTCGGCACGTTCTATTTCGCTTCGCTGGCTGACTATCAGGCGCAACGGCCTTACAACTTCATTCAACAGCAAGGCCGCACCGATTTACACTTTTGGGAAAACATCGTCGGCACATTTGTCCTGGATGAAATTCGCGTCAAGCCTGCGCTGAGTCTGTCACTTGGCTTGCGGCATGACTGGCAAAATTACTTTCACGACAACTTCAATTTCGCGCCGCGGTTTGGCTTCGCTTATGCGCCAGGCAAGGCGCGCAAGACGGTGATTCGCGGCGGCGCAGGCATGTTTTATGACCGCACCGGCCCGCAACCGATTTCGGATTTTCTGCGCTTTGACGGAACGACCTTGCGGCGCTTCGTGATTCCCAATCCGGGTTTTCCCAATCCGCTGGCGAACGGGCAAACGCTCAACGCACAACCCAACAGCGTCGTACGCCTCGACCCGCAAGTCGTGATTCCAACCACCGCGCAATATGGCGTAGGCCTCGAGCGGCAATTGCAAAAATCGCTGACGCTGGCGGTCAATTACATCGGATCGCGCGGCGTCAATCTCTTTCGTTCGCGCGATGTGAACGCGCCGCTGACAGCGCCATTCACCACGCGCCCGAATCTGAATTACTCGTTCATTCGTCAGATCGAATCCACCGCGCGCTCCGTCAGCAACGCGCTGGAAATCTCGCTGCGCGGCAAAGTCTCGAAATACTTCAACGGCACAGCGCAATATGTTTACGGTTACGCCCGCAACGACACGGGCGGCGTCGCGTCGTTTCCGGCGAGCAGCTACGATTTAGCGAGCGAATGGGGACGGGCTGATTACGACTTCCGGCATCGCTTCGGCATGAAAGGTTCGTTCAACGTGCGCGATTATTTCGACTTGGGCATGTCGCTCGAACTGATGACGGGCGCACCTTATTCGTTGACGACGGGGCGCGACACGAATGGCGACAGCTTTGCGTTGGATCGTCCAGCGGGCGTGCGGCGCAATACGTTGCAAGGGCCGGGGCTTGCGCAACTCGATTTGCGCTGGTCGCGCGAATTCAAATTGGGCACTGCCAAAAAAGACAAAGCGCCGGCGCTGGCGGTGCGAGCAGACGCATTCAACGTGTTGAATCGCGTGAATTTTGCGGGCTTCGTCGGCAATCGAAGTTCGGATTTTTTCGGGCAACCAGTGGCAGCGCGTCCGGTGCGGCGCATGCAATTCGGTTTGAGTATTAGCTTTTAACGCTTATGACAACGAAACAATTACTTTTGGTTTTAGGGCTGTTGCTGGGCAGCGTGGTTCACGGGTTGGCGCAATCCAAAACCGCACCGCCCACTGAACTCGAAACGCTGGCGGCGCGCGGCAAAGTTAAGTCTGGCTTTGCCTTGCCTGAAACGGTCAAGCTCGAAGACGGCCTCACCGCCGAAGAAGCCGTCGCCGTCGCGCTCTGGAACCACGCGCCCTTTCAAGCCACGCTCGCCGAACTCGGCATCGCGCGCGCCGCGTTAATCGAGGCCGGTTTGTTGCACAACCCTACGTTCTCGTTTTTGTTTCCGCTGGGGCCGAAGCAGTTGGAATTCACGCTGCTCGCGCCTATCGAAGCCATCTGGCAACGCCCGAAACGTGTCGCTGCCGCCGAGCGCGAATACGAACGCATCAGCCAAAGCCTTGTGCCCAACGGCCTTGATCTAGTGCGCGATGTGCGCCTCGCCTTTGCCGAAGCCGCGCTCGCCGAAACCCGCGCCGCGCTCGCCAGCGATCAAGTCAAAGAGCGTACGCAATTGCTAAAAATCACCAACGTACGCTTTCGTGCGGGCGACATCAGCGAACTCGAAACCAGCGCCGCGCGCCTCGACGAACGCCTCGCCGAAGAACAAGCCGCGCGCTTTGTCCAAACCGCCAATGTCGCGCGCGTCCGCTTGCGCGCTTTGCTGGGGATGGAAGAAGACAGCGGCTTCGCGTTGACGCCGTTGACCGCTGAACCTGCCAGCGCGACCACCGCTTTGCCCGAACTCACCAAACAGGCTTTGGCTGCGCGGCCTGAATTGCGCGCCGCTGAACTCGCGCTCGAAGCCGCCGCCGCGCGCGCCAAGTGGGAGCGTTCAAAAATCTTTTCGTTGATGACTACGCTTGATGCGAACGGCGAAGGCGTGAAAGGTTTTGAAATGGGGCCGGGTTTGCAATTTGAAGTCCCGCTCTTTCATCGCAACAAAGGCGGCATCACACGCGCCGAAGCCGAGATCGAACGCGCCGCGCGCAATTACGCCGCCACCCGCCAACGCATCGTGATGGAAGTGCAAGAGGCTCATGCCCGCGTCGCGCAGGCGGAATCGGCGCTCACGCAATGGCGCACCCGCGTGTTGCCGCCTATCGCGGAAGACATTCGCCAAGCGACGCGCGCTTACGACACGGGCGAAGTCGCTTATCTTTTTGTTTTAGAAAATGCGCGCCGCCTGACCGAAGCGCGCTTGCGCGAAGTTGACGCGCGCGCCGATGTGCAACGCGCCGCCGTCGCGCTCGAACGCAGCGTGGGAGGAAAACTCAATGTCCAAAAATAAGTTGATCTGGTTGTTAATTGTGATCGCGTTGTCAGCTTGCGCTACGCCGAAAGCCGCTGAGAACAAACCCGCCACTATCGCCGCCGCGAAGATTGAACATCCAGTAAAAGAGGCTGATCTCGCCACCATCAAATTGACGCCGCAGGCTGAACAGCGATTAGGCATTGAGACCGTCGCCGTCGAACAACGCATGGTAGGCCGCACGCGCGAATACAGCGGCGAAATCGTGCTGCCGCCCGATCGCACGATGATCGTCGCCGCGCCGTTTGCGGGTACGTTGAGTGCCGCTGACAACAATGCGTCGTTCACCGTCGGCAGCTTCGTGCGACAAGGCCAGCCGCTGTTTCGCGTGACGCCTTACCTCACGCCCGAACGCGATTTGCATCCGCAACTCGAACGCGACGTAGCTTCGGCCACCGAAAAGCTCAACGCCGCCAAGCTGCGTTACGACCGCGCGCAACAATTGCTCGAAGGGCAAGCGGGCAGCGTCAAGAACGTAGAGCAAACCCGCGAAGAAGTCGCACTCGCCGAAAACGATCTCAAGGCCGCGCAATCACGCCTCGCCCTTTTCAACCGCGACCCGCTCAACGCCGACGTGAGTGTCACCGTCAAAGCGCCTATCGGCGGCGTGATTCAAAAGGTTCATACGACGGCGGGGCAAGCCGTGACGGGCGGAGCCGCGCTAGTCGAAATCACCAACCTCGGCAGCGTATGGATTCGCGTGCCGGTTTACGTCGGCGAGTTGAATCAACTCGCGCGCAAAGCGGCGGCGCGCGTTCACGGGCTGGCCGATGCGCCGGGCACGCCGACGCGGCTGGCGCGCCCCATCGCTGCGCCGCCGTCAGCGAACGCGCTGGCTTCGACAGCGGATTTGTATTTCACGCTTTCAAACACTGACGGCTCGTTACGTCCGGGGCAGCGCGTAGCCGTTACGCTCAATCAACACGGCGCAGCAGAAAGCCTCGTCGTGCCGTGGTCGGCGATCCTGCACGACATTCACGGCGGCGCGTGGGTTTATGAAAGCAGCGGCGCGCAAACTTTCGTGCGGCGTCCGGTCGAGGTGCGCTACATCGCTGACGGGCAAGCTGTGCTGGCGCGCGGCCCTGCGGTTGGCACAAAGGTCGTGACCGCAGGCGCGGCGGAGTTGTTCGGTACGGAATTCGGCGCGGGGAAATAATTGCCGCCGTTGCGGCACAACGCTAGGATGAGCTTATGAACAAACCGATTGTGATCGAAGAATTGCCTTACGACCCTGAGTTCGCGCGCGTGTTCGCGCAAGCCGAACGCAATCTGGTGTGGTTGAGCGAACACGCCGAAGAGCTTGGGGTTTTCACACAACACCGCGGACGCTTTGTGGCAGCGGCGGGCGAGGAATTTTTTGTGGCTGACAGCCGCAAAGCAGTCGAGCAACTCGCGCACGCCAAACATCCCGATGAAATGCCGCACGTCCGTTTCATTCCACTCGAAAAGTGTAAACGCATTTATGCTAATCAACGGTAAATGGCTGCTGTGCGATGACGGAGAAATCAGGCCGATCATCGAAGGGCTGGTGCGACAAGCGGACGGGCAATGGCTAGAAGCGCCTTTCCTGCTGGATGCGGGCGCTGACCGCACGGTCTTCAGTCCCGATTTGCTTGAACACCTGCACGCGCTGGAAGTGATTGATTTCGACGGCGGGTCGCTGGCAGGCGTAGGCGGTCAGGTCAAAACCATCACGATTGAAACCGAAATCGGTTTCATCAGAGACAATGGACGGCCTGTTCACGTACGCGGAACGTTTTGCGTTTTCACAGACAGCGGCAGCACCGATATGTCGGTGCTGGGCCACGATGTGACCAATAATTTCAGCGTCATTTACGATTATCCCAATCGCGTGGTGGCGTTGCTGGCTCCGCCTCACAGCTACGACATTAACGCTCCGGCCTGAGAGAAATAACCTCAACATGAATTGGCTCGTCTCAACTTCGCTCAAACTGCGCTTCATCGTGTTGGCGCTCGCAATCGTGCTGATGGTCGTCGGCTGGCGCACCGTGCGCGATACGCCGCTCGATGTCTTTCCCGAATTCGCGCCGCCGCTCGTCGAAATTCAAACCGAAGCGCCCGGCTTATCAACCGCCGAAGTCGAAAGCCTCATCACGACGCCGATTGAGAACGCAGTCAACGGTACGCCGAAGCTCAAGACCCTGCGGTCGAAATCGGTACTCGGCCTTTCCTCCGTCGTACTCATCTTTCAAACCGACGTAGACCTGATGCAGGTGCGGCAGTTCGTGCAGGAACGTTTGTCGCTCGCGGCGAATCAATTGCCCGCGTTGGCGAAACCGCCCGTGATGCTGTCGCCGCTTTCTTCGACGAGCCGCGTGCTGAAAATCGGTATGACTTCGCCGAAGCTGTCGCAGATGGATTTGACCACGCTCGCACGCTGGACGATTCGTCCGCGTTTGATGGCAATCTCTGGCGTAGCTAACGTCGCCATCTGGGGCGAACGCGACCGTCAGTTGCAGGTTTTAGTTGACCCCGACCGTTTGCAGGCGCACGACGTGACGCTCGATCAAGTCGTGAAGGCTACGCAGGACGCGACCTTGCCAGCGGCGGGCGGCTTTCTCGATACGCCCAATCAGCGGCTTTCGATTACGCATGTCGCGGCGGTCAATTCGGCGCGCGAACTCGCAGCGCATACCGTCAGCTTTCGCAACGGCGTTGCGTTGCGCCTGGGCGACGTGGCCGAAGTCACCGAAGGCTTTCCGCCGCCCATCGGCGACGCCATCATCAACGACGTACCCGGCCTTTTGCTCATCGTCGAAAAACAGCCGTGGGGCAATACGCTCGACGTGACGCGCGAAGTCGAAGCCGCGCTCGAATCGCTCAAACCCGGCCTCAAAGACGTAGCGATTGATCCGACAATCTTTCGTCCCGCGACTTTTATCGAACGCTCGCTCCAGAATCTGAACCACGCTTTATTGATCGGCTGCCTGCTGGTCATCGCGGTGTTGATCGCGTTTTTGTTTGAATGGCGGACGGCGCTGATTTCGTTGACGGCGATTCCATTGTCGCTGATGGCGGCGGCGTTGGTGTTGCACTATCGCGGCGGCACGATCAATACGATGGTGTTGGCGGGGCTGGTTATTGCGCTCGGCGAAGTCGTGGACGACGCAATCATTGACGTAGAGAACATCGTCCGGCGCTTGCGCCTCAATTGTGATTTGCCGAATCCTTTATCAGCCTTTCAAGTCGTATTGCGAGCTTCGCTCGAAGTGCGGAGCGCGATTGTTTACGCGACCTTGATTGTCGTGTTGGTCTTTCTGCCGATCTTCTTTTTGGACGGTTTGTCGGGTTCGTTCTTCCGTCCGCTGGCGGTGTCTTATGTGTTGGCAGTGCTGGCTTCGCTGGCGGTGGCGTTGACCGTGACGCCTGCGCTGTCGTTGCTGCTCTTGCCAAGCGCAGCGCATAAACGCAACGAAGCACCGTTGGCGCGCGTGCTGAAACGTTGGTACAGCGCCGTGTTGCCGCGCTTTATTAACAAGCCGCTTATCGCCGTAGCCTTGCTCGTCGTCGTGATGGCGGCGACGGCTTTCTCGACGCGCTATCTGGGCGAAGAGTTTCTGCCCAATTTCAAAGAGACAGACTTTCTGATGCACTGGGTTGAAAAGCCCGGCACTTCGCTCGAAGCGATGACGCGCATCACCATTCGCGCGAGCAAGGAATTGCGCGCCATCCCCGGCGTGCGCAATTTCGGTTCGCACATCGGACGCGCCGAAGTCGCTGACGAAGTCGTCGGCCCCAACTTCACCGAACTGTGGATCAGTATTGATCCGAACGTGCCTTACGACGCGACGGTCAACAAGATTCAGGAGGTCGTAGATGGTTACCCCGGCCTTTACCGCGACCTGCTGACCTATCTCAAAGAACGCATCAAGGAAGTGCTGACCGGCGCGAGCGCGAGCATCGTCGTGCGTTTGTATGGCCCCAGCCTCGATGTGTTGCGCACGAAAGCCGCCGAAGTCGGCAAGACCGTCGGCGCAATCAACGGCGTGACGAATCTCAAAGTCGAACCACAAGTGTTAGTCCCGCAACTCGAATTGCGTTTGAAAACCGAAGCCGCCGCGCGCTTTGGCCTCACGCCCGGCGACGTGCGCCGCGCTGCGATGACGTTATTCAAAGGGACGAAGGCGGGCGAGATATTCGACGAGCAAAAGATTTTCGATGTTGTTGTGTGGGGGACGCCGCGCTTGCGCACTGACGTCGCCGCGTTGCAAACGGCGCGCATTGCAACGCCGTCGGGCGCGACGGTTCCGCTGGGCGATGTCGTTGAGATTCGCCTTGCGCCTACGCCGAATGAAGTGCGCCACGAAAACGCTTCGCGGCGCATTGATGTGACTTGTGACGTGAAAGGCCGCGACTTGGGGAGCGTAGCGCGCGAGATCGAAAGCAAGGTGCGCAGCATGTCATTCGAGCGCGGCTATCATCCAGAATTTTTGGGTGAATACGCCGCGCGTGAACAGGCGCGCACGCGGCTCTTTGCGTTGGCGGGTTTCGCGTTACTCGGCATTTTGCTTTTGCTGCACGCAGACTTTCGTTCGGCGCGACTGGCTGCGTTGGTGTTTGCCAGCATTCCTTTCGCATTGGTCGGCGGCGTCATTGCGGCGTTCATGACGGGCGGCGTATTGTCGCTCGGTTCGTTGGTGGGCTTCGTCACCGTACTCGGTATCGCCGCGCGCAACGGCATCATGCTCGTCAGCCATTACCGCCATCTCGAAACCGAAGAAGGCGAAACGTTCGGCCCGGCGCTGGTCTTGCGCGGTTCGGCTGAAAGGCTCGCTCCGATTTTGATGACTGCGTTGGCGACAGGCTTGGCGTTGTTGCCCATCGTGATGGGCGGCAATAAACCGGGGCAAGAAATAGAACATCCGCTCGCCGTAGTCATTCTCGGCGGCTTGGTGACTTCGACCGTATTGAATTTATTTCTGATGCCCGCGCTCTATTTGCGTTTCGGCGCGGTGCGCAGGTAAGCGAGAATGCGCGCGGAGGAAAAACCATGACACCACAACGTAAGTTGCTACCTTTGATTACCGAAGAAGAATATCTGGCGCTCGAACGCGCGGCGGAAGA
>JAYSVR010000311.1:0-17331 GCA_043718445.1 Acidobacteriota bacterium | reverse complement strand
TAAGCGATGCCGTTCTTGACGACGACGCCGGGGTTCACGCCGCGCTTGCTCATCGGATAATTCCACACCGGCTCACCCGTATTCACTTTCATCGCGCTGACTGAACCGTCGCCGCCGCCCGCCACCATCACGCGCATTCCGTCAACCGTAGTCACGACCGGCGTTGAATAAGTCGTGTCATACGGCCTGCCGCCCGGCGTCGAAATCCACACCGTCACGCCGGTGTTTTTATCGAAGGCGTAATAGCGATGCCGCCGCGCATTCAAATCGGCGAAGCCATCCGTCACCGTACTGACGATGACCAGCTCGCCTTCGATAATCGGCGACACGGTACGTCCGCCGTGCGTAGTCCACGAACCGAACTCATCGGTCAACGAACGCGACCACAGCAGCTTGCCGTCCCACGACAGCGCGACGAATTCGTTGCACGCGCCGAAGGCATAAACATTGCCCGTCGTAGGGTCGCCCGTCGGCGAAGACCACGCCACACGGCGCGGCGGCACGTCGGTTGAATACACATTGAATTTATATTCCCACACGACCTTGCCGGTTTCGGCGTCCAGCGCCATCACGCGCTCTTGCATGGTTTCGCCTTCGCCCGCCGAATTGAAAACGAACAAGCGTCCGTTCATCACAATCGGAGCCGAACGTCCGCCAATCGGCGCTTTCCACAACAGGTTTTCGCCGTTGGGCGACCACTTTTCAGGCAAGCCTTTCTCGAGCGAAATGCCGTCGCGCGCCGGTCCGCGCCAATCGGCCCAATCGCTGCCCGATTTGGCACGCGCAGGCGATTGCGCCGATGAGGTTTCAAAAAATTGCGGCAACATTAAGCTCAACGCGACGCAGCCCGCGAGCAATAAGGTAAGAAGAAGAACTCGTTTCATTGGATATTTCCGTCGTAAGTGGGTTGGCCTGAACAAGTCAGGCAAGTTGCACAAGCACCGTAAAAGACGCAGCCGTCCCCGCTTGCGTTTCATTCATTTCGTCAGTGTGCGTAGCGCGATGGGAAGCGAGAGTATACAAGCCGTCAGTACGTATGCGAAACGTTCAAGCGTTGCGCAGGCAAGCGTAGCCTGATTATCGTGTTCGCCAGAGATCAACGACTGGCTGTCGCCAGCGTCTTTACCAGCAGGGAGCTAAACACCATGACCAAACCAATCATCACCCGCGCGCAATTCCCTTTCTGGACAACCATCGAAGTCCGTTGGGGCGATATGGACGCGATGGGGCACGTGAACAATACGGTCTACTTCACTTACTGCGAGTCGGCGCGCATCGAGTTGCTCAAAGCCGTAGGCGGTCGCCGCAAAGACGAAGACAGCGCGCACGGGCCTACGTTAGTTTCTACGTCGTGCGACTATCGGCGCGAAGTCCGCTTCCCCGCGCAACTCGACATCGGCGTGAGAGTTGAGCGAATGACCGAACGCAGTTTCGCGCTCGAATACGGCTTGTTCTTTCACGGCACCGACGAACTCGCCGCCGTCGCGCGCAGCGTCAACGCATGGGTTGATTACGAATTGAAAAAGGCGATTCCGCTGCCAGATGAATTGCGTGAGGCGCTAAGTCAGTACGTTTAACCCATTCCTCTTAATCGCGCTGATAGTCTTTTACCTCATCCGAAACTCGCCAAAACCAGTGCTTTTTTCTTATAAGTGATTAGGCTATCATCCGCGCTCTTTTAACTTAGACCTTAACGAAACTGGTGAAAAACAACGGATTATGGCGACTGAAACGAATTTTTTTGACCTGAAAAATACGGTCAACCTGCCCAAAACCGACTTCCCGCTCAAGGGCAATCTGGCGCAAAACGAACCCTTGCGGTTGCAGCAATGGGAAGCCGCAAACCTTTATGAAAAGCTGCGCGAAGTGCGCGCGGGCAAGCCGCTCTTTGTGCTGCACGATGGGCCGCCTTATGCGAACGGCAACATTCACATCGGCACGGCGCTCAACAAAATTCTCAAAGATTTCGTGGTCAAGTCGCGTTCGATGATGGGCTTTTGGGCTCCTTACATTCCCGGCTGGGATTGCCACGGCTTGCCCATCGAAATCAAAGTCGAAGAAGAACTCAAGAAAAACAAAAAAGAACTCGACCGGCTGACCATTCGCAAAGCCGCGCGCGAATACGCCAACAAATACGTCGGCTTGCAGCGCGAAGATTTCAAGCGCCTCGGCGTATTCGGCGAGTGGCACGATCCTTACATCACGATGGCTCCGCGCTATCAGGCCAACATCGTGCGGGCCTTCGGCAAGTTCGTAGCGCGTGGCGCAGTCTATAAAGGCTCGCGTCCGGTGCATTGGTGCATCAGTTGCACGACTTCGCTCGCCGAAGCCGAAGTCGAATACGCCGACCACAGCAGCTATTCGGTGTATGTGAAATTCCCTTTCCCCGACGCGGCGAAACTCGATCAGTCATTGGCGAACGTCAAAGTGAGCATCGTCATCTGGACGACGACGCCGTGGACGCTGCCTGCCAATTTGGGCATCTGTTTGAATCCGAAGTTTGAATACAGCGCGGTCAAAGTCGGGGACGAAATCTTCATCGTCGCCAGCGGCTTGCTCGAACAGGTTGCGGCGAAACTCGGCTGGGAAAATTACATCCTGATTGAGACATACAGCGGCGATTTGTTTGACCGCCTGAACGCGCGGCATCCGTTCATCGAACGCGATTCGTTGTTGATGCTCGGCGATCACGTGACGCTTGAAGCAGGCACGGGCGCAGTCCACACCGCGCCGGGGCATGGCTACGAAGACTTTTTGATCGGGCGCGAATACGGCCTCGAAGTTTATAACCCCGTGGATGGGCACGGCTATTTCATGAAAGACGTAGCCCATTTTGCCGGACAGCGCGTCGTCTCTTTGAGCAAGAACGACCCCGACGGTAACAAAGCCGTCATCGCGCATCTCGAATCCATCGGCGCGTTGCTCAAATCTGAGAAATTCAATCACAGCTATCCGCATTGCTGGCGCTGTCGCAACCCTGTGATCTTTCGCGCTACGCCGCAATGGTTCATCTCGATGGCCAAGAGCGGCCTCAATGACGAAGCCGTCGCCGCTTGCGACCAGATTCAGTGGCATCCGTCGTGGGGCAATGAGCGGATGAAGAACATGTTCAAAGACCGCTCTGACTGGAACATCTCGCGCCAGCGCGCATGGGGCGTGCCGATCACGGTTTTTTATTGTGAAGATTGTGGCGACACGTTGCTTGACCCGAAAGTCATTAATCACATCGCCGACTTGTTTGAACAGGATTCCGCCGACGCCTGGTACGAACGCACTGAGCAAGAGTTGCTACCTGCCGGAACCACCTGCGGCAAATGCCAATCGTCCAAACTGGTCAAAGAACACGACATCCTCGACGTATGGTTCGACTCTGGCTGTAGCTGGATTTCGACGCTCGAACCGCGCGGCTTGCCCTTCCCTGCTGACATTTATCTCGAAGGCGGCGATCAGTTTCGCGGCTGGTTCAATTCGTCGCTTGTGGTCGGCTTGGCGGTCAAAGGCGCTCCGCCTTATAAGCAAATCATCACTTATGGCTGGGCCGTAGACGGCGATGGTCGCAAGATGTCGAAATCGCTCGGCAATACGGTTGAACCTGAAAAGGTCATCAAGCAAAGCGGCGCTGAAATCATTCGCCTCTGGTGCGCCGCGCTCGATTACCACGAAGACATGCGCATCTCGAATGAAATCCTGACGCGCATCTCTGACGCTTATCGTAAGCTGCGCAACACGGCGCGCTATTGTCTGGGCAATCTGGATAAATTTGATCCGGCGACTGATCGCGTCGCGTTCGCCGAGATGCACGAGCTTGATCGTTGGGCAGTGAGCGCGTTCAACGAAACGACGAAGCGCGTGCTGGCAGCTTATGAAGGCTACGATTTTATGAGCGTCTATCAGGCGCTTTATTCGTTCGCTACGGTTGAGCTGTCGTCGCTCTATTTCGACATCATCAAAGACCGTTTGTATACGACCGCCGAGAAATCACAGGCGCGGCGTTCGGCGCAAACGGCGCTCTATGAAATCGTCCATCGCCTTGCGCGGCTGCTGGCTCCGATCACGGCTTTCACCGCCGATGAAATCTGGGAAAACATTCCCGGCGCAAAAGCCGAAGCCGAATCGGTTCACTTAACGGTCTTCCCGACTTACGAACCCGCGTGGCATGACGCAGCGTTGTTGGCGCGTTACGAACGATTGTTCGCCATTCGTTCGACCGTCACCAAAGCTCTCGAAGAAGCGCGCAACGCCAAGCTCATCGGCGCTGCGCTCGAAGCGCAAGTGACGATCACCGCCGACGCCGACACGCGCGCCTTTCTGGCTTCGTTTGGCGAAGCGTTGCGTTATGTGTTCATTGTGTCGGGCGTTACGTTGGCAGAAGGCGCGGAACTCAATGTGACAGTCGCGCGCGCCGACGGCGAGAAGTGCGAACGGTGTTGGCATTACGCGACGGATGTGAGCAGCGATGCGAATTATCCAGGCGCTTGTTCGCGCTGCGTCACGAACATCAAGGAAGCCTTGTAAGGAGAATCAATATGAAAGCAGTAAACGTTCTCAATAAAACAAAAGCGAAACCGAAAGCTCGCAAGCCGGCTAAAAAAGCGGCGGTGATAGTTCCTCAAAACCACTGGCCCGATTCGAGCCTGCCCATTGTTCCCGGCCATATTCCCGGTGAGACGGAAGAGCAGAGAAAGAAGCGGCTGGCGGCGCGCAAGGCAATGACCTTGAAGATTTTTCAGATGGTTTATGACACGCACAATGCCAAGTAATTTCTGATGCTCTATACCTTTGACACATCAACTATGATTTCGCGTGCCGTCACGAGCTTTCCCGATAATTTCGCGCTGGCTTCGGTGGTCTTGTTGGAATTGATGGCAAGTGCAAATGAGGAAAAGCAACGGCGCACTTTTGAAGGCTGGGCGCGTATTTACCGTGCGGACAATTCGTTTATCTCACCGAACCCTGACGACTGGTTGCTCTCGGGAAGGATTCTCAATTCGCTGTCAATCCGTCGCCGCCGACTGGCAGGCGGAGAAGCGCCCAAACTTGCGACTGGTCGCTCCCAACGAATGGCGTTGGATGCCTTGTTGGCGACGAGCGCCCATCGCGCTCAAGTGACCGTCGTAACTGAAAATTGGGATGACTTTCACGACATCAAGTATTACCTGCGCGGTTTCAAAGTGATGCGCGCCGCTGAGTTTTTCGCGTAAACAACAACGAATGATTAGACAGAAACGTTATTGGCTCATCGCCTTATTTTTATTGATCGCCGACCAAGCCACCAAAGCGTGGGCGACGGCGAAGCTCAAACCCGTGGGCGTAATCGAAGTCTGGCCGGAAGTCTTTCGGTTCAGTTACGCCTTGAATCGCGGCGTAGCTTTCAGCCTGTTCGCCGATGTCGAATTCAACATCAAGTGGGTGCTGGCGGCGATCTCTGGCGTAGCCGCGGTGCTGGTGATGCTTTACCTTTGGCGCACGCCGCGCAGCGAACGCTTGATGAGTTTTTCGCTGGCCCTGTTGCTGTCGGGCATCGTAGGCAATCTGATTGATCGCGTCAGGTTAGGCGAGGTCGTAGATTTCATCGAATTCCACTGGCGCGATACCTTCATTTGGCCGACCTTCAACATTGCCGATGCCGCGATTTGCATTGGCGCGGTGCTGCTTGGATTCGTACTGATGCGCGAAGAAAAAGCCGAACGCGCACGTCAGCAAAGCGCCCTGACCGAAAACCCAGTCGAAGAAACCAACGGCGAACTGGCTGAATAAATGCGGTACCGCCTCACTTTCGTTTTATACGCAAGCCATTAGCGCAACCACAAAAACGCAATCAATACGATCAACGCTGCCAGCAACACCAACGGCACGGCATAGAGCAGATATTTGTGTTGCGAGTTTTGCGCGTTCGGCGTGAGCATCCGCGTAAAAAATGGCTTGTTCGATATGTCGCGTTGCAATTCAACCGTGCTAGGCGTGAGGTATTCGATGGATGAGTCTTGCACTTGCGGCGAGGCAGGCGGAGCAATTTTCGGAGGCGCGACCAACGCCGCAACAGGTGGCGGCGGAATGAAAGCCGGGGCTTCAGTCACCGTGGGAGCAATTAACTTTTCTGGCAACCCTTCGGCTGACGCGGGGCGCGTGGGCGCAAGTTCCTTGAAAGGTTTGGCGTCAACCACTGTCGTGCGAGCTTCGGCAGGCAGCAGTTTGGGAACGACATCTTCAGACGTATTTTTCGGTACAGACTGGCGTCCCGTACCGCGCAAGCCGAGTTGATCGGTCGAGGCCATCGCCTGATTCTCAAGCGTAGAAGGCGCAGCCTGATTCGGCGCGGTGCGCGCTTTGGGCGAAAGGTTTTCGGTCGGCGTATCAGGCGCGGCGACCGCAGGTGCTGCCAGTAAAGCGCTGCCAAAACGTTCTGCTACGGATTTCCCACAGCGATTGCAAAAGCGCGCGCGGGAACGCAATTTTTCGCCACAACTCTGACAGTGCATAACTTCTTCTTTCTGGTTAATCGCCCAACGCTTGTAAGCCCGCCAGCAACTCAACTTCTTCCGCCGCTGTCACCGTACGCAAATCGAAAGCTAATTGATCGTCGGTGATCCGCGCAATGATGGCGGGCTGTTGCGCGCGCAAGTGTTCTTCCAATTCGTTCGCCGAAAACTTAGCGTGCGTGACTTGCACCAACATCGTCGGCAGTTGCACGTCGGGCGCGGAGCCTCCGCCCACCATCGAAGCACCCGCCAACAAGTTGAAGGAAAAGCCCTCTGACAATTTCGCACGCGCCGTTTGCACGAACGTTTCAGCGCGTAGCCGCAACTGTTCAGCGGTCGCGTGCAAGGCCGCGAGCGCGGGTACGACTTGCGCCGCTGTGCCGTTCGCATAAGCCGCGACAGTCGCTTCGAGCGCGGCGTAAACCAGTTTGTCTACGCGCAGGGCGCGCATCAGCGGATTGCTTTTGACCTGCTTGACGTAACGCGCTTCGCCTACGATTAAGCCGCATTGCGGCCCGCCCAACAGCTTGTCGCCGCTGAAGGCGAGAATGGGTACGCCCGCCGCCAACGAATGCCCCACCGTCGGTTCATCGCGGATGCCCAGCGGCGCTAGATCAATGAGCGAACCGCTGCCCAGGTCTTCAAAAAAAGGCAGCTCATGTTTTTGCGCGAGCGCCGTGAGTTCGTTGAGCGTAGGCTTTTCGGTGAAACCGACAATGCGGTAATTCGACGGATGCACGCGCAAGATGACGCGCGTGTTTTCGTTGATGGCGTTTTCGTAATCGCTCAAGCGCGTACGATTCGTCGTGCCGACTTCGCGCATGCGTGCGCCCGACTTGGCAATCACATCGGGGATGCGAAACGAGCCGCCGATCTCGACCAGTTCGCCGCGCGAGATGATGACTTCGCCGCCTTCGCCCAGGGCATTCAACACCAGCCACACCGCCGCCGCGCAGTTGTTGACGACCGCAACGGCTTCGCAATTGAGCAAGTCGCGCAACATCGCTTCGAGTCCCGTGCCGCGCTGGCCGCGCTGGCCCGTCGTCAAATCGTATTCGAGATTGCAATATCCGCTCGCCACTTCCTGAATCGCCGCGAGTGCTTCAACGCTCAACGGCGCGCGTCCCAGATTCGTATGCAACACCACGCCCGTCGCATTGATGACACGTTGCGTACGCAATTGCCTTCGCTCAACAAACCGCGCCTGCAAACGTTTTTCTAATTCGTTCGCCAATGATGTTTCATCAGACAGAGCCGAACCGTTTTGCGACAACAACTCTTGTCGAAAGTCCTGCAACACTTCGCGCAAGCGGTCGCGCACAGCGTCGCGTCCGGCACGGGCAATCAATGTTTGTAGGCTTGTGCGCTTGAGAAATTCATCTACGGAAGGCAGCAAGCGTAAGGCTTCTTGTGACATAACGAATGACTTATCTGTTTCCTTGAAGGGCTTTCGCCACAAAGAAGCACAAGAGACACAAAAAGAAGATTTTGCGATGAATGCTGGGCGTCGCATTCGTCGCACGCATTGAGCATTGCCCATTCCCCATTGGCAATTGATAAGCAAGGACAGCAATGTTGCCTGCTTTTCAATGAACAATGCGCAGTGGGCAATGCTCAATCTGTGTCCACGTCAATAACGCAACGGCCCAAAAGCCTTTTTGTGGCTTCTGTGCTTTTTTGTGGCGAAAACCCTTCAGTACAACGTTTCACCGCTCCTCGATCACGTAGCGCACGGCTTGCACGAGCCGTTCGTGCGCCGCGCCGTTGCTGGCGATGATGCCGTCCAGGTTGCGTACGTTCGGCGTATTGAATCCCAGCGGCTGGCCGTGATTGTCAGTAATCACGCCGCCCGCTTCGGTCAAAATCGCCGCCGGCCCGCACGTATCCCACTGATTGGTTTTCGAGCCGATGTGGATGTAAGCGTGCGCTTTGGCTTCGGCGAGCAAACCGACTTTCAAGCCCACGCTGCCCGAACGCGCTTCGCCCGCAATGCCCAGCACGTTTCTCACGCGATCAACTTGCGGACTGTGATGCGAACGGCTCATCGCGGCGGTCATCTGTCGCGTATCGCTTTGCGCGCCTACGTGCAAACGTTTGGTGGTCAGTCCCGTTTCGAGGTAAGCGCCCTGCTCGTGCGCGGCGTAATACAGCTTGTCCGTCGCGGGATTGAATACGACACCGACGCGCGGTATGCCCGCGACTGCGAGGCCAATCATCACCGCGAACTCATCCACCCGTTCGATGAACTGCTTCGTGCCATCCATCGGATCAACCATCCATACGCGTTCATTCGTGAGCCGCACCTGATCGTCTTCGGCCTCTTCTGACAGAATCGCATCGTGCGGAAAAGCGCGTTGCAATTCGCGCACGATCATTTCATTCGCAGCCTTATCCGCCGCCGTCACCGGATCGTCGTAGCCCTTCCATTCCACCTTCGCACCGTCGCGGTAAAACTGCATCAAAATCGCGCCCGCCTCGCGTGCCAGTTGGCGGGCTACTTCAAGTTCTTTGTCCATGAAAATTTAGAAGTCGAATTTATCTATGTTTGCTTTCGTGAAAATCATCGGCGCACCGAGCAAAACGTTGTCGCCTTTGACTTCGAGTTTATTCAGGCGGCCTGCTGTCAGCGCATTCACGCCCGCTTTCAACTCGCCCGCCATCATCGCCTGACTTGCCGTGACGACCAAATAGCCCAGATTGCCCGTATCCCACAACACGACGCTGTCAATAAATCCATCGTGGACATAAGGCTTGCACAAGTTGGGCAACGATAGCCCCGTGACTTTTACGTCTGCGCGTCCTGATTGCTTGACGGCTTCGGCTGCGCCGGGCACGGCGGGCGCAGAGATAGCGACGATGACCTTTACGTTTGGATGCACCTTCATAATGTTTTGCGCCGCCGCGAACGCACGGTCGCGGTCGTCATCGCTGGGCTGAATCGTCACCAGTTTCATCTCAGGATATTTCTCAGCCAGCCGCGCTTTGATGTGCTTGATCCATTCGTTTTGATTGGCGGCGCTCAAGGCTCCGGTGATGATGGCGAACTCGCCCTTGCCACCCAACATTCGCGCGGCTTCATCCATCAGCGTCTGGCCGATGCCTTCGGGCGTAGCCTGATTGATAAAAAAATCGCGCGCGTTTTTTTCAGCATCGGCGTCCCACGTCACGACCTTGATGCCGCGTTCGCGGGCTTTGCGCAAGACGGTCGAAATGCCTGCCTGGTTTTCGACGCTGACGGCAATGACGTCTACGCCGCGCGTAATCCACGCTTCGACGACTTCGTTCTGCTTGGCGGGGTCAAGTCCCGTCGGGCCGTCCCACAGCAACTCGACGTTGAGTTCGCGCGCAGCTTCTTCAGCACCCTTGCGGCAACTGATGAAATAAGGATCACCTTTCGCTTTGGGCATCATGCCGACTACGATTTTTTTGGTTGGAGGTATTGACGTAATTGCTGTTGCAGGTTGTCGCAATGAATTGACCAACATCCAGTTGCTGCCCGCAATGATAAGCGCCGCTGCAATGATCGCCGCGCAAATGATTCCTACTTGAGAGTTTTTCATATCGAAACCTGGGAGCGCAGGCATCCCTGCCTGCTGTAAAAAAAGCTGCGAAGCATCCGATGAATGGGCTTGGTCTGCGAGCGACGGGGAAAAGGAAGGCTGCGCCGCTTCTTTGATAGCAGGCAGGGATGCCTGCGTACCCAGGCGCGCGCTCAGGCGCTCCATCACTATTACGCCCAACAACAACACGCCCGTGAGAATGCCCGCCAACTCCGCAGGCATGCCGCTCAATCGCAAACCGTTTTGCAAAATCACGATGGCGAACAGTCCCAACACCGTGCCTTGAATCGTACCGCGTCCGCCAAAGATCGAAGTCCCGCCCAACACGACCGTTGTGATGGCAATCAGTTCATAACCCGTACCCGCATCTGATTTGGCTTGACCCAAATGCGCGACGTAAATCAAAGCCGCCACGCTCGCCATCAAACCCGACAACACGTAAATCAAACTCAACCGCCGCTCGACCGGGATGCCCGCATAACGCGCTCCGGCGGGCGAGAAGCCGATGGCATACAACGCGCGGCCAATCGTCGAACGCTGCAACAACAGCCAATAAACTGCCGCCGCAGCCAGCAAGACAAAGGTTTGCGGCGGCACGACGTTCCACAAATAGCCTTGTCCGAAAAACAAAAACGAAGCCGGAAAACCCGTGTAATTCACCGCGCCACCCGTCAGCCCTTCAGCCAGTCCGCGAAAGAGCGAGAACGTGCCAAGCGTAACGATCAACGGCGGCAGCTTGAATCGTGCGATCAACGCCGCATTCAACGCGCCGCCCACCGTGCCCAACAACAACGCCGCAATCATCGCCAACGCTATCGGCCATTGCGCGTCGCGCCACAACGCGCCGAACACAATTGCGGTTAAGCCCATCAGCGAACCAACGGAAAGATCAATGCCGCCTGTGATGATGACCGGCGTGAGGGCGAGGGCAAGCAAACCGATTTCTACGCTGAGGCGAATGAGTTCAAAACCATTACCACGCGTGAGAAAGTTATTGCCGGTGAAACTGAATACGACGATTTCGAGCAACAGCACGAGCAACAGCGCCCATTCGTGGTTGGGAAAAAGACGCTGCGAGAGCGGAAGCCGTTGTTGCAGAGTTGAGCTATCTATCAAGAGGTTTGCCAACCAAAATTCGACTCAACGCAGAGTTTCGCAGAGTTTGCCGCAGAGTGTTCATAGAGAAGAAAAAGAGAAAAGACTCTCATCCGAATCCCTCTGCGCAACTCTGCGAAAAACTCCGCGTCACTCTGCGTTGAATCTCAGTCAAAAATTTATCAAATGTATTTTCACGCGAGCCGTGGCACCGATTGCTGTTGGACGCGCTGCCAAATTACATCGGCACACACCGCCGCCAAAATGATCGCGCCTTGAATCGCCTTTTCCCAATACGGATTGATGCCCGCGTAAGTCAGCGCCGTGCCAATCGTACCCAACAACGCGACGCCAATCACCGTGCCGATGATCGTACCGCGTCCGCCATTGATGGCCGTACCGCCCACGACGACGGCGGCGATGGCTTTGAGTTCAAGACCGATGCCCGCATTGCTGGGGATTTCGGCGAAGCGCAACGAATTCAACAACGCCGCCAACGCGGTGAATGCGCCGAGCAGGGCGAATACGTGAAAGGTCACGCGCGGCGGATGCAACCCAGCGAGCCGCGCGGCTTCGGCGTCTGAGCCGGTGGCGTAAACCGCGCGTCCGGCAGCGACGTTGCGCATCAGCCAGTGCAAAGCGAAGGCGAGCAACAACGCGAGCGCAACGATTACGGCCTGGCCTGCGCTTTGCCCCAAGCCGAACCATTGAAACGACGCGGGCAAGCCTTGCACCCACGCGCCATCGGTCGCCCAGCGCAACACATCGCGCCAGATCACCATCAGCGCCAGTGTGACGACGATGGAAGGAATGCGTACCCACGCGACCAGCGCGCCGTTCAACGCGCCGAGCGTCCAACCGATGAGCAATACGACAAGGGCGACAAGCGGCAACGGCAAGCCGGTCTTCGCCAGCAAGCCCGCGACGACGCTCAAGACGGCGAATTGCGAGCCGACCGAAATATCAATTTCGCCCAGCAGGATAACGAGCGTCATTCCCAATGCCACAATCAACGTAGCCGCGTTGCTCACCGCCAAGTCGCGCAGATTGCCGAAGCTGTAAAAGCTTGGCGCGACAACCAACACGACGAGCAGCAACGCGGCGTAAGCGAGCGCGGCAGAAAGTTCGCGTTGATATTTGGTGAATAGTTGATTCATTGACGGGTTCGGACAACTGCTACGAGCCAGCTTTGGCGCGCAAGTATTCCAGCGGATCGCCAATCTGCAAGCCCGTGCGCTGCGCGATTTGATTGCTGAAATGATTACGATTGCGCGAAAGCAACCAGTCGGGTTGCGCCTTGAGCGCAGCCGCCAGCACTGGCACATCGTGTAAGTGATGAATGATCGCCGCCTGTTTCATCACGGCTTCGTCGCTGGCGACGTTGATGATTTCGGGTTGCGCAAATCGCACGAACTTTTCGTAATCTTCAATGACGCGGTTGAGGTCTTTCTCTGACAAACGATTTCTTTGCCCCATCGTCAGAAAGGCGTCTTCGACTTCGCCCAACACATATTGCGCAACGACCAGTCGAGCGACACGTTGCGAACACAAAATCAAAACGGCACGGCTTGCGCTCCAACGCGAAACCATGCCGTCTACGATAATGTTGGCATCCAGAAATAGCCGTTCCATTTACGCCACCTGTTCCACCAGTTCGGGATACATTCGCGCCAACGTATTGCGCGCGCCGATTGCCAGCGCCTCATCTAAATCTTCCGGCGTCACGCCGTACTGATCTAGAACTTCGATCAAATCTTCGGTGACTTCTTCGAGCGCGGCAGCGACTTCGAGGTTCTCACGTTTTTGCGCCATAGCTTTTCGTCCTTTCTTTTCGCAGGGTAACACAACCGGCATCAGTAATTGGTCGGTACACCGAGCGCGCCGTCTTCGCCCAGCTCTTTCAAGTATTGAATGGCACTTTCGAGCGCTTCGGCACTGAGCGAAGGGAAATCGTTCTGCAATGCTTCACGATCAACGTAATCAAGCAATACGCCCATCGGCACGCGGCTCGTACCGATGACGGATTGCCCGCTCATTCGTTCTGGATTCACAGAAATGGGCGGCGATGCAGTTTGGACTTGGCGTAACGTGGCAGTACTCATCACAAAGCTCCTTTCCCGGTAAGCATAGCATTCATCAATCCGCAATCTACAATCTGCAATCCGCAATTCAATGCCCCAACGCCATCGCCAACACGCGCTCTTGCGTAGCCTCTGCCCGCGACAACTCACCCACGATGCGCCCCGCGTGCATCACCACAATGCGGTCGCTCATGCCCAGCACTTCGGGCAGTTCGGAAGAGATCATCAGCACGGCCAGACCTTGCGCGGCGAGGTCGCACATCAGGCGATGGATTTCGGCTTTCGCGCCTACGTCAATGCCTTGCGTAGGCTCATCCAAAATCATCACGCGCGGATTCGTAGCCAGCCATTTCGCCAGCGCGACCTTTTGCTGATTGCCGCCTGACAAGTTGCCCGCTGCGTTAAAAATCGAAGGCGTCTTCACGCCCAACTGTTCAACCAGCGCAGCGGCTTGCGTGCGTTCGGCCCTGAAATCTAATAAGACATTGAGCCAGCCGTTCGCAGGCAAACTCGCCAGCGTGATGTTCTGGTCAATCGCCAACGGCAAGATTACGCCGTGCTGGCGGCGGTCTTCGGGTACGTAAGCGATGCCGCGCGCGATAGCCGTTTCAGGCGAACCAATCGTGACCGCCTGGCCGTCGAGTTCGATCTGGCCGCTGTCGGCGGGCGTGAGACCGAACAGCACGCGCGCGAGTTCGGTGCGGCCTGCGCCAATCAGACCGGCAAGCGCGACGATTTCGCCCGCGCGAATTTGCAGGTTGATGTCGTGAACGTTCGCCGCCGCGCAACTGAGATTGCGCAATTGCAAAACCACGTCGCCGTGTTCGACTTCGCGTTTAGGGAAGACGGCGGAAAGCTCGCGCCCAATCACCAGACGAATCAGGTCGTCGCGCGTCACGTCGCGCATCGCGTGGGTTTCGATGGTTTGGCCGTCACGCAAGACGGTGACGCGGTCAGCGATTTGCGCGAGTTCTTCAAGACGATGCGAGATGTAAATCATCGCTACGTCTTGCGCGCGCAACTCGCCGATTACGCGAAACAGGTTTTGCGTATCGGCTTCGCCCAAACTTGCCGTAGGCTCATCAAGAATCAGAATTTTCGCGTTGGCACTGAGGGCGCGCGCGATTTCGACGAGTTGCTGTTCGGGCATGGTCAGGTCACCCGCACGGCGTTCGGGGTCAATAGTTACGCCGGTACGCGCAAGCAATTCAGCGGCGTGTTCACGGCGCGCGCGCCAATCCACGCGCCGCCACAGGCTGACGGGTTCGTTGCCGTAAGCGATGTTTTCAGCCACGGTCAGATCGGCGAACAACGCAGGCTGCTGATAAATCGCCGCGATGCCCAACCGCCGGGCATTCGCCGTATCGTGTTGCGTGACGAGTTCGTCGTTGATCGTGAGCGTGCCGCCGTCAGCCGCGACTGCGCCGGTGATGATCTTGATGAGCGTAGACTTGCCCGCGCCGTTTTCGCCGACGAGCGCGTGAACTTCACCGGCGCGCAGGTCGAAGGACGCGCCGCGCAAGGCTTGCACGCCTGCGTAGGATTTTGAGATTGAGATTGCTTTGAGCATCAGATTGAAGCGCAAACATTCTCGCGGCTGTGCCGCAGTGATGTGCGGAAAGGCTCTGCCTTTCCGCGAGCATTGAGAAAATAAATGGGGCTATGCCCCCAGCGTCCGTCAGGGGCGTAGCCCCAATGAAAAAAGCGACTTGCCGGAAAGGCAGAGCCTTTCCGCACATCACTGCGGCACAGCCGCGAAGAATATGCGCCATTACTTGCGAGACTCATTCAACAACCGCAACGCCGCACTCACCAACAGCTCGCCCGAACCTGCCGCGCAGCGTGCGCTCCACACTTCGTAATTGCTTTCGGGATAGGCCGAGCGGTTCGGCACGTAGCCAATCGAGCCGTTCGCCAGTTCGACGATCATCGTGTAACGGTAAGGCGAAGCCTGTTTGATGCTTTGTCCCAACTCGACAAAGATTTCGCCCGGCAGCGAAACAAACGCCAACTCGTCGCCGACGGTGATGACTTGCACTTCGACTTCGAGCGGTTGCCCGTTGCGCGCGACAATGTCCAACACCTTGAAGGCATTCACCTGTTCCTGAAACGTAGTCTTCGCATCAGTCAGCCGCGCGTAAACCTCTTTGGCTTTCGCCACGTCGGCGTCGGTGATTGGCGCGAGCGGCAGCTTGACGATTTCGCTGCGCACTTGAATGCGGCCCAAAGACCCTGAAGCTGCCAGCGGTTTGAGCGAACTCCAACTGCGATTGATCGCGCCCGCCAAAATCGTAGCGATGCGGAAGGCTTCGCCTACGCCCTTTTGATTGTCGAGCCATTTGATGTCGCGGTGATTGATGTTGCCGCAGGCTCCGGTGGCGAATACGGTTTGAAAGTCTTTGCCTTTGCTTTCGGCCAGCAAGCGCGCCAGATGGCCGGGGAAATCTGCCGAAATCTTTTGCCCGCCCGTCGTATCGAGATGCAACGCGAAATTGACGAACGAAGCGAGGGGCTGGCTCTGCGCCGATTCGAGATAAAGCAGGCTCACGTCGGGATCAATCGGCCCGGCGGGCTTGATGATGTTCTTGTCCTGTTTAGGAGGATTCCAACTCACTGTGCCGTCGCGCATCCAGAAGCGCCGATTGAAACTCGCGCCGTGTTCCTGCGCTACGGTCGCGCTGAGTTTGATCGGAGCGAGTTTGCGGTTGGCTTCGGCGACAGCTTGCGCGATGAGCTTGGGCAGGTTCGCCGTGTAGCTTTTGGCTTCGACGGAATCGCCGCCATCCAGCGCATCGCGCTTATTCTCTCCGCTCACGACGGGCGACGTATGCGAGTGCGTCGCCGCGATCATCACGTTCGCGCCCGCGATGCCCGACTGCGATTCGATCAATTGCCGCGCCGTCACAACCGTATGGCGCGGCAACGTCAGAATGTCGCAAATCACCACCGCAGCCTTCGCGCCACCTTGTTCAAAGACGATGGCTTTGGCGTAAAGCTCGTCGAGTACGCCTTCGCTCAAACGCTTGCGGTAATAGCCCGCGAGCGGCGTACCGTTGGGCGGCGTGATCGAAACGGCGGCGACTCCTGCGCGCAAGGTTTCTTGTGCGAAGGCTTGCGCGAATAACGCGAACAAACAGACCACTGCGAATGACAAGCTGCGCATCACTTTATTCATAGTCGTTTCAGCTCCGCCACCACATCAGCGTGCGCGATGGTTGGCTCGTCGCGCCGTTCAGCGACCAACAGCAAATCTTCGAGGTCTTCTAACAAGCCCTGAAACTTTGCCATCGAGAGAATGACAGCGGTTTTCTCACCTGCCTGATTAGTCACGTATTGAACTTCTAGCTGCTTTACATCAACCATCACTTACCTCCTTCAAAACAAAATAAGGAACGCTTCGCGGCTTTTTTAACAGCCCGCTGGGAAGCGGGCGCTCCCAGGCTAAAACGCCAACTCACTCAACTTCACCGGACGCCCCAACTCAGCCGACAAGTCTGCCGCAAAAGTTACGCGGTGTGATTGAAAGGCGGTCTCGAAATCGGTCAGCGGCATCGGCTGGCCCGCGTTCAGCGCGTCAACGTAAGCCTGAAACTGCGGTTGATAAGGGTGATCGTTCACGTCGCCTGAATCCACCGGAGCGACGGCGAGTTGGCTCCATTTGTTTTTGTCGGTCTTGAGTTTCTGGCTGTGAAATTTGTTGTCGAGCAGGCTGCCCTGACTGCCCACCAGATGGATGTGGAAGTAATAGGGCTGCAAGCAATCGGTTACCGAAGCGCATTTGCCGAGCTTGCCGTCCTTGAATTTCAGAATCGTCACCGACGTAGTGTCGTATTCATACGGCGCAAAAATTTCGCTGCGGCTGCGGTTGCTGTATGAGGTGACCTCTTCTACGTCATTGCCGAGCGCCATCAGCAACATGTCGAGCGCGTGGCAACCGGCGGTGAGCAGGCTGCTGCCGCCCTTGTCTTTCTTGATGTTCCAGGGGAACTGGCCGTACCACGGGCCGATGCCGTGATAATAATCGGTCTCGCCGTAATGCAATTCGCCCAGCAAGCCTTCGCGCAAAAGCGCATTGATCGCCGTCGCGTGCTGGCTGAAACGTACTTCAAAACATAC
>JAYSVR010000032.1:0-2856 GCA_043718445.1 Acidobacteriota bacterium | reverse complement strand
GGTGCCGCGCAGACACAGGCGCTCTTTTCACAGACTCCGCTCTGTTTTTTCGGGAGGGATCCAAAAATGATTCGCAAATTATCCGCTTGGAAAAAAGGAATTTCGCTGGGCTTAATGATGTCCGTGGCGAGTTTCTCGACCTTATTCACTTCTTCAGTTATGGCGCAAAGCATGCCGCGTGCGGCAGGTGAATTAGCCATCGTCGGCAATGTGTTGTTGAACGGTACGCCTGCGATTGCGGGCGCAACGATTTTTTCTGACAGCACGATCAAGACCGGCGAAGGCGGCGCGACCGTCAATCTCGGTCAGGGCGGACGCATCGAACTCGCGGCCAATTCCGAAATGACTGTGCGTTTCACCGAAACCAATGTCGGCGGCAATCTGACCGCTGGCAGCGCGACCGTCAGCGCGCCTGCGGGCGTAGCGGTGGCTGTCGCCACGGCTGAAGGCACGGCTGTGAATAGCGGCGAAGCGGCTTGTACGATGATGGTTGACGTGACTTGCGGCAATACGCGCGTTGCGGCAATGAAGAGCGATGCCAAGATCGTTGCTCCGACCAAAACCGAACTCGTAGCCGAAGGCCAACAGGCATCGGTCGGACAAGCGGGCGCTCCGAAATGCGCGCGTTTGCTGGCAGCGACCAAATACGAAGGCCTTTCGCCGCGTGCGTTGGCAGCTTTGATCATTGCCGGTATCGGTGGCGCAGTCGCGGGCATTATCGCAGCGGCGCAAGCCGATGACGTAAATCCCGGCGGCATCGTCGTTAGCGGATTCCGCCCCGGTTTCTAAAACGTATTCTGTCTTTTGATTTTTCCGATGCGCCGGAGCGTTCTGTTTGAGAGCGTGTCCGGCGCATCGTGTTATTGACGGCTTCGAATGACCTTTTGCCCCGCCCCCGTGATTTCTCACCCGCAACGTTTCTCGTACTATTTCTTTCGTGAGGGACAGCTATGACTAACTGGCTCAGAAGTTATGCGCGCTGCGTGTCGGTGGTGTGCTGCGCGTTGTTATCGTTGTTGTCAGCGGCGTTATTAGCGGCGGGGGCGTTCGGACAAGACAAAACCGCTGAACGTGCGCGGATGGTCAATCCGCCTGCGGCAACGAACGTCAACGATAGCCGTATTGATTACCGCATCGGCCCCGCCGATGTGCTCTTGATCGAGGTCGCAGGCGAACCCGACCTCAAGCGCAAAGTGAAGGTTACTGAACAAGGCACGATTCGTTTGCCTTATATCGAACGCGATTTGCGCTTAGGCGGGCTAACCGAGACGCAGGCCATCGCGCTGCTCAATCAGGAATTTCTTTCCATTCTCAAAGCGCCGCAAGTCACGGTGTTTATCGAAGAATACAACGCGCTTTCTGCCGCCATTGCCGGAGCCGTGCGCGAACCCAAACGCATCTCGTTGACGCGCGAATTGCGGCTTTACGATTTGATCGCAATGGCGGGCGGCCTGAACGACAAAGCCAGCGAAGTCGTCTTTCTCGTACACACACGCGGAGGCAAGCAAGACGACAGCACTATCGAAACGATTGATCTGAAAGCGTTGATGCGCCAGCCTGAACTCAACCGCGTCATCCGCGACGGCGACATCGTCAACGTGCCCGAAGCCGGAGTGATTTATGTCACCGGCAATGTGAGCAAGCCCGGTTCGTTTGCGATGAAAGAACGCCTCACCTTAACGCAGGCGCTCGCGCTCGCGGGGGGCTTGATGCCTGATTCCAAACGCCGCGAACTCAAGCTCGTACGCGGTCAAGATGGCCGCACGACCGAACAAATCGTCAATCTCGAAGCGATTGAAAAAGACACGCGCAAAGACGTGGTCTTGCAGCCTTTCGATGTCGTACTCGTACTCGAAGCGACCGGCACGAAACAGGTGAAAGCCTTAATACAGGCTTTCACGGGCGGCATCTCCAGTGCGTTGGGTTGGGGTATTTTGCGTTAGACAACGTATCGCAACCTGTTAGGTTGCGGGGGCTTCTTTTACCCAAACAATTGAAGCAACGCGAGTGCCTCCGCAACCTAACAGGTTGCGGTACAGTTTTTCCTGAATGAATTACCAAGACGACAATCGAAACGCGCTGACGCCGCCATCTACTTCAACAAGTATGGTGACGCGCAACGGCGGAGTGCCTGCGCAGTCGCAAGGCGGCTATCCCGCAGGCTATCCGGCGGCGTATGCGCGCTACCCTGCGCTCGAAATCGAAAAGAATTCATTGCGCGAATACTGGCGCGTCATCAAGCGGCACAAGTGGGCGATCTTGTCTACGTTGCTGATGGTGGTTTCGATTGTGGCGGCGGCGACTTGGCTGACGCGACCGGTTTATCGCGCTACGACAAAGGTTGAGATTGGCAAAGAGACTGAGCGCGTCGTCAGCGGACAGCGCATTATGGAAGTCGAAACGGCCAACGTCTTCAATCCACTTTACCTGCAAACGCAGGTAGAAATTCTGCAAAGCCGCGACCTCGCGCGGCGCGTAATTCAAAAGCTGCGCTTGCCTCAACACGAAGAGTTTCAGATTCGCGCGAAGACGCCGCTCGGCGAAAACGAACGCGAAGTGCAACTCGTCAATCGCTTTCAGAGCCGTTACGACGTAGCTTCAGGCCGCATGAGCCGCGTCGTCTCGCTTTCGTTCGACGCTTACAATCCGGCGCTCGCCGCTGAAGTCGCCAACTCGATGGCGCGCGAATATATCTCGTGGTCGCTCGAAGGCCGCACGCAAGGCGTCGAAGGCGCGAAAGAATTTCTCAACCTGAAACTCTCCGAATCCAAAAAGGAACTGGTCAATTCCGAAGAGGAATACAGCCAGTTCATGACCGAGCATCGCATCATTTCGCTCGACGAAGACAAGGGCAAC
>JAYSVR010000310.1:0-17379 GCA_043718445.1 Acidobacteriota bacterium | reverse complement strand
AACATGGATTGGGAAACGCCCGACAACGTACACGCGATTATGGATTGCGGCACGTTCTCGCTGGTCTTTATGGTGCAATTCATGAACGGGCAGGAATCAGACGGTGGCGCGTTTTACGGTTTGGAAGGCAGCATCGTGCAAGAGAATCATCGCAACCTGATGGTGCGTTATGACAAGCAACGCAAAGAGGTCGAGACGTGGCCGATCACGGATGAAAATACGCCGCACATGCAAAATTTTCTCGATTGCATGCAGAGTCGCAAACAACCGCGTTCGCCGGTCGAACTCGCCAGTCGCGTCATCATCGGCGCGCATTTGGCGAATGAAGCTTATCGTTCAGGCCGTAAAGTGAATTGGGATCCGGCGCAAGGGAAGCGAGTATGAACAACTCTGAGCTTGAAGACTGGCTGAACTTTATTGAAGCGCCAGTTTTCGTTGAGCAACTGGCAGAACTGGCTGGTTCGAGCCAGTTGGAATTGCTTTATCGAATACAAGACGATCTTTTGCTCAATCCTGAACGCGGCGATCTGGTGAAAGGACTGGGTGGCATACGCAAAGCGCGCGTAGCTGACCCGCGCAGCAAAGGCGGAAAAAGTGGAGGCTTTCGCTATTTGTACTTATACTTTGAATTGCGTGGGCGCATTCACTTGCTTTATTTGTTCAGCAAGCGCGAGCAAGACGATTTGAGCGATGAGGAACGAAAGCAGCTATCCGCCATCGCCGCACGAATAAAGAAGGAAGCCCAGAAAGGCAGGAAGTATATCAGATGAAAAAAGAAAACTTCGAACGTCTTAAAAAATCTCTTGAACAAGTTCTCGCATACGAAAAAGGCGAGGCAGAAGCGGGACGCTTGACGGTGCGCATGCGTCCGCCCAAGCAGGTGAAAATGAACCTGCTGCTGGATGAAGACATTGTGCAGCATTTCAAACGCCAGGCCGCCGACTCGAATATTGCGCCAGAAATCAATCAAGCCTTGCGAAAACTGATTGAACCAGTGGCGGTGTCAGATGAGGCAACAGAAGCAATCGCTGAACGCATTGCACAAAAAGTTATCGCAGGTTTGAAACTTGCCGTGAAGAAGAAGGCAACTGAGCCAAGCCGTCCGCTCAACGCCTGACTAACAAACGTTCGCAAGAACAGAGGAACCACCATGAAAAAGTACGTATTAACCTTGGCAATCGCGCTGCTTCTGACCACCACGTCATTAGCGCAAATCAAATCATCTGCTTTAACCGGAACGATCACCGACGCCACCGGCGCCGTCATTGCGGGCGCGGAGGTCGTCGTCACCGACGAAGAAACGCGCTTCACGCAAAACGTCGTGACGAATGACAACGGCGAATTCGTCGTGCCTTATCTCGCCGCCGGACGTTATAGCGTCACGGTGAAAAAGAACGGCTTTGCGACAGCCAAGCGCAACGGCATTGCGCTCGGCACGGCGCAAACCATTCGGTCGGACATCGCGTTGCAAACCGGCAATCTCGAATCGGTCATCGAAGTCACCGCCGAGGCCGCGCAGTTGCAAACCGAATCGCCGACCGTACAAAGCACGATCAACGAGACGACGATCAAGGCCGTGCCGAACATCAATCACAACCCGCTGTTTTACGCTTCGCTGCAACCCGGCGTCGTCGGGCGCGCGGGCTTTAACGACACGACCAATATCAATTCGTTCGGCTTGGGCGTAGAAGGCCGCCGTTTCTTCTCAGCGATCTCGGTCAACGGCGCGCAGGCCTTTAGCGCCGACGTGCAAGTGGATGGCTTGAGCGTGCAAGGCTCGGCGTGGAATGAAGCAACGATCATTCCCAATCAAGAGGGCTTGCAAGAGGTCAAGACGATCACGAACAGTTATTCGGCGGAATACGGGCGCGGTTCGGGCGTAGTCCAACTCGCCACCAAGAGCGGCACGAATCAATATCACGGCTCAGCGGTTTATCGCGCGCGCAACGAGGCCTTCAACGCGAATACGTTTGAGAACAACGCGCGGGGCATCGCGCGCGCGCCTTTCAAAGTGCATGGCTACACGGCAAGCATCGGCGGGCCGGTGTGGATTCCGAAAGTTTTCAACGGCCAGGACAAGCTGTTTTTCTTTGTGAGTTACGAAGGGCTGAAACACGGACGCGGAATTGATTTCTTGCGTACGGTTCCCACCGCCGCCGAACGCGTAGGCGATTTCAGCGCGACGCGGGTGCTGGTGAATGGACAGCCTACGCCGTTGACGTTGTTCAACCCTTACACCGCCGTGTTAGTCGGCACCAATCAATATCGCCGCGAAGTCATTCCGAACGCCGACTTGCGCCGCGTGGCGAATCTGATTGATCCGAACATCTTGAAGCTGATGAGTTTTTATCCGCTGTCCAATCGCACGCCCGATGACAACATCGGCACGAACAACTTTTACGCACGGCGACAGCAAACTTTTTCGCGCAACAGCGTCAACGCGCGCCTCGACACCAAGCTCGGCGCGCATTCGCTTTACGGTTCGTTCGGCGTCAATCGCGGCGGCATCACGACGCCGGGCGCGTGGGGCGCTGACAATCCGTTTTACAATCAGGCGCAATTTCTCGGCCAATCCAACCGTGATGACAATCCTTATGGACAAGTCGGGATGACGTATATTTTCAACCCGCGTTTAATCGCCGACGTACGCTATGGACTGACGCGAATCTTCACCGTCAACAAAGCCTATCCGGGCACAGAGCCGTTTGATTACGATCAGTTCGGCATTCCAAAAAACATTCAGGCGATCATCGCCGTGCCGAGTGCCGCGCCCGAATTCGGCGCGGGCGGCAACCTCGCGCCGCTGAGTCGCACGGGTTCGCTTTACAAAGAAGAAGGCCAAACCAATCACAACGTGAATGGCAGCGTGACCGTGCAACTCAGTCGTTGGACGTTGAAAGCGGGCGGCGAATTCCGCACTTATCTGTCGAATTACGACGATCCCGAAAACGCCGTGAACATCATCTCGCGGCAGGATTTCACGCGCGAATACGTCAACACTTTCGGCGACGCGATTAACGTTGGCCCCGCCGCAACCGCCGCGACTTCGGGCTGGCAACCGGCCTCGGCTTTGTTAGGCGCAGGCCGCATTCAGGTCAACGGCGCGCGCAATCCGAAACCGGCTTTCGCGCAAAAATATCTTGCGCTCTATTCGCAAAACGATTGGAAGGCGACCGACAAACTCAATCTGTATATCGGGCTGCGTTGGGACTTGCAGCCCGGCTTGACCGACCGATTCAATCGCGTGCGTTCGATTGACATCACGCAGCGCAACGCGTTCGGCATGCTTGGCACGTGGGTCTTTCCCGGTAACAACGGCGCGTCGCGCAACCTCTATGAAAATCAGTATGACAACTTCGGCCCGCGCATCGGGCTGGCGTGGCGCGTACGCGAGAACATGGTCGTGCGCGCGGGTTACGGTTTGACTTACTTGCCATCGAACACCGGCTTTTTCGGCACGGGCGGTTTTTACGGGATGGAAGCCTTCGCGCCGACGACGATCAACGACAACGCGATTGCCTACGGCACGAATCCGTTGGGCAAACCCGTAGGCCGTTTCAATCAGGTCAACGTCATCATTCCACCGACGGGCGCGAAGCCCGATGCGCCGGAATATTACGGCGTGAACAACTTCGCTTATTTCACGAACAAGGGTTACAAGAACGCCAATCAGCAGCAATGGAATCTGACTGTCGAGCGGCGCTTTGGCAAAAACTGGCTTGCGTCGGTCGCTTACGTCGGCTCGAAAGGCAGCCACCTGCCGGTTTCGCGCGTGTCGCTCAACTCGAATCAATTCATTGACCCGGCAGAATTGACGAAATGCCGCAATGATTACATCACGCGCAATGGCACAGGTTCTCTGTGCAATGACGTAGTGCAAAATCCTTTTCAACCGGCGACGGGCACGCTCATCAATTTCGGTGCGGCTCCGTTGCGCAACCGCACGATGACGCGCCTGCAAACGCTGCAAGCTTATCCGGCGCTGTCGGGCTCGGGCCTGGTGATGACAAACGGCTGGTCAACTTATAACTCTTTGCAAACCAGCGTAACGCGTTCGTTTGCGCAAGGTTTGCAGTTCAATGCCAATTACGTTTGGTCGAAAACGCTCGCGCTTGAATCGTCAGAAGCGCAATCGAACGGCTTTGCCGACGGCGGGTTTGGTTACAACGGTGGCTTGCTTGATTTGCGCAACCTGAAAGAAAACTACGGTTACGCTTCAACCGACGTGCCGCATCGGTTTGTCGTTTCGTTTGTCTATGCGCTGCCGTTCGGCAAAGGCAAACATTTCGACGCGGGCAAGCTGGGCAATGCGCTGGCGGGCGGCTGGCAATTCGGCGGGACATATATCGCGCAAGCAGGCATTCCGATGATTATCACCGGCGCGAACAGCGGCGCGCTCAATGGCCGCACCCTGCGCGTTGACGGCGTAGACCTCGAAGTGCCGAAAGCCTTGCAACGTTGGTACGACGGCAATACGACGGTCACGTTACCCAGCGGACGCAGCCTCCGCCCGTGCAATCGCTGCTTCTTGAAATACAACCCCGACGCCTTTCGCGGAGCCTTCCTGTCGCAAAAAGACGCGGCGGGCAACCAGCTCAAAGACGCGGCAGGCAACCTGTTGTATTTCGCAGACAATTTCTGGAACGGCACTTCCGCCTTTTCGTTCGGCAACCTGCGGCAATGGGGCTTGAACAATTTCAATCTCAGCCTCGACCGTGTGTTCAGCGTGACTGAAAAGGTCAAGTTTCAGTTGTCGGCGCAAGCCTCGAACCTTTTGAACCGCACGCAATTCCGCCCTTCGTTCGCAGGTGCTTTAGGCGGCACGAACGTCAGCGTACTCAACGGCGGCATTCCGGGTTTGGGCACGAATGACAGTTACGGCACGCACTCGATGGCAACCTTCGATCCGCGCCAGATCGAGTTTCACTTGCGGCTGCGGTTCTGAGTTATTTGGATGAGCAAGGCGTAAAAGCAAAAAGCCGCATTCCGTGAAGGAAGCGGCTTTTTGCTTTTGATGAATGCGTGATGACGTTAAGCAGCGCGGGCTTGGCGGCGACGACGAAAGTCGGCTTCGCGCGCTTCGATGATGGCGCGGTCAAATGGGTCCATTGCCGCGCGCTGTTTCTTGGCGAACGCATCCAACCGATGGCATCCTGCAACATACTCCTCATAAACAAGTCCGGTATTGAAATCGCCATCCGCCTGAGCGCGGAGAAATTCTTCTTCACTGAGTACCGAAATAAAATCCAATCTCGTCATGACCAACGACCTTCCTTTTTGAGTTGCGCAAGATACGCATTCAGAGTTTGCATCATACTACTGCCGGGCGTGAGTGCGAACGCCAGTTCCATCGGTACGCCTCTTCGTTGCCAAACTTCCGCGCCGCCTTGTTGGAATAACTCGTTCAGCGTTTTCACTCCAGCGTATTCCTCCGGCAAGCGCGCTTGCACGTCCAACGGCAGTTCTGCGTCAAAACCGTAGCGCGCCCAAGTGTAATAACCGTTGAATCCATCAGAGTCTGCCTCGCCAATGGCAGAAAGGCTCAGATAGCTGATGCCGAGGACTTGCCCTGCTTCGATCTGTCGCATCAAAGCGCGCAAACCCATCAGCGGTTTTCCCCACGGCTGTTTTTCAAAATACAGGTTGCGCACGTACAACCGCCCCAACTCATCTTTCGCCAACCGACGTTGCTGAAACAGTATCTCTGGGTGCTGCACGTCAAAGAAGAGCGACTCGCCGTGCGCGGAAACCTGCACGACCGCGCCATCCAATGCGCCTGCCAAATAAGCTAATTGCTCAGCAGGCACGATGCGTCCCAGCAAGGCTACCGCCGTCTTGCGAGCATTGCGGCTGAAATGGACTCGGATGGCTTTGTTCATCGCGGCGGGAGAAATACCAGCCTCGTGCCGCAGCCGCAAGCAGAGCCATGCTTCGCCAATCCTCAATGATGAGAAAATGTATCGCCTGCAACCCCGCTAGCGGCGAGCTTGGTTTATACTGCGTGTACTTTTCTTCGCGGCAGTATCCAATTCAACCTGAAAGCGTAATCGCATGAAAAACTTTTTCTTCGCAGCATTGTGTCTTTGCTTGGTCAGCGCGCTGGCATTCAGCCAGCCCGCCCAACGTAAACTCAACGTACTTTTCATCGCTTCCGATGATTTGAATAACGATCTTGGCACTTATGGGCATCCGTTCATCAAGACGCCCAATCTCGACCGGCTGGCGCGGCGCGGCGTGCGGTTTGATCGGGCTTACAATCAATATCCGCTGTGCAGCCCCAGCCGCACTTCGTTGCTGACGGGCTTGCGGCCTGACACGACGACGGTCTATGACCTGCAAAAACATTTTCGTTCGGTCCTGCCTGACGTAGTCACGCTGCCGCAACTCTTCCAGCGCAACGGATATTTCGCCGCCCGCGTAGGCAAGCTGTATCACTACGGCAACCCCGGGCAGATCGGTACGGATGGCTTGGATGACGCGCCTTCGTGGAATGTGCGCATCAATCCGCGCGGCATCGACAAAGACGAAGAGCCGCTCATCATCAATCACACCAAAACCGGCTTGGGCAGCGCGCTGGCTTTTTACGCTTCGCCCGCGCCTGACGAACAGCACACCGACGGCAAGGTCGCGCTCGAAACCATCAAGTTGCTCGAAGCCAATCAGAGCAAGCCCTTTTTCATCGCCGCCGGTTTCTATCGTCCGCATTGTCCTTACGTCGCGCCGAAAAAGTATTTCGATCTGTATCCGCTGGAGAAAATCGCTGCGCCTTCGTTCAAGCCTGAAGACATTGACAAGGTGCTGCCCGCCGCGCGCTCGCTGGCGAAGCCGCATTACGGTTTAGAGCCGCTCAAATTGCGCGAAGCGATTCAGGCTTATTACGCCTCGATCACCTTTCTCGACGCTAACGTAGGCCGTCTGCTCGACGCGCTCGACCGCCTCAAGCTCACCGACAACACGTTGATCGTCTTTTGGAGCGATCACGGTTACGCGCTCGGCGAACACGGGCAATGGATGAAACAGAACTTGTTTGAAGTCGTAGCGCGCAATCCGCTGTTGATCGCGGGGCCGGGTGTGAAAGCGAATCAGGCTTCGCCGCGTACGGTGGAGTTCGTTGATCTCTATCCGACGCTGGCTGATGTATGCGGCTTGACTGGTGCGCCGACGAATCTCGCCGGACGCAGCCTGCGCCCGCTGCTCAAGCACGCCAAAGCCAAGTGGGACAAGCCCGCGCTCACGCAGGTGCGGCGCGCAGGCGGCGCGAACGCGGCGAATCCGTTTATGGGCTACAGCATTCGCAACGAACGTTATCGTTACACCGAGTGGGACGAAGGCCGCAAAGGCGTTGAGCTTTATGATTACGACCGCGACCCCAACGAATTGAAAAACCTCGCGGCTGAAGCGGGCTACGTCAAAACGGTCGAGCAGATGAAGCGGCTTTTGCATCAAGCGCGCGAGCTGCATTGACGGCGTTCCGCTCAAGGCTTGGGAAAGGTTATGATGAGCGCGATGACAAGCACTGCTGCACAACTTGCACCGATTGGTTCACAACGGTTTATTGATTTGGTGGCGTTGGACTATCACCGCCTCGTGGCTGAACGCCTGCAAGCAAACCCTGAAGCGGTCTTGCGTGACGCCCGCGAGAACCTGCAACGGTGGATGCCCATTCACGAAGGCAGTGGCTCAGATTTGGCACTGTTGGAATGGCAGCAACTGCTCAACACCAAAACCGTGCCGGAACTATTAGCTATCATTCTCGAAGATACCGACGAAGGGCAACGGCTGCGTTCTTCAACGCCGTTTGCTGGTTATTTAACGAACGAAGAGAGTCTTGCACTTTGGAGGAGCCATGCAGAAACCAGCATTCATTGATTTGATTCAACAAGTCAAAACCATCACTGGGCCAACCGAGTTAGTGATTGTCGGTTCGCATTGCCTTTACGCCGTCACAGAACAAGTTCCCGACGTAGTGAGAAGATCTGTAGAAGCGGATTTTTTGCTGGGGCCATACAGCCTTGAGTTGATGACGAAAGTGAATGCCTTGATGGGCGTCACCAGTGAGTTTTTCAAGCGAACAGGGAAATACGCCGATGCGTTGGGGCTGGCAACCGTCACACTGCCGCCCGGATGGAAAGACCGTTTACAGCCGTTGGTTGACGAGAACGGCCAAACCATTGCTCGTTGTCTTGAGCTTTACGATGTTGCCGTCAGCAAGCTGATGGCAGGCCGCGATAAAGATTGGTTGTTTCTCTTTTACCTGCTTGACGAACAACTCATCACCTTGCCGCCCTTGCTGGAACGCGCCGAATTGATCTTGCAAACCGCATCTGATGGAGCCTTGCAACCGCGCCTGGAAAAGTTTCTCGCCCATTTGCAAAAGCATCACATGCGCTACGATCTCACGCCGTTGCGTGAACTGATTCAACGACTGAACGCGCCGAATCCTTAAAGCAAAATATTGCGTCAGCCGCGTTTGGCTTTTGGTCGCAGGTATTTCAAAAGCCAGCTTTTCGCAAACTCCCAATCGCGCCTCACGGTGCGTTCGGTCACGCTTAATGCCTGTGCCGTTTCGGTCACGCTCAGTCCCACGAAATAACGTAAGGCTACGACTTTGGCGGGGCGCGAATATTCGCGTTCCAGTTCGTGAACAGCTTCATGCACAAGCAGCAACTCTGTTTGTGGCGTAGCCGTCAACGCCACTTCGTCCAATGAAAGCCGTATCTGTTCGCCGCCGCGTTTGAGCGCGTGCTGGTTACGCGCGGCGTCAATCAACAGTTGTCGCATCATCAAGCTGATCGTGTTGAAGAAATGTTCGCGGTCGTTGAAATCAGGCAAGGGCTTGTTAAACAGCAGCAGTACGATTTCGTGCGTCAGCTTGGTCGGATGCCACGAAGCGTTATCGCCTTTCAGGTTCGCGCGCGCCAACCATTTCAATTCGCCATAAACGAACGGGAGCAAACGATGCAGCGCCGCTTTGTCGCCCGCCTGATGTTGTTGCAACAAGAGCGTAATCTCGACCTCTTCAAGTTCTAAATCTTTCGGCATAGGTTCAATCTCAAGGGTGCCAAGTGTTAATGCGGTGGAGTGAATTTGGCGACCGCAATATACGATGAATCGCGCGGGGCGAAAATCGGTGCTGAAGATTTCATGTCCGCTTTTGCCTGCGCTTTGCGTTTCTGCGATTGAATGTAGAACAAGATGCCATCTTGTTCTACATTCAATCTCCGTTATGACCTCTGCTCAACGACAACGAGTGAAAGAGCTTTTTGACGAAGCCTTCGAATTGGCTCCGGCGGAACAGGCGCGTTTGTTGGACAACGTTCGCATCGCTGACCCAACCGTTTGCGCCGAAGTAGAAGCCTTGTTGCAACAGCATTGTGAGGCGTCAGTCTTTCTCGAAACGCCGGTCAATGAATTGTTCGACTGGCCGGATGAAGCCAGCTTGGCGGGGCTGCATCCCGGACGCGAAATCGGGCCATATCGTTTGACGAGCGAACTGGGCAGCGGCGGCATGGGCGCGGTCTATCTGGCCGAACGCATTGACGGAGTACACCAGCAACCGGTCGCGCTCAAACTCGTTTGGCCTACGGGAGGCCGCGAGATGATCGAACGCTTTCACCGCGAGCGTGAAATTCTGGCGCGGCTCAATCATCCAAACATCGCGCGGCTGCACGATGGCGGCACGACGCCGGAAGGCTGGCCTTATCTGGTGATGGAATATGTCGCGGGCGAACCGCTCACGACCTACTGCCGCACGCATCGCCTCACGATCATCGAACGCCTTAACCTCTTTCGCACCGTATGCGACGCCGTGCAATACGCCCATCGCAATTTGATCGTCCACCGCGATCTCAAGCCGACCAACATTTTGGTCACGGCGGACGGCGTGCCGAAGCTGCTCGATTTCGGCATCGCCAAGTTGCTCGAAGGCGGCCATTACCAGGCGACGCTGACCAGCGGGGGCGTGCAACCATTCACGCCGCTTTACGCCAGCCCCGAACAGATTCGCAACGAACCGATCACGACCGCCAGCGATGTTTATTCGCTCGGCGTGCTGCTTTACGAACTGCTGACCGGCACGCGGCCTTATGGCAAGAGCGCCGATTCGCTCACCGAACAAATGCGCGCCGTGACCGAAACCGAACCGCCGCGCCCCAGCGTTCATCTGGCTGAACTGCGCGGCGATCTCGACAACATCACGCTCAAGGCCTTGCACAAAGACCTCGCGCCGCGTTACGCCACCGCAGACCAACTCAGCGACGACCTGCTGCGCCACTTGAACGGCGAACCCGTTACGGCGCGTCCGGCGACGCGGCGCTATCGCGTGGGGAAATACGTGCAGCGCCATCGCGCCTTCGTGACGATGGCGAGTTTGTTGGCGTTGACGCTGTTGATGGTCGCTATTGTAACGGGCTTGCAGTTGCGGGCTTCGCGCAGCAGGGAACGCGAACAGCGTTACCAACTTTACGCCGCCGACATGCGCCAAACTGGAGCCGATTGGAGCGCAGGCAATCTGGTGCAGATGGATGCATTATTGGAGCGTCATCGTCCCGGCACACGCAGCGATGAATGGCGCGGCTTTGAATGGTTCGCGCTGTGGAAGCTGCTGCACACTGAAAAATTCACGTTGCCACATCAAACCTGGGTGCCGACGGTGATTTACACCCCGGACGGCAAAACGATCTTGACCGGCAGCCGCGATGGTCGCATTGAAATGTGGGACGCCCGGAGCGGCCAATCGCTGGGGCTGTTCGCCACGTTTTCAGAAGGCGTGTACAAACTATTGATCTCCAATGATGGCAAGAAACTGGTCGCAGGCGGGTATTTCGGGCAGATTGGAATTTGGGATTATTCCAGCCGGCGGATGATCGCCGAATTGCCGTCGGCTATCGTTGGTTTTGCTTCTCCCACTCTTTCACCGGATGGCAAAAGAGTGGCTCTTAAGGCGATTGATCAACCCATCAGAGTTTATGACACAGATACCGGCCAATTGACGGCAGAATATTTACTTCCACTCAAACTTGACGTGGTTAAAGATGGCCCCGCGCTCTATGCGCCGGACGGCAGGCTCTTCTGTTTGACGCGCAAAGATGGCCAGTGGGAATTATGGGATGTCGTGACCGGGCGCACAGTTAGCAGGTTCGATCCGCAAAGCAAACATTCGCGTGCATTGACGCCTTATGACCCTACTGGCTATCTCTTTTCAAGCGACGGACAGCGGTTCTACCTGCCTACACGAGATTTCCTGACACGCGTTTGGGACATCAGTAGCGGAAAGCTCCTACACGTTTTTACCGGCCATCAGGACAATGTCGAAACGCCCGCGCTTTCCTCCGATGGCAAGCTGCTGGCGACGGGGAGCGATGACCGAACCTTGCGCTCGTGGGATACACAAACGGGCAAGTTGCTGACGACGGTGCGCAACGAAAGCCAAACCTTCAGCCCCGTCTTTTCGCCCGACAACAAATATCTGGCCGCCGTCTGTATGCGTGCGTTACGCGTGAAGGTCTGGGAGGTTGCTCAATTGCGGGCGGGACAATCGGTCTTCGATGGCGTGAGCTATGTAGCACTTGCACCGGACGGAAAATCGTATCTGGCGAATAACAAGGCGAGCGGCCAAATGGTGATGTGCGATTTGTCATCGGGGCAGCAGATTTTCGCTTATCCCAAAATCGACGCTAACGCAGCCAGCCTTTCACCGGATGGAAAGCAGTTGGCTTTCAGCGGAAGGACGGACCAATCAATGGTCGAAGTGCTGGAAATCGTCAGTGGAAAAACGCTTGCCATCCTCAAGGGGCATCGCTCACCGGTTACCGCCAGCGATTTTTCACCCGATGGAAGAACTCTGGCCATTGCGGGAACTGATCGGGTCATCAAGTTATGGGACACCGCAAATTGGCGTGAACGCGCGAACTGGCAGGGCCACGCAGATAAAATCCCCTGTGTCAGCTTTTCACCGGACAGCAGCAAGCTGGCGACTGGCAGTTATGACACCACCACCAAGGTGTGGGATGTGGCGAGCGGAAAAGAACTACTGACTTTGCGCGGTCACCGGGCCTGGGTGTTCGCCGTCAAATTCTCGCCTGACGGCAAGCTGCTCGCCAGCGCCAGTTGGGATTACACCGCCAAGCTGTGGGACACGGCCACCGGACGCGAGCTGCGCACGCTGACCGGCCACGCCAATTCGGTTTATGCCGTAGCCTTTTCTCCTGACGGACGGCGACTCGCAACCGGCAGCGATGATCAAACCGTGCGCCTGTGGGATGTCGCAACTGGCGCGTTGCTGGCGACTTTGCACGGACATACCGGCCCCGTCTGGCAAGTCGCTTTCACGCCTGATGGGCAAACGCTGTTTTCATCCAGCGCGAAGGAAACACGCGTATGGCGGGCTGCGACGATGGCGGATGTGCAGGCGCGCCAGTCACGATAGCGGGAGAAAGTCAGGAATCTTTCTTGGGCGGTTCAGACAGCAGCGTGGCGACTTGAGCTTTGAGGGTTTCGATTTCGGCTTGATCGTGCGCGCGCTGTGCTTCGGCTTTGCGGATGGCGGCCCATAACTCGATCACCTGCGTTTTTAACAGCGCGATTTCATCTGGCTGAGACGGCGCGGAAAGTGCCGCGACCGGCTGGGCTTCGGCAGCGGGCGATAAAGAGCGACCTGCGCGCAGCAATTGGATTTCGACTTGTGCTTGAAACAACTTGCGGCTTCGGCTTCGCGTTCCGTCTGATGCTTGAGTTCGTCAGCAGCGCGTTCGGCCAGCCGTTGAAATTCGTCGTGAAGACGCGCTTGGTCATAATACAAGCGGGTGCTTACGGCTGTGTTGGCGCGTAATTCCCGCCAAAATTCCCGAATCTCTTCATCGTGCTTGTTGACCCGTTGTGCGATGGTGAAAAGCTGGGTGAGGACTTCATAAGCCTGTTTCAACATTGAGCTGTTCCCCTAGTTGTTTGAGCATTGCCCGCGTCTCGGCTTTGAGTTGGGCAATCTCTATTGCCATGCGCGCGCCGTATTCATTCGATTCGCGCAATACCTTCACACATTGCTCAAGCATCTGGCTCAAGTGCGCTGCCTCGTCTTTGTTGATCTCAAACTTGATGGTTTGTTCCATAACGTAACCTCCGGCGCGGAATCTACCACACGTCCGATGACGAACGCGCGTCAACACTTTGCGCCGTGTGGAAGAAAAGAGAACGTGATGCACCGTAGCGCAAGCTGCAGAGCTTGCGTTGCGTTGTCATTTAGCCCATTGATTGGAATCAGGTGCCTTGCCATACGTCGCTTGGCAAGGCATCTGTGGCAACGAAAGGGCTAACTCATCACGCAACGCAAGCTCGGCAGCTTGCGCTACGGCTTATCGTGCGGTCTGGTTCCTGGCAGGCTCCACAAAAAATGACGGGCATTCCCGGTTGGCGGCAAAGAAAGGAAGCGCTTCAGCAATAAAGTTTTCCGTAATTGCGAGCTTCGCTTGTATTCAGCGTGAAACTTAGGCACGCGCCGTAGGCCCACGCGCCGCCGCCATTCGCACCTGATCTCTTCATTACGCCTTCCAACTTTTTTTCACACCACGAAAAATAATTTGTCCGGTCAGCCGCGCCGATTACGTTTCCTCTCATGCACGGCGCTTTGTTCACGCGCGGCAATTGCTTCAATCAGCGGTGAATTGATCTGGATCAAGCAGTGACTTGCGCCAGATCAATGTCGGCTGTGATTGCACCGCTTAAACTGCCGCCGCGCAGATTCATTTTTAGGCAAGCAATGACGCGTGAAGCTCGGCTTCAACTACGCCGCGTTTGGTCTTGTCAGACAGCGCTTCGGACAACCAGACAATTCAATCCGCAGCGGATTTCACCCGTCCGGTCGTCAGCACGCGCCGGGCTGTTCGACTTCCATCTGCGGGCAGAACCATCCCAATCAGGAGTCACCCTTTATGCCAGGTATATTGAACCAGCGTTTTTCATCAGCATTCTTTGTCACGCTTTGTGCGAGCAGCCTGCTTGCGCTCGGCCTGTTGGCCCATCCGTGGCTGCGTCCCGTAGCCGGAGCCGCCGCCACCATCACCGTAAACACGACGGCGGACGACGATACTGTCAACGGCAATTGCACCTTGCGCGAAGCCATCCAGGCCGCCAACACCGATACGGCCGTAGACGCCTGCACAGCGGGCAGCGGCACTGACACGATCGCCTTCGCCATTCCGGGCGCGGGGCTGCATACCATTGCGCCTACTTCGCAACTGCCGACGATCACCGCGCCGGTCATTCTTGACGGCACGACGCAAGCGGGCGCGAGTTGCACGACGGCGGGCGGCTTGAAGATCGAACTCAATGGCGCAGGCACGGGCGGCGGCGCGGGTTTGTTCGTCACGGCGGGCAACAGTACGGTCAAGGGGCTGGTCATCAATCGCTTCTTGTCGAATGGCGTGTTGTTGTTGACGAACGGCGGCAATACGGTCAGTTGCAACTACATCGGTACCGATGTGGTGGGCACGACCGACTTGGGCAACGCGGGCAATGGTGTAGCGGTGGGCGATTCGCCTAACAACATCATCGGCGGTACGACGGCGAGCGCGGGCAATTTGATTTCCGGCAACAACGAAGAAGGCGTCTTGCTTGATGGCGCCGCTTCCACTGGCAACCAGATTCAAGGCAATTTGATTGGAACCAACGCAGCAGGTACGACAGCGTTGGCGAACAGCTTTAGCGGCGTCCTGATTCGCGCCAGCGCCAACGGCAACACCGTCGGGGGCACGGTCAGCAGCGCGCGCAATGTGATTTCCGGCAATACCGGACTGGGCATCCTGATCGGCACGAATAACAACACGATCCAAGGCAATTATGTCGGCACGAATTCCGCAGGCACAGCCGCCGTCAGCAACGGATTAACCGGTATCGAACTCGGCAATGGAACGGCGAATAACTTGATTGGCGGCCCGACCGTCAGCACGCGCAATCTGGTTTCGGGCAATCTCGGACACGGGATCGTCGTCAATGCCGCCAACAACAATACCGTCCAAAACAATTACGTCGGCACGGATGCGACCGGCACAACGGCGGTGGGCAATCAATTCAATGGCATCAGTCTCGCTGGCACGAACAATACGATAGGCGGAATTGGCGCGGGCAACTTGGTTTCAGGCAATGGTGGCGTAGGTCTTTTTCTTATCGGAGCCAGCACGACCGGCAATCAGGTCAAAGGCAATTCCATCGGCACCAACGCCGCAGGCACGGCGGCGCTTGCCAATAATGCCGGGCTGTTCATGGAAGCCGGCGCGGCCAACAACCAAATCGGCGGCGCGGCAGTGGGCGAAGGCAATCTGATTTCCGGCAATCTGGGCTCTGCGGTGGCCATTGCCTCATGCCCTAACACCAGCCTTCAAGGCAATCTGATTGGCACGAATGCGGCTGGAACCGCCGCGCTCGGCAACGGCGGCGCGGGCCTCGATGTGTTCGGCAATTCCCCCAACACCTTGATTGGCGGCACTGCGGCAGGCGCACGTAACATCATCTCGGCCAACGGACAGTTTGGCATTGGGATTGGCGGTAGCGCCACCACTGGCACGCAGGTGCAAGGCAATTACATCGGCACCGACAGCACGGGAACGATCGACGTGGGCAACACGCTGGACGGCGTGTTGATCGCCGATTCGGCCACGAACACGATCGGCGGTACGGCGGCCGGCGCGGGGAACGTGATCTCCGGCAACAACCGCTACGGCGTCGAGATCACGAACGCCAGTTCGACCGGCAATCTCGTGCGGGGCAACTTCATCGGCACCAACGCGGCGGGTACCGCGGCCGTGGGGAACAGCTTGAGCGGCGTCGTGGTGGCCAACGCGCCGTCGAACACGATCGGCGGCACGGTGGCCGAGGCGCGGAATGTGATCTCCGGCAACGGGCAGCGCGGCGTGTATCTCTCGGCGGCCGGGACGACGAGTACGCTGGTGCAAGGCAATTTCATCGGCACCGACGTGACGGGCGCGATCGACGTGGGCAACACGCTCAGCGGCGTGCAGATCGACGGCGCGGCGGCGTCCAACACGATCGGCGGCACGACGGCGGCGGCGCGGAACATCATCTCCGGCAACAACCAGCACGGCGTGCTGCTACTGACGACCGGCGGCACGGGCAACCTGCTGCAAGGCAATTTCATCGGCACGGATGTCACGGGGTTGTTGAACGTGGCCAACACGTTCGACGGCGTGCGGATCGCCAACAGCTCGGCCAACACCGTGGGGGGGACGGCGGCCGGGGCCAGCAACACGCTCGCCTTCAACACCCAGGCGGGAGTGGGGGTGTCGGGGAGCGGCACGGGCAACGTCATCCTGAAAAACTCGACGTTCTCCAACGGCGGGCTGGGGATCGACCTGGGCGCGACCGGCGTGACCGCCAACGATGCGAACGACCCGGACATCGGCGTCAACAACCTGCAAAACTTCCCGGTCTTTTCCAGCGTCGGTTTGTGCGGCCCGAACCTGATGATCACGTACTCGGTGCCGTCGATCGCGCCGTTTTCGACGTTCCCGATCCGGGTCGAATTCTTCATTGCCGACGCCGCCAATCAAGAAGGTAAAACGTTCCTGGGTGCGGATTCCTACACCGCTCCGGGCCAAGTCGCCAGCATTCCGGCCGGCGGCGCGATCCTGGGCACGCAGATCGTGGCCACCGCCACCGACAACGCCGGCGCCGGCAACACGTCGGAATTCTCGGCCAACGCCACCGTGGGCAGTTGCCTCCTGGCCGCCGGGGGGGTAGCCCCATCGACCGCGCCCAAGCCAGCCGCGCTAACCACGGCCCAACTCGCTCCCATCGTCGAGGCCGCCATCACACGGCTCGCCGCGCAAGGACTCACACCGGCGCAGGTGAAACAACTGTCAACCGTCACCTTCGCCATCGCCGACCTACCCGGCGCAACGCTCGGCCTGGCCACACCGCGCACCATCACGCTCGACGTGAACGCCGCCGGCTACGGCTGGTTCATCGACCCCACCCCCTTCCACGACTCCGAATACGGCCCGAAAAAACTCTCCCCCCCAGCCACCCTCGTCACCCCCGCGCGCACGATGGACCTACTCACCGCCGTAATGCACGAACTGGGCCACACGCTAGGCCGAAACGATCTACACGACCACGGCGCGGAGAGCGACTTGATGTACGAAACACTCGCCGCAGGCACCCGCCGCACCACGTTCGCCGCCGTGGACGCGGTGTTCGCCGGACCAAGCTGGATCAAGTAACTGTCGCCGTTCCGCATCGTTTGGCGAAGGCACTGCGCTACGCGAGCACGTCGCTTACGATCCGCGCGGGGCGGCCGTCGATGAGGCGCTGCTCGCGGCCGTTGGAGTGATAGACCAGCCGCGCGTGATCCAAGCCGAACAGGTGCAG
>JAYSVR010000309.1:0-5227 GCA_043718445.1 Acidobacteriota bacterium | reverse complement strand
CTGAACCGGTGGTGCGGTGTTATGCCGAGACGCATTCAAAACAGGATTTGGAGGTGTTGCTTGAAACAGGTAGCAAATTTGTACTCAGTTAATTATTCGCAAACGTCCGCCCAAACCGCTGGCGTATCAATTTGGCAACAAGTCGTAGCCTTTGTGCCGACGATTCCCAGTTATGTTTGGCTGGGCATGATCGCGCTCGCGGGTTTGCTGTTGGCTTTTTCGACGATGGTTCGCACGCGCGAAAAGGCGAATCTGGCGCATGGCGCGCGGACTTATACGCAAAGCCTGGTCGCTTCGGCGCAAAGCGAAAACGCCGTGCTGAAAGAACGCACGTTCCAACTGCGCACGAATGTGAACGCCTCTGCGCAAGTCGCGCAGTCGCAATTGCATCACGTACGCGCCAACGAAATCGTGATCGCTACGAAATAGCTTTTATTGATTTACTTCCGCTGACTGCCTACGGTCAGTCTCCAATTCAAACGTAGCCGCCCAACTTGTCGAGGTCGGGCGGCTACATTTTTCTCAAGGAAGGGCAGCGATGGCTTTTGTAGAAGAAGACTATTTGATGGTGTTGCAAAACCTCGAATTTGCTTATGTCACTTGCTACAAAAACAACGCCAAGATGAACGACCACGCGGCACTGTTCGTGGTTGATCAACTTATCAAAAGTTACAACGCCGAAACGCAAGGCCGCACCTACAGCCCGTCGGGTTTGCAGCAGCACGAACAGGAAGCCTTCGACAGCGTCAAAGCCATGTGCGAATTCAATCTCGGTCGGCAGGCGTTGGGATATGGCGACGATGCTGTGAACATTCCCGAAGGCCAACTCACGGTCGAAGAACTATTGGCTTGTCTCAAGCGCATAAAGAAATCTATCGAGTTTTGGCAGAAACGCGGCGGACGCCGTCAGTATTTCGAATTCATCAGCGGCTTCGTTCAATAAACGGCCTTGCGCTTTTTCTGGTGGCCGCTTTACGCCTTATAGCGTCCTGCATAAAATGACGGCGTCTTCTCGCAGTCCAATCATTCAATCAAGGAAGGTCAAAAAACACATGCGCGCTCCTCTTTTTACTAGAGCGTTGTTGAGCCTTGTCGTATTGCTCAACGCGACGGTTACACCACAATCTCTTTCAACCACTGAGACAGAAATCCAAACCCGCATCCGCAAAGAAGCGATGGATAATTCGCAGATCATGCGGACGCTGCATTACTTCACTGATGTTTACGGCCCGCGCCTGACGGGTTCGCCCAATCACAAAGCGGCGGCGGACTGGGCGGTCAAGCAAATGACTGCGTGGGGCATGGCGAACGCGCATCTCGAACCGTGGGATTTCGGACACGATGGTTGGGCGAACGAACGCACTTCGGCTTTTATCGTCGCGCCGATCAAAGAGACGCTCTCGTGCGAAGTGCTGGCGTGGACGCCCGGCACCAACGGCACGGTGAGCGCGCAAGTCTTACAACTCACGCTGCCTGACAATCCGAACCAAGCGGCGCTCGACAACTATTTCGCCGCGCAAGCCGACAAGGTCAAAGGCAAGATCGTACTTGTTGGCAAACATCAAAGCCCGATGGTGCGTTTTATGCAGAACCCTTTGCGAATGGATGACCAGATGTTGGCACAACGTATGGCCGGCGGCGGCTTCGGCGGTCGCCCCGGCGGAGGCGGCCCTCAGCAACAACCCGTAGCCGAAGGGCAGCCGAAACCGTTGACGGCTACGCAAGTGGCTGAAGCGCTCGACGCCTTTCTTATCAAGAGCGGCGCGGTGTTGCGCGTCAATGACGGAGGCCGTGAACATCGGCAGATTCGCGCGTTCAACAATCGCACGTTCGATCCGAAAAAGGCGCTGCCCACCGTGATCGTGAGCAACGAAGATTACGGACGCATCACGCGCATTCTGGCTGATGGCACGCCGGTCGAACTCGAATTCAACGTCGTCAATCGCTTCTATCCCGAAGGCAAAACTTCTTACAACACGATTGCCGAAATCCCCGGCACCGACAAAGCCGACGAAGTCATCATGCTCGGCGGACATTTAGATTCGTGGCACGCGGCGACCGGCGCGACTGACAACGCGATTGGCTGCGCGATGATGATGGAAGCCGCGCGTATCTTGAAAACGCTCAGCGTGCAACCGCGCCGCACGATTCGCGTCGCGTTGTGGAGCGGCGAAGAGCAAGGCTTGTTGGGTTCGCAGGCTTACGTGAAACAGCATTTCGGTACGGCGGAAAACCCCAAGCCGGAATTCTCGAAATTCGGCGGCTACTTCAATATTGATTCCGGCACAGGCCGACCGCGTATGGCTTCGGTCTTCGGCCCCGAAGACGGCCCGACAAGTTTGAAAGAAGCGCTAAAACCCTTCGCCGATTTTGGCTTCGGCGGCGTGATGGCCGCGCGCAGCCGTGCGATGGGCGGCTCAGATCACACGTCGTTCAACGCCGCCGGACTGCCCGGCATCGGCTTGGGGCAAGACCCGATTGAATACGGCACGCACACCTGGCACACCAACCTCGACACTTACGAACGCATTGTGGAAGAGGATGTGAAAAAGGCGGCGGCAGTGATTGCTTCAGCGGTTTACCATTTGGCAATGCGCGACGCACTGTTGCCGCGCTTTGCGAAAGACAAAATGCCAGAAGTGCCAGCCGCGCGGAATTGATTGAAAGGTGGAACAGGCTGCCAGTCTGTTCCAGCCGCAGATGTGTTCGCGGCTCCGCCGCAGTGATGTGCGAAAAGGTCGTGCCTTTTCGTGTTGCATCATTGGCTTGCGGCTCTGCCGCAGTGATGTGCGAAAAGGCTGTGCCTTTTCGTGAAGCGTAAGAAATTGAAAGGGGCTATGCCCCCAACGTCGCCTTGCCTGATGACGTTGCGGGCGTAGCCCGAAGAATAAATTAGCATCCCGCTGGAAAGGCATAGCCTTTCCACACATCACTGCGGCACAGCCGCGAAGAAAGAACCAAATCAAAGTCGGTTTGGTTGTTTCAGATTTCCACTCTGCCTTACTCCTGATACGTTGTGACGATACCCGACGAAAACAATTTGATCTGCGCTTGTGAAGCACACCTGCGCGCGGAGTGCCGGACGGAACGCTTCTTCACGAACGCAGAAGGCAAGCTCTATTGTCTATGGCATTACCCTGGTGTCCTCAATTCTGAGACCCCATTTATTTGTGACTGTTCAATCGCCTCACGCTCTGCCTGTAAAACGCAAAAGTTTTATAAGAGCTACGAGGGAAAAAATTACTGCGTACTGCATTACCCTGGCTCCTATAAAATCAGAGATTTTCGTATCGCTATTAAGAAAAAATTGGAAAGGATAGATTTTGATTTTCGAGGTGTGTGGTTCCCTGAGGATGCCGACTTTAAAGACGTAGTTTTTTGTGAAGATGCCGATTTCAGTAATACTCACTTTGAAGCAACGGCTGACTTTGCGAAAGCCATTTTTAATGGCAATGCCTATTTCACCTCAGCTAAGTTTGAGGGGGAGGCAATCTTTCAGCCAGTTCGCTTTAACAAACTTGCTAGGTTTTTAAGAGCGGAGTTTAAGGCGCGAGTAATGTTTAGCCATACTTGGTTTGGCGCTGATGCTGAATTTGAAGGGGCTAAGTTTTACGTAGAAGACTATTTCGATTATGCCGTATTCAATGGGGCAGCAAATTTTATCGGCAGCAACTTTGAATCTGGTGCTGTCGCCCATTTTCCCCAAGCAACATTCAACGGAGCCGCTAACTTTGGGCACGTCACCTCTGATTCTTATGCCAATTTTTCAAACGCGGTTTTTAGTGAGAAAGCAAATTTTGGCGGCTCAACCTTTACCTCTGGTAATTTTCGGTCAGCAACTTTCAATGAGGTCGCAAGCTTCAGCGGCGTAAATTTCAGCGCAAGCGTCTATTTTAATGCCTGTGTCTTTAGCCAAGCGGTTGATTTCCGTAGCACAGTTTTCAATTCGGACGTTTTCTTTAGTGAGGCCATTTTTAAAGATTTTGCTCGGTTCTCCGGTACTAAAGAGAGCAAAGTATTTGGAGAAAAGCCCCGCTTAGATTTTCAACATGCTCGAATCGAGAAACCTGAACGAGTTTCATTTCATACGCTAAACCTACGTCCACATTGGTTCATCAATGTTGATTCCCGTAAGTTTGAGTTTGTTGACGTTGATTGGAATTATCAATTCAAAGATGAGTTACAAAGTGCGCGTGAAATAAACGTCAGTTCGCCTAGTAGCCTGCTATCGCGCGCCTTTCGCCAATTGGCCTCGAATACTGAAGACATACATCGTTATCGTCAGGCCTCGCGCTTTCGCTACAACGCATTTGACGCGCGCCGGATTGAGAAGTTTCGCGGCTTCGTGCCGTGGAGATTGGATTGGTGGTATTGGCTGGCGAGCGGTTATGGCGAGAGTGTAGTCCGCGCCGCCCTCGTCTTCATCGCGCTGCTGGTTCTTTTCATGTTCGGTTACCAGCGCAGTGAATTTATGCCCGTTGCTGCAACCGTTACGCCACCGACCATCGTGCTGGTGCAGGGCGATCAACCGGCTGTGCCCGAACTCGCGCCGAAAAGATTGGGCTGGCGCGAAGCCGCGCTTTACTCGTTCAACGTCGGCCTGCTGCAAAAGCCGGAGCCAAAGCCGAAGGGCTTATGGAGCAGCTTCCTTGTCGCGCTGCAAACCGTACTCGGCCCCGCGCAAGCCGCGCTGCTGGCCTTAGCCGTCCGTCGCAGGTTTATGCGTTAAGCCTGGGTACGCCCGCATCCAAACAGCATTGGGGCGGGCTATAAAAAAAAGCGGCGAAGCCTTCCTTTGCTCTCTACCTCTCGCTCGAACCATCACTGGAAAAAGGAATGTTGTGTTTGTGACCAGCAGAGATACCTCCCCCATGAATCACTGCACAAGTCGGCAACCCGTGCTTCAGGCCGATTCATCGGCCTTTCCCGCAGGGCAAATAGGCCAGCCGGTTTACGGCTGGTAAAGAGGCGGGGATTTGTTTTTAGCCCGTTTGAAAGGGCTTCTCTGGCAGCGGCTTTAGCCGAATGGCTGACGACTAAAGCCGCTTGAGAAGGACGCTAAAGCGCCCTAACCATTTCAACACGCTTGCTCACCAGCCCTAAACGGACTGGCCTAACCGCCCTACGGGGAAGCCCGCTGAAGCGGGCTGAATGCGCGCTCAAATTTATGTTGAGTAATGGCAGGTGTGTTTAGGAGGCGAGTGGCGGAGTAAGTTCTTCTTCGGCA
>JAYSVR010000308.1:0-17433 GCA_043718445.1 Acidobacteriota bacterium | reverse complement strand
GCGAACAAGTCGAAGGGCTGCACGACAAAGTGGTGCAACGCACGCCCGCCGGACGCTGGGGCGTGACCGATGATTTCGCAGGCATCGCGGTGTTTCTTTCCAGCCCGGCTTCGGATTTCGTGACGGGCACGGCGATTCCGGTGGATGGTGGGTATTCAGTGCAAGGATAATTGTACCGCGACCTGTTAGGTTGCGGAGTCTCGCGTTGGCGTTAAATTATTCGACAGCAAAACCATCGCAACCTAACAGGTTGCGATACAGTTCTGAAGATAGGAAGTATTTCTGTGAGTGTTACTGCATTACTTGACCGCGCTGTAAACCGCGAACGCTTAACCGAATCTGAATGGCTGCAAATTATCAACGAAGCCATGACCGAAGACTTGCGCAGCCGCGCTGATGCGTTGCGTCGCGCATATCATCCCGACAACGTCGTCACTTACGTCGTAGACCGCAATATCAATTACACCAACGTATGTTTCTCGGTCTGTAACTTCTGCGCCTTTTATCGCAAGCCCGGCAGCGCAGATGGTTATGTGCATTCTTACGAAGAGATTTATGAGAAGGTCGAAGAGATGCTCGCCATCGGTGGCAGCGGCGTGCTGATGCAAGGCGGCTTGCATCCAGACTTGCCGCTCGATTGGTATAAGACGCTGTTGAGCCAGTTGAAATCGCGTTACGGCATTCACCTGCATTGCTTTTCGCCGACCGAAATTTACGGGATGAGCAAGACGTTCAAGATGGGTTACGCCGAAGTCATCGGCGAGTTGAAAGCCGCCGGACTCGACAGCATCCCCGGCGGCGGCGGAGAAATTCTGGTGGACGAAATTCGTCGCAAGCGCCGCACCGAATGCAATTCACAGCAATGGCTCGACGCGATGGAAGCCGCGCATCAGCACGATTTGGCTACGACGGCGACGATGATGATTGGCTATGGCGAAACGCTTGAGCAGCGGCTTCAGCATTTAGAGAAGCTCTTTCAATTGCAGGAACGTTCGCGTGCCGCTGGCAAAATCGGTTTCGTGTCATTCATTCCGTGGACGTTCCAGCCTGACAACACGGCCATCGGCAAAATCATTCCCACGCGCACGCCTGCTGAAGAATACCTGCGCTGGCTCGCGCTCGCGCGGCTTTACCTGCACAACATTCCCAACCAACAAGTCTCGTGGCTGACCGTAGGCTTACCCGACGGACGCCGTGGTTTGCATTTCGGCGCGAACGACATCGGTTCGACGATGATCGAAGAAAACGTGATTTCAAAAGCCGGAGCCAATCACAAAGCGACCGAGATGATGTTGCGGCAGGTCATCACGGAAGAAGGCTTCACACCGATTAAACGCAAGGCCGATTACACGCGCATTGAGACGAAAGATATTTAGCCACGGGGAACACGGGGATTTTAGGGGTGAAGACATAGGGCAGCGATTAGCTCAGTGTTAGTTGAATAATCGCAACGCCAGAACATCCCCCAAACTCCCCGTGTTCCCCGTGGCTAATTTCGTCTTTAATTCCCGCGATGCAGTTGTTTCCAGAAAGATTTAGATGGGACGTGGCGGTCTACGCCCTCGTAACGTGCGTCGAGTTCGCTATCGGTGAGGATGTGGCCTTGCAACCAGATGTCGGCGGATAGGGAAGCGCCGTTGGTAAGTTCGCCTGCGAGGTCGGCACGGTTGATGAGCAATTCGAGGGTGAGCGCGCCTGCGTCGAGTTGCACCCAGAGCAGATCGCTGGTCGTACGCGGATTGCGCAGCGCGCGCCATGCCAGCACGGTGCCGCGTACGCTGTAATTGTTTTCGTAACCGCTGCGTTGTTGTTTGAATCGCGGCGCGAGGCGGCGTTTATGCAGCCGCGCTTTATAGGCCAAGCCCGCAATGGCTGCGGTCAGTGTGCGGTGACGATAGGCGAACGGATTGATCTCGGTCAGGTTCTGCAATTCAAAAACAATCTCAGTCGAATTGCTTTCGAGATTGGCGCGCACGACGGCTTCGCCCTCGTCTTCGAATTCGAGAATTTCCCACGGCAACAATTCATAAGTTTGGCGTCCGCGAAAGGCTGGGCGGCAATCGGCGTAACAAACCCCGGCCTGCGATTCGTGCAGGATCGTCCAGACTTCCAATCCGCCGCCGAGTTCCCAACAACAACCATGCAGCGTCGTCAGGTTGCGGCGGGCTTGCGTCATCGCGCCGTTCAAACGCGCTTCGGCGGCCAGCGCCTCGTATGAGGCTTGGTCGTTTACGTGAAAGCCGATAGCGGTGAAAGGTTCAGCCATAAGTTACTGCTCGTCTTCGGTCAGCGTAGCGCGGTCATATTCGTCGTAATCATCACGTTCCGCAATCAAGGGATTCAACAGGGGATTTAAGGGCGCATAAACGCGGCGTCCGCGAATGTTGCGCGCAGGCCCGTGCGTAGGGTTTTGTCCGCTGCGTACCATCTCGGCAAACAGGTCTACGTCATAGTCGCACTCGCGCGACATCTCGGCGCGAATTTCATGAAGCTCTTCGAGAAAGCGGGGACGTTGATACATAAAAGTGCTGAGTGCTGAGTGCTGAGTGCTGAGTATTAAGTTCAAAGACTCAGCACTCAGCACTCAGCACTCAGCACTGAAGTCAGAGTTCGCTGACCAGAAATTCCGGCGTGATGATTTCGGGTACGAAAAAGCCTGCCGATGTGTTGAACAACCGAATGCGGGCTTGTCGGTGTACGCTCGCCAGATAGCCGAAATTCCAGGTGACGACGTAATCAATCTTGTGATACGACGCGAGGGCGACGTGCAAGGCGTCGCCCAGAAATTTGCGTTGGAAGATGCCGCGCCCGATGTATCCATCAGCCAGAATCGCGGCTTCTTCCGTAATTTCGAGTTGGGGTAGTGAGCGCATCAGGTTGAGATAACTGCTGCGATAAGGTTCGCGGGTGCGTTCGAGTTCGCGGGTGACGAGGGGCGAGACGAAGGCGCGGTAGTTGGGCAATTCGTGATCCCACCAGCGGATGGTGAGGTCGCGGCGAAACGAATCACCCTTGTCGAGATAAGCGCCAATTACCGAAGTTTCGAGATACAACGAGCGCGGCATTTACTTCTCCGGCACGGCGTCGGCGGCCAGTGTGATCGCTTTGGTTTGTGGCGTGAGTTTGAGTTGATAGCGCCGCAAATCCAACTTGACCAGAAAGTGTGAAAGGTAATCTCCGCCGAGAATGCCATGCTGTTCAAAACCAGAAGTCTCGTTGACGGCGGTGAGATCGAGAATCAACGCGCGCGAGTTTTGTTTGCGCAAGCCGCTGACGTTCAGCGCCGAAAGGCCGAGGGCTTCGACATCGCTTTCGATGCCCGCCGCGCCGATGACTTTATAAGTCTCGCCTTTGATTTTCAGCCCCTCCAATTTATGCGCGGTGACGACGGCCTTTGAAACGACGGTCGTCGTCGCGCCCGTGTCTATGATGAAATTTAGCGGACGTTCCAAATTCGGCAACAGCGTTTCAGTGCTTGCCAAGCCGCCGCTCGTGCTGCGAATTGGAATCTGAGTCGGGTTCGTCAGGTCGGTGATGGGCACAGGATTGGCGGCTACTTCGGCGGCGGTCAGCGGCGCGATGTCAGGTTGCGGGCGACGATCTAACGTCATCTCACGTTTCTGGTAATCAAGCGTCACGAGAAAATTCGCCAGCATCGAAAGCCCGATGTAACCGTCGGCGCGTTCATTCACAGGCGCGTCGTCAGAGTGATGCACGGTGCGGATGTAAACCGGAATGGCTTCGACTTTCACGTCGCCGAAGGCCATCGAATCGAGTACGCCGTATATGATCGGGAAGCTGCCGTTGCCGCCGACGGCGCGCGCGCTGCCGCCACGCGAAACGGGTTTGATGCCGAGCTTGGCGGCCGCCGCGTCAGAGATGACCGACAGGCTTGCGCCGGTGTCCACCACAAAGCGCAGCGGCCCTTTGCCGTTAATTATCACATCGAGAAACGGGCGATAGCGCACGAGATCGAATTTGACGGTTCCTTGTTCTTTGCCGGAAGGGCGATGGATTTTGGTCGTGCCGAGGTAACGATAAAACTGAATCAGGCCGCGAATGCGCGCGCGTTTTTCTTCATCGGATTTGGGCGCGACTTCGAGAAAGCGCTGATAGGCGTCGGCGGCTTCGGTGTAATACTCCATCCGTGAACAGGCACGCGCGAGCGAGACGTAATAGTCCGGTTCGTTCGGGTCGAGCGAGACGGCTTTGCGCAATCCGTCATAAGCGTTGCGCGAGCGGTTCTCGAAGTACTCAATCTCAGAAAGTCCGGCGTAAGCCAACGCCTGCCGGTCATCGAGTTTGACGGCGGTATAGAGCGCCTCTTGCGAAGTGCGGAATTCGCCCGAACGTAACAGCGCCGTGCCGACCAGCGAATGTGCGCGCGCGTTGAGCGGATGCACCTTGAGAATTTCAGTGGCGAGGTCGTAACTTTGTTGCATCTTCAATTGTTTGAGCTTGACGAAACTCAAGCCCAACCGCGCCTCTTTGTCTTGCGCGTCAAGGGCGAGCAATTCCTGATAAGTCGCGTCGGCCTTCTCGAATTCGCCTTTGCGAATTTCATTGTCGGCGCGTTTGAGCAACTTGCCGCGCGATTCGGCGGCGTGCGTGGTGGGATTGGTTAAGAGCGCAACCGCGATCATCAAGACCGCAAACGCGCCGAGCCGGAGAGCGTTTTTCATAAGACACCTCTTGTTGGGAAATGAAACGAAGCGGGTCAGGCTTCATTTCAGAATCTCACCGGTTTTGTTTGACCAGAGCAGCAGGTCAAGTTCGTCGAAATCAATTCTAATCACTGATGCGAATTCGCGCATACTTTCTTCCAGCGCAAGATACTTTTTTTTCGTGGTGGGCGCATCCGGCGCGTCAATCACGCCGCATTCGTGCAGCGTATTCAAAATGTGTTTATCCAAAATCGCGTAGCCACGATAACCGATGTTGCGCAGGTAATGGCTCGCTTCTTTATAACCTATGCCTTTTACGCCTTTGTTGCGCGCAAAGAAATCGCGCCGCGCCTCAGCCGCTTCACCATCGTCTGGGCCAAAAGATTCAAGCCGTTCGCGCAAGCGCAAGCCACAATCCTGTTTGAGAAACTCGCGCGTGACTACCACATAACCCGATCGCGCGCGGGGGAAGCGATGCGCGCCGATGAGCAGGCTTTCGAGCTTGGCATGATTGCTGCGCCGCAAGTGGCGGCTGACGCGCGTGACGGCGTTCAAACCCATCTTGGCGCTCGCGCCAGCGGTGAAGATGCAATAGACCAATTCTTCAAATAACCGCGCGTCGTCAGCTTCGGGGGCTTCGCGCAAGGCGGCGAATTCAGCCAGCCGCGCGCGAATCAGGTCGCGTTTCGTGGCGTAACTCAGTTGTAAATCGGCGATCAAAGCGGCGTTCATTGCGTTGTAAGGTCGTGATTGTAGGAGCCTGACAGACAGTATCGCAACCTGTCAGGTTGCGTAGCCGCGCGCGCAAAACCCAAATGAAATAACCTGAAGCCATCGCAACCTAACAGGTTGCGATACCGCCCGCCCGCTCATAGAATCCGCCGCGTAATACACCATCCCTTCATTCAATCGAGGAACACCACAATGAAACGTCGTCGCTCGGCTTCACGCCGTGACTTCTTGATCGGTACGGCGCAAACCAGTGTCGCGTTGGCGGCGGGCCAGTTGCTGCCCGCGAGCGCACTGGCACAAGACAAGGTTGTTCAAGGCAAAGAAAAACTGATCGTACGTTCGTGGCGGCCTGAAGATTTAGAGACGCCAGTCGGTTTGCTGAACACTTATCTCACGCCGAAAGAATTGTTTTACGTGCGGCATCACGCTTATGCGCCGACGGTGAACGCGGGCGACTGGAAGCTCACGATTGATGGCGAAGTCGAAAAGCCTTTCACGCTCACGCTCGATGAATTGAAAAAACTGCCGAAGGCTATGGTGACGGTTACGCTTGAATGCGCAGGCAATGGCCGTGCGTTTTATGAACCGTCTGTGCCGGGCATTCAGTGGGAACGCGGCGCGGTTGGTACGGCGCGTTTCACGGGCGCGCGGTTGGTTGACGTACTGAAAAAAGCGGGTGTCAAAGCGACGGGCAAATACGTTTTGCTCGACGGCGCAGACAAAGCCGTCGGCAAGCAACCTGAATTTCAACGCAACGTGCCGCTGGCGAAAGCGCTGCACATTGATACGGTGTTGGCTTACGAGATGAATGGCGAACCGCTGCCCGCGCTGCACGGCTTCCCGCTGCGCGCGGTGATTTCAGGTTGGGAAGGCGCATACGCCGTCAAGTGGCTCAATCATGTTTCGGTGATTGCGCAGGAACACGACGGCTTTTTTGTGAAGACGGCTTATCGTTATCCCAACCGTCGCGTAGCTCCCGGCGAAGCCGTCGCGCCCGCCGATATGGAACCAGTGAAAGGCCTCGTAGTGAAATCGCTCATCCACACGCCGCTCGAAGGCGCGAAGTTCAAACCCGGCGTCGTCAAAATGGCAGGCTTCGCATGGGCGGGCGAATCGTTCATCACCAAAGTCGAAGTCTCGATGGACAACGGCGCTTCGTGGAAGCTGGCGAAACTCGGCAAGGAAAAAGAACGCTATGCGTGGCAAGGCTTCGAGGCTGAATTCAATATCACCGCGTCGGGTTCATATTTGCTGATGGCTCGCGCGACCGATGACAAAGGCAACGTGCAACCGGTCGCGCCGCAATGGAACCCGTCAGGCTATCTCTGGAACGTGATTGAGAAAGTGAGGATTGATGTCAAAGCGTAACGTCAAACTCATCTGGTTCTGCTTTGCCGCATTCATCACGTTGAACGGCTGGCTCGCGATTTCACGTGCTGCGCAAGTTGAATTGCCTGCGGGACAGGGCGTTGAACTCGCGCGCGCCAAATGCTTAGGCTGTCACGAAGCCGATCTCATCGTCGCGCAAAAACTCACGCGCGCGGGTTGGGTACGCGAAATCGAAAAGATGACTCGCTGGGGCGCGCGCGTTTCTGACGAAGAGAAAGCCGTGCTGGCCGATTATTTCGCCGCGCATTTCGCTCCGGTGAAGGCCGCGAAAACGGCTGACAACGTCACGCGCGGACAGGGCGTATATGAAGCCCAATGTCTCAACTGCCACGGCGACGAACTCATCAAACAACAGCGCCTCGCGCGCGCCGGTTGGGTACGCGAAATCGAAAAGATGACGCGCTGGGGCGCGACGGTGAAAGACGATGAGAAAGAACCGTTGGCAGATTATTTGTTTAAGCAGTATGGCGTGCGTCCGCTGAATGTGACGCGCTGAATCAGTACTTATTAAATTGGCAGTAACACAACCTAACCTGGAGAAATCACGATGCCGAAAATCTTCGCGCGGAAGTTTATGACCGTTGCCCTTACGTTGGCCTGCGTTGTAGCTGGTTCAGCTCAAGCAAAAAAGAAAACCGTCGCCAACAACCCTGACCAAAAAGAATGGCGGCAGCTTTTCAATGGCAAAGACTTGAAAGACTGGATGCCGAAAATTAACGGCTACGCGCTGAACGACAACTTCGGCAACACCTTTCGCGTAGCCAACGGCGCGATGCAGGTGGGTTATGAAAAGTACGATCAGTTCAACAAACGCTACGGTCACATTTTTTATAAAGAGCCGTTTTCCTATTACGACCTCGTGATCGAATACCGTTTCATTGGCGAGCAAGCCAACGGCGGCGAAGGCTGGGCGACGCGCAACAGCGGTGCGATGTTGCATTGTTTAGACCCTAAGACGATGGGCAAAGATCAGGACTTCCCGATTTCTATCGAAGCGCAATTCCTCGGCGGACTCGGCAAAGGCCCGCGCACGACGGCGAATCTTTGCACGCCCGGCACGAATGTCGAACGCGACGGCAAGCTGTTTACGCCGCATTGCGTCACGTCAAGCTCAAAGACTTACGACGGCGATCAATGGGTGCGCGTCGAGTTAGAAGTGCGCGGTAACGAAAGCATTAAGCACATCATTGATGGACAGACGGTGTTGAGTTACGAGAAACCGCAAATCGGCGGGGGCAACGTCAGCGGACACGACCCGGCGGTGAAAAAAGACGGGATGATGATGAGCGAAGGATTTATCTCGCTGCAAAGCGAAAGCCATCCGATTGAATTTCGTAAGGTCGAGTTGTTGAACCTAGTCGGCTGTATGGATGCGAAGGCGAAAAACTTTAAGAGTTATTACGTGAAAGCCGATAACACGAAATGCGTTTATGACGGAAAGCGCAAGTGAGGGGCGAGCGATGACTTGGGAACAGGTGTTGACGAATCCGTTTTTGCAGAACCTGCCGTTCAAGATTGAGTTAAACCGTTTTGGGCAGGTGCTGATGAGTCCTGCGTCGAATCGGCACGGGATGATTCAATCGGACGTCGGCTACGAACTTCGTCGTCGTAAGCGCAAAGGGCGTGTTATCAATGAGTGTTCGATAGACACGCCCGATGGCGTCAAAGTCGCCGACGTCGCTTGGGCTTCGGATGAATTTCTGGCGACGTATGGTGAGCAAACGCCTTATCCGCAAGCGCCGGAAATATGCGTCGAGATCGTTTCCCGTTCTAATACCAAACTAGAAATTGAAAACAAGGTAGAGCTTTATCTGGCACAGGGCGCGCAGGAAGTCTGGGTAGTCAATGATAAGAAACAGGTTTCGTATTTCACGCAAAGCGGGCCACTGGTGAAATCCAAACTCCTGCCCAAGCTCAAACTTTTGCCGGATCAATAAGTTTAGTTTGCCGATAGGCGTGCGAACGTCCCCAACGCAGAATCGGTCGTTCAAAACCACGCCACGAAACCGCAGCCAAGATCAACGTCAGTAAAAACGCTCCCATCGCCACCGCCAGTTCGCGGCGGTTGGTGATAGTGGGCGTTTGGCCCAACGCCAGCGCATGGCACAAACCCAACACCGGAATATGAATCAAATATACGCCGTAAGAGATTTCGCCCAGCCAGCGCAGCGGACGAAAGCAAAAGCCAAGTGCGAGACGACCTTCGGGTTGCGCCAGTACCAAACACAATAGGCAGGCATAGAACACCGCCACCCACGTATAACCAATCGTCGCCATCACGCTGCTGCCTGACAGCGCGAGTTCCTGCCGCCAAACGTTTAAGCCAATCAATGCGCCGCCTAACATAAGCGATGCGATCACGAACCTCTTCTGATGCGCCAAGACCCATGCGTGCATCGCAGGTTGCCGCCACGCGTAAGCCACCAGCACGCCCAGCAACGGGGCGTCCGCGCGCATCGGCAACCAGAGATAACTCATCAACGCGCCTTGCGAAAATGCGAAATAACAAATCGTCCGCAACACCGGAGCCAACACGATAAATACGATCAGCAAGGGCAACAGTCCGCGTTTCAGCTTTCTGATGACGACCGCGATGATGACGTAAAACTGTTCTTCCACGGCCAGCGACCACGTGACGCCGGGCCAGAAAGCGGGATAGCCGAACTTCGCTACGAACCAGACCGACCAGTAATTTTGCGTGAAGGTCAGATAGGCCAACGCGGGCAGCGGCTTGTCGAACAGCCACGGCGAAAGGCGAGTCGCGCCCAATGCAATCAATCCGAAAAACAAAAGCAGCGTCAGGTAATACAAAGGAAAGATGCGGCAGAGGCGGCGCAGGTAAAACACTTGGTAATAGTTCGTCGCCGCGCGTTGATCGAGCAGAATGCCGCCGATCAAAAAACCTGAGAGGACGAAAAACAGGTCTACGCCTGACCACGTCAGCCGCAAACTCAGCGGCACGTAAATCCAGATCGAATCCGCCGGAACCGCAATCAGTGCGCCCAGAAAATGACCGAGCAGGACGAGCAGAATGGCGAGTCCGCGCATGCCGTCAAGGGCAGGCAATCGCTGCTGTGAATAGGTTGGGGAAACGAGAGACATAAATTTGAAGCGGAAATTTGAAGCGGGTGAAAAACACGGCGAAGTATAAGCAGGAATTACGATGCAGGCGAGTTCGGTGTGAGTAGCAGAACTCAACGGGTCGCGGTAATATCCCGCCGTCGAAAATAGCTATTCAAGGAGCAAGTCGTTATGTCGGTTGGAACATCTCCTGCAATCGTCGCCGCCCCACAAGCGAAAGCTGCGCCTTTCATACAGTTTTGGCGATTCAGTGTTGCGCAATATCACGAGATGATTCGCACGGGCATTCTCGATGAAGACGCTCAAGTAGAATTGATAGAAGGGTGGATCATAACCAAGATGCCTAAGAATCCTCCGCACTGTCTCAGCAACGACTTGGCACAAGAAGCCTTAGCCAAAGCCTTGCCGTCAGGTTATTTCGTGCGCGCCCAACAGCCTTTCACTACTGACGACAGCGAATCCGAACCTGACGTGATGGTTGTCAAAGGCGAGCGCCGCGATTTTTTGGAGCGCCACCCGCACGGCCCTGAAATCCCTCTGATCGTAGAAGTCGCCGACGCTTCACTCGCACGTGACCGCAAGCTCAAACGGCGCTTATACGCGCGCGCAGGCGTGGCAACGTATTGGATCATCAACCTCAACAAACGCCAGATCGAGGTTTACACCGAACCCGTGGGCGAGGCGGAAAAGGCGGACTATCGCGTGCGGCGCGATTATCACGCCGACGAAAAAATCCCGCTGTTGTTAGACGGCCAAGAAGTCGGACGCCTCAACGTAAACGCTTTGCTTCCCTGAGCCAATGACCTGTGGCACACTCCGCCGACCCTTGACGGAGCAGTTTCCTTCCAGCACGAACGCAGTAACTTCGACAATCAAATTACTCATAACGACAGAGGCAAAATCCCTTATGAATCTCGCTGCACTCTTTCGCACTAAATCCATTGAACGCATTCAAGCTGACGCTGCCGCAGGCCTTGCGGACGAAGCGCACGGCGTGGGCGGACTCAAGCGCGCGTTGGGCGTGACCGACCTGACGCTGCTCGGCATCGCCGCCGTGATTGGCGCGGGCATCTTTTCGACTATCGGTACGGCGGCCTCGAATGGCGGGCCAGCGGTCGCTTTCTTATTCGTATTCACCGCGATTGCCTGCGCGTTCGCGGCGCTGTGTTACGCCGAGTTTGCCGCGATGATTCCGGTGGCGGGATCGGCTTATACCTATGCTTACGCTTCGTTTGGCGAATTGATCGCGTGGATTATCGGCTGGGATTTGTTGATGGAATACGCCATCGGCAACATCGCCGTAGCCATTTCGTGGAGCGATTATTTCACGACGCTGCTGACCGGTTACGGCATTCATTTGCCTGAATATCTGACGATGGATTTTCTCACGGCGCGGCGCGGGTTCACGCTGGTGAGCGAAGAATTGGCGAAAGGTCAAACGCTCCAGCAAATCGGCGAAGCGTTGGGCGGCAGCAAAGTCGAAGCCTATCAAGCCTGGCTCAAAGCGCCCGTCATCGGCGGCTGGCATGTCGTCTGCGATCTGCCCGCGTTGGTGATCGTGTTTCTCATCACGGCGTTGGTTTATGTCGGCATCCGCGAATCGAAGCGAGCTTCAAACGTGATGGTCGGAATCAAGCTTGCCGTCATTGCGCTCGTGATTATTCTCGGCGCGTTTTATGTGAAAGCAGAGAACTGGTCGCCCTTCGCGCCCAACGGCGTCAGCGGCGTATTGAAAGGCGTATCCGCCGTGTTCTTCGCTTACATCGGCTTCGATGCGATCTCGACGACCGCCGAAGAATGCAAGAATCCGCAACGCGATTTGCCGCGCGGCATGATGTATTCGCTCATCGTTTGCACAATTCTCTATGTGCTGATTTCGCTCGTGCTGACGGGCATGGTGAGCTACAAGTCGCTGGCCGTAGGCGATCCGATGGCTTACGTCTTTGGCCCTGACGGCGCGAACCTGCCGTGGATCAAAGGCATCGTTGCTATCAGCGCGGTGATTGCGATGGCAACGGTATTGTTGGTGTTTCAACTCGGTCAACCGCGCATCTGGATGGCGATGAGCCGCGACGGATTGTTGCCGCCGATCTTTGCGCGCATTCATCCGAAATTCAAAACGCCTTCGTTCTCGACCATCGTGACGGGCTTTGTCGTAGCCATTCCATCGCTCTTTATGAATCTCACCGAAGTCACAGACCTCACGAGCATCGGGACGCTGTTTGCTTTCGTGCTGGTCTGCGGCGGCGTATTGGTTCTCGACCAATCAAAGCAAAAGATCGAACGCCGGTTTCGCGTGCCTTACGTCAATTCGAAATTCATTGCTCCCGTAGTGTTTTTGCTGACGTGTGCGCTGCTCTGGCGTTACAACGCTGAAGGCGTCAGGAACTTTTTCAACTTCGCCGTGCCGTGGGAAGAATTCAAGCACCGCATTCCGCTGCTGGGTTATTTGGTGCTTACCGTAGCCCTGATCGTGCAATGCTTCCGCCGTTCGCTGTCGTTGCTGCCCGTACTCGGTTTGCTGAGTTGCGGCTATCTGATGACCGAACTCGGCTGGACGAACTGGGTGCGCTTTCTGATCTGGCTGTTGATTGGGTTGGCGCTGTATTTCTTTTACGGCTATCGCCACAGCAAATTGGCGCAAAAAACGTAAGAATGAAAAATTTTTACAGAAATCTTTCCATATGCGTCTCATGCCGGTTGACAGCCTTCGACTCGTATGGATAATCACGCGCTTTGCGAAACAACATGCTTCGCTTTTAGACAACGCTCAATAGTCGGGAAGTGCAGAGGCGTTGTCGGGATGATCGCCCACAGGTTTTAGCAAGTGCGATTGTTTTGAGAATTTATTGTGGCGTCAGCGACTCATTCGCTATTTTCGGTTGCATCCGTAGCCGATCCCCTTCGCCGTTGCGTTCGGAACGAAACGGCTTTCTTGAAAAATACGCCACAGAGAAACTCGGCGAGTTTGAGACGCCTTGATCTGTCACACAAAAAAGCTCCGACATCTCAAAAACACATTCATCGTTTTACCCAAAGTTTTAGGCGCGAGCGTCTGAGACGTTCACGCAAAAAAGGCTTCCTGAACTCAGGGGCTAGGCCGTATACGGTCTGCTGCCGGAGTTCGGGAATAGGTTGATCGAAATATGCCAACGATTAGTCAGTTAGTTCGCAAAGGGCGCAAAGCCGTCAAGTACAAAACGTCGAGTCCGGCGTTGCAATCGTGTCCGCAGCGCCGTGGTGTGTGCGTGCAGGTGAAAACCCAGACGCCGAAAAAACCGAATTCTGCGCTGCGCAAAATTGCTCGCGTGCGATTGACCAATCGTATCGAAGTCACTTCCTATATCCCCGGAGTCGGTCATAACTTGCAAGAGCACTCTATCGTGCTGGTGCGCGGTGGACGTGTGAAGGATTTGCCGGGCGTGCGCTATCACATCGTGCGCGGCACGCTGGACTCTTCTGGCGTAGCGAATCGTAAGCAAAGCCGCTCGAAATATGGCGCGAAGCGTCCGAAAGAAGGCGCTGCCGCACCGACCAAGGGCGGCACTAAGGGTGGAGCTAAGAAGAAATAGGAAACTGAGATCAATTTATGCCGAGAAGAAGAGAAGTTCCCAAGCGCGATATTTTACCAGACCCCATTTATAACAGTACGTTAGTGGCGAAGTTCGTCAACGTGCTGATGTTAGATGGTAAGAAGTCCACCGCCGAAGGCATTTTGTATAAAGCCCTCGACAAGGTGAAAGACAAGACGCAGGAAGATGCGCTGAAGGTTTTTAAGAAGGCGCTCGAAAACGTCGCGCCGAAAGTCGAAGTCAAATCGAAGCGCGTGGGCGGAGCTAACTATCAGGTTCCGATTGAAGTAAACGCGGCTCGTCGCATGGCATTAGCGATGCGCTGGATGATTCAGTATGCGCGTGAGCGCGGCGAAAAAACGATGGTAGATCGTCTCGCCGGAGAGCTGCTCGATGCTGCCAATAGCAAGGGCAACGCGCTCAAGAAACGCGACGACATTCACCGTATGGCGGACGCGAATAAGGCTTTCGCAAATTATCGTTTTTAACAGGCTTCACAAGTTTTTGATGAAGTGGTCGTTAGGATGTTGGTTCAGTGAAAACCTGGCTGCGACGCACTAGGCAGGTCAGGAACGCAACAGATTTAACTAAGTAGTATTGGGCAGTATGGCTAGACAAGAACCTCTAAGTCGGTTTCGGAACATCGGCATCATGGCGCACATTGATGCCGGTAAGACCACTACGACCGAGCGCATCCTGTTTTATACGGGCGTTTCGCACAAGATTGGTGAAGTCCACGAAGGCACAGCCACGATGGACTGGATGCCACAAGAGCAGGAGCGCGGTATCACGATTACGTCAGCGGCGACGACCTGTTTTTGGAAACGTCACGATCAGTCCTATCGCATCAACATCATTGATACGCCGGGTCACGTAGATTTCACGATTGAAGTCGAACGCAGCTTGCGTGTGCTGGACGGCGCGGTCGCGGTGTTCGACGCCGTCGCCGGTGTCCAGCCGCAATCTGAAACCGTGTGGCGTCAGGCTGACAAGTACGATGTTCCGCGCATCGCGTTCATCAACAAGATGGATCGTCCCGGCGCTGATTTCGAGCATTCAGTCGAAACGATTCGCACGCGCTTGAGCGCGAAACCAGTTCCGATTCAAATTCCGATCGGCGCAGAAGATCAATTCAAAGGCTGTATTGATTTGATTGAGATGAAAGCCCTCATCTGGAATGACGAGGCGATGGGGTCGGATTACAGCGTTGAAGATATTCCGGCGGATTTGCAGGATGCTGCTACTACGGCGCGCGAAGCCATGATCGAATCCTTGGGCGATGTGGATGATGACATTGCTACGAAATATCTGGAAGCCACCGAGATCACGAATGCGGATATTCGTGCGGCGCTACGCAAGGGCTGCATTGACATTAAGATTTTTCCGGTGGTTTGTGGCACCGCTTTCAAGAACAAAGGCGTACAGACGCTGCTGGATGCGGTGATTGATTTTATGCCTTCGCCGCTCGACATTAAGCCGGTGTCCGGCGTTGATCTGGACGGCAATGAAATTCAACGCAAGGCTGATGATAAAGAGCATTTCGCGGGTCTGGTCTTCAAGATCATGGCGGACAAGCACGTCGGTCAGCTTTGCTTCACTCGCATTTATTCTGGCACGCTCAAGTCTGGTTCTTACGTCGTGAATACGACCAAAGATAACCGCGAGCGCATCGGTCGCGTTATGCGTATGCACGCGAACAAGCGCGAAGAAGTAGACGAGGCTTACGCGGGAGAGATCGTCGCGTTGGTCGGCTTAAAAGGCGCGACGACGGGCGACACGGTTTGTGCTGAAAACGCGCAAGTTATTCTTGAGAAGATGATTTTTCCGACGCCGGTTATCTCGCTCGCCATTGAGCCGAAGACTCGCCCGGATCAGGAAAAGCTCGGCATCGCGATGGGACGTTTGGCGCAAGAAGACCCGTCATTCCGCGTGACGACCGACATCGAAACCAATCAAACGATCATTTCGGGCATGGGCGAATTGCACCTCGAAATCATCGTTGATCGTTTGAAGCGCGAATACGGCGTTGAGGCGAACGTCGGCAAACCGCAGGTCGCTTATCGTGAGACGATTCGCAAGCCGGCGAAGGCCGAAGAGAAATACGCGCGTCAAACCGGCGGTCGCGGTCAATATGGTCATGTCGTGCTGGAAGTCGAGCCGAACGACCCTGGCGCGGGCTTCGAGTTCATCAATGAAATCGTCGGTGGTGTGATTCCCAGGGAATATATTCCGGCAGTCGAAAAGGGCGTTAAAGAAGCGCTTGCGGGTGGCGTTTTAGCGGGTTACGAAATCGTGGACGTGAAAGTCCGTTTGGTGTTCGGCAGCTATCACGAAGTTGACTCATCAGAAATGGCTTTCAAGATCGCGGGTTCCATTGCTTTCAAAGAAGCTGCGCGTAAGGCCAGCCCGGCGATACTTGAGCCGGTGATGAAGGTCGAAGTCATGACGCCTGAAGATTATATGGGTTCGATCACGGGCGATTTGAGTTCGCGTCGTGGTCGCATCGAAGGGATGCAATCTCGTCCCGGTACGCAAATCATCACGTCAATGGTTCCGTTGGCTGAGATGTTTGGTTACGAAACTGAATTGCGTTCGATGTCGCAAGGTCGCGCCGCTTCTTCGATGCACTTTGCGCGTTATGAAGAAGCGCCCAAGAGCGTCGCTGAAGCAATCATTGCCAAAGTGCAAGGCGCAGCGAAATAGTTTTTGGTTGGAAGGTGTGGGACAGGTTCTTAACCTGTCCGCCCGTTCGTGTGGAGACGGACAGGTTGAGAACCTGTCCTACGATTTATTGAGGAGCATAAGTAAATGGCAAAAGAGAAATTTGACCGCAGTAAGCCGCACGTCAACATCGGCACCATCGGCCACGTAGACCACGGCAAAACGACTTTGACGGCTGCCATCACCAAAGTGCTGGCGAAGAACAATCCGAAGATCAGCTTCCGCAGCTTCGATTCGATTGATAACGCGCCGGAAGAAAAGGCTCGTGGGATCACGATTGCTACGGCGCACGTTGAGTACGAAACGAAGAATCGCCACTACGCGCACGTTGATTGCCCGGGGCACGCCGATTACGTCAAGAACATGATTACCGGCGCGGCGCAAATGGACGGCGCGATTCTCGTCGTCGCCGCCACCGATGGGCCGATGCCGCAAACGCGCGAACACATTCTGCTGGCTCGTCAGGTGGGCGTGCCTTCGATGGTTGTGTTTATGAACAAGTGCGACGCCGTGGACGATGAGGAACTGCTCGATCTGGTTGAGTTGGAAGTGCGCGAATTGCTCTCGAAATATGAATTCCCCGGCGATGACATTCCGATCATTCGCGGTTCGGCGTTGAATGCTTTGAACGGCGACGCCGAGTGGGAAAAGACCGTAGAGGCGCTGATGGAAGCGGTTGATAGCTACATCCCGACGCCGGAACGCGTGATTGACAAGCCCTTCCTGATGCCGGTCGAAGACATCTTCTCGATTTCAGGACGCGGTACGGTGGCGACGGGACGCATCGAACGCGGCATCGTCAAGGTCGGCGAAACGGTCGAAATCGTAGGCATCAAGGATACGCGCAACACCGTGGTGACGGGCGTCGAAATGTTCAAGAAACTGCTCGACGAAGGCCGCGCTGGTGACAACGTAGGCTTGCTCTTACGTGGCGTAGACCGCAAGGAGATCGAACGCGGTCAGGTTATTTGCAAACCGGGTTCGATCAAAGGACACATGAAGTTCAAAGCCGAAGCCTACGTGTTGACGAAGGAAGAAGGCGGACGGCATACGCCGTTTTTCACGGGCTATCGTCCGCAATTTTACTTCCGCACGACGGACGTGACGGGCGTGGCGAACCTGCCGGACGGCGTCGAAATGGTGATGCCGGGCGACAACATTGCGATGACGATTGAATTGATTATGCCCATCGCGATGGAAAAGGGACTGCGCTTCGCCATCCGCGAAGGCGGTCGCACGGTCGGCGCGGGTACGATTGCCGACATCATCGAATA
>JAYSVR010000307.1:0-17455 GCA_043718445.1 Acidobacteriota bacterium | reverse complement strand
AGCTATGATTTAGCCAGCCACGTTACTGCGCAAAGTTATCCGTCTACGCGCGCGGCGAGTTACAGCTATGGCACGGACGGTCGCTTGAGTGGCTTCACAGGTAACTTGGGTGACGGCGTGCCGCGCACTTACGCCGACACGATGCTTTACAACGCCGCCGGGCAGATGACGCAGGAACGGTTTGTTACCTCGACGCAGCTTTATCACTCGATGACTTATAACAAGCGGTTTCAGATGTATGACAACCGCTTGGGCACGTCAGTCCTCGGCTGGAATCGCGGGTTGTTGCTGTTACCCAAGGCGGCGCATGGACTTGACACGCTGCGCCATCGCTCCTAAAAACTCTCGTCACTTACTTCATCAAATCACTGCACGGGAGAACGATATGGAAAACACGAATGCGGTCAGCATCCCTGACGTAATGGCCGCGCAAGAGCGGATGGCGAAAAGCGGAGCGCGTGAACTCAAGTTGCCGCAACCGCCGAGTTTCACGAATGCGGAAGATATACGGCTTTATATCAAACAGCGTTTGGCGGCGGCCTTGCGATTGTTTTCAAAGTTCGGCTTTGACGAAGGCGTCGCCGGACACATCACCGCGCGCGACCCTGAACGGCGCGATCATTTTTGGGTGAATCCGTTCGGCGTGGATTTCAGCCAGATTCGCGTATCCGATTTGATTCTCGTCAATCACGAAGGTGAAGTCGTCGAAGGCGATTATCCGGTGAATGCTGCGGCGTTTGCGATTCATTCGCAGGTGCATGCCGCGCGGCCTGAGTGTTTAGCCGCCGCGCACGCGCATTCGATGTATGGCAAAGCGTGGTCTACGTTAGGGCGGCCTTTGAGTCCGCTGACGCAGGATGCCTGCGCGTTTTATGAAGACCACAGCGTCTTTCAGGATTACACGGGCGTCGTACTTGATCTCGAAGAAGGCCAACGCATCGCGGCGGCGTTAGGCAAAAGCAAAGCCGTCATTTTGCGCAATCACGGATTGCTCACCGTCGGCCAGTCGGTTGATGAAGCCGCGTGGCGGTTCATCACGATGGATCGTAGCTGCCAAGCCCAACTGCTGGCCGAAGCCGCTGGCGAACCTATCGCTATCGAACACGAACAAGCCATTAAAACGCGCGGCCAGGTGGGCAGCACAGTGGCAGGCTGGTTTCAATTTCAACCGCTTTACGCGCGCATCGTGCGCGAACAACCTGACTTGCTGGAATAGCGGCGCAATCCAAAAGACCTACAAACAAAACAAAGCGGCTCGTGAACTGATGAAGTTCACGAGCCGCTTTACGGTTAAGCCTGAAATTTCAGGACTATTTGCCAGGGTTACTTAATTGACACGGTTACGACGTTGGCTTCTTTGCCATCAAGCGTATACGTCAGGTTTATCAATCCGCGTCCGATGAGGGTGCGGGGGATCGGCCCCAGGTTGACTTGATCGAGTCCGACGAGTGCGCCCTGCGGCCCGGCGTAGGCCGACGGCAGGTTTGCTCCGCCCAACGTAGACGTACCTAATGAGCCTGCGACGTGCCCGCGAATGCCGGTGCCGAACGCGACGATAAAGACCACGTCAGAAGCCGGGCCGAGGTCAATCGGCACGGCGACCCGTTGGCCGTTTTCAGTCTTCGCCAGTTCTTCATAGGTCAGCGTACCGTCAGCCTTGACGCGCAAAGCCAGCGCCGACGGCAGGCCCGTACCCGAAGCATCCGCCGTGAAGAAAGCCGGTTGAATGGCTTCGACAATGGCGGCGGCTATCGAAAGTTTGCCGTCACCCGAACGCACGGTGATGAGCGCGCGGCCCAACGACGTGCCCGGCGGAACCTGGAAGTTGATTTGTCCGGGTGCCACGAAAAACAGCGGAGCCAGACGATCCATGCCCGCCGCGTCACGCACCGTCACCGTTGTTCCCAACAAGGTGGTAGGCAGCGGAACCGTCTCGCCCACCGCAACGCCCGTTGCCATCTCGCCACCGAACATCGCCGAAATGGAGTCAGGAGCCAGCACACGAGCATAGCTTGCGGCTGACACGGCAGCCGCCGGGCCGCCGATATAAAAGTCCAGCGGCGCTGTCACGCCTCCACCAGGTGTAGGCGTGAAAACCGTGACGCGCACGACGTTCAGCGCAGCCACATCGGCTGCCGAAATTTGCGCCGTCAATTGCGTGCCGTTGACGAAAGTCGTCGGACGATCTTCGCCGTTCCAACGCACCACGGAATTTAGTGCGAAGCCAGACCCCGATACCGTCAGGACGAAAGCCCCGCTGCCGGGATTCACATTGAGCGGCGTCAGTTGCGAAATCGTCGGAACCGCATTAGTCGTCGTTACTGAAAAACGCGCGCTGCTTGAGGATCCGCCACAGGGTTCCGGCGTGAATACGTTGACATCGAACGCACCAGTATTGGCTACGTCTGAAGCCGGGATTTGCGCAGTGACTTGGGTCTCGCTATCAAACGTGGTCGGACGGGCTTGACCCTCCCAACGCACGACTGTGGTCCGGCGGAAGCCGACGCCGGTGACGGTGATGCGAAATGCCGTGTTCACGACAATGGTGTTGGGCGCAACGCTTTCAATCGAAGGCACCGGATTACAACTCTGAATGTTGAAGGTCTGGCCGCCCGAAGTGCCGCCACCCGGAGCCGGGGTGAAAACCGTCACCGTCGCGCTGCCAATCGCCGCCACATCGCTCGCCAAAATTTGCGCGGTCAATTGCGTTGAACTTCCAAAGGTCGTCACGCGATCTTGTCCGTTCCAACGCACCACCGACGAAGCCACAAAGTTCGTACCGGTCGCCGTGATAGAGAAATTGCCGACCGTACCCGCGCCGCGTGAGCTGGGCGTAATAGCCGTCAGCGTCGGGGCCAAGTTGTCGCCTGAAATTGTGATCGTACCCGTGCGGGTGCAAGTCACTTCGCCCGAAGCGATGCGGCGAATGCGGCGATTGTTGATGTCGCTGAAAAAGATTTCGCCCGCGCCGTTGATTGCCATGTTGATGGTCGTGTCGGCGAACGTGCCCGAACCGACTGTCACCAGGCTGATCGGCGAAGAGTAGATATTCAGTTTCGCCGCGTTCGCGGGGCCGCCGTCGCCGCCGAACCCGATGGTCGAACCGGCAAAAATCGAAGCCGCACCCGTCGGCGTCACGCGAATGATGCGGTGCGCATTGGTGTCGGGATCGGTTGAAGTGCGTGCCGCGTTTAACACATAGGCATTACCGCTGGCATCCACCACCAGATCGCGCGGACTATAGATCAGCGGATCGGTCGTCATCGCCGTGAAACTGTTGCTGTTCGCCGCCGATTCGCGCCACACGCGATTGCGGTCATTGTCTGCGGCATAGAGGCGTCCGCTGTTGTCGAGCGCAAGGCCGACGTAATCAGAAGCACCAAGCGCCAGACTAGAAACAATGCCGGTGCTGGCATTGACCTTGCGTACGGCCTTGTTGCCGACATCGGCGATGTAAAGATCGCCAGCGGCATTGACCACAACATCAGAAGGGCCAAGCAGCTTGGCGCTCAGGGCCGGACCGCCGTCGCCGATGCTGCCGGGGTCTTGTCCGCCGCCCGCGATGGTGGCGACGTTACCTACGGGAATCGTAGTGCCGAAAATCGTCTGCGATTCGTTAGACGTGTTGAGAAAGCGAATGCGTCCGGTCTTGCGTGCGCTATTGCCGCTACCGACCGTACCTCCGCCCAACGCCTCGACGATGTAAAGGCCGCGGTTCGTGATAAACAAGCCTTGCGGCGCATTCAGAAACATCTGATTCGCCGTCGTATTGTCGCCCTGCCCGACGCCGACATCTTTGTTGACCGTGACGATGGCTCCGGCGGGCACAATCAACTTGGCCGCCGGAACGTTCGGGAACAGCGTGATTTCGCTGTTGCTGCGGTTCACGAAGCGAATGCGGTTGGAACTCGAATCAGACAGCCAGAGATTGTTGTTGGCATCCACTGCGACGCCGTTGTTGACGCGCAATTCCGTCGCGAGTGCCGCGACGCCGTCATAAGGCGGTTGCAGCCCGCTACCCGCAATCGTATTGACGCCCATCGCGGTCGTGTTCGTACCCGCCAACGTGACCGGCGCGCTGGTTAAATTCAGGAAGCGTACTCGTCCGCGCAAAATCGAACCCTGATCGGGAACGAACAAGCCGTTATTCGAAGCCGCAATGTGCGCCAAGGGTGGCGAACCGACGCTGCTTTGCAGGAAGAATCCCGCACCGCCAATAGCTCCGCCATCGCCGCAGGAACTGGTGTTGTAATCGCAGGAAACGCCCACCGTACCAGCAACGCGCACGGTGTCTGTCGTGTTGCCGCCGGGGCGGACAATCGTTTGCTGATTGCCCAGCGCCATATAAAGCGTGCCGCTGAAATAGGCCAATCCGCTGGGGTAAACGCCCTGTCCGGTCGCCGGTTGAGGAAATTGCGTGACGAGAGTCGCCGCGCCGCCGGTGTCTACGCGAATGACGCGCTGGTGCGAGGCATCGGCGATGTATACGTTGTTATTCGGATCAACGGCGAGCGCACGCGGTTGCAACAACGCAATCCCGGTGGCTGCGCCCGGCGCAAAAGCGTCAGTGCCTCTGGTGGTCGCGCCGCTGCCCGCAAAGTTAGAAACCTGTCCTGTCGGACTGATGCGGTAAACGCGGTTGATGCCCGTGACCGGTGACGCCGTGAAAACATCGCCCGTCGAGTTGACGGCGAGCGCATTCAAGCTATCAGCCGCCGCAATTTCAGCCAGCGTGGCGACGTTGCCGGGAGCCACCGTACGCGTACCGACGGTTTGATTGGCGCTCGAAATGTTGAGCGCCCGCACGCGCGGCGGATTCTGTACGACAAAATAAACCAGGTTGCCGTTGGGGTGTGCTGCCACACCGAAAGCATCGGCGAGTTGCACGTTGAGGCCGGAGATATTTTCTCCGAGTTCATCAACGCCGCCGCCCACGACGGTGCGGTTGATACCCGCGTCAATGGTGCGTCCGCCCAGCGTGACCGGTTGATTGGTCGTATTGATAAAACGCAACACGGTCGCGCTCTCACCGTTTTCCAGCACGTATACGCCGCGATTTTGCACATCGGCGGCGACGGCATAAGGCGTCAGGAAAGGTGATTGTTTGGCCGGAGCGCCTTCGCCCACGCCGCCTACGATGGTGTCAATGTTGGTTCCGCCGCTGCTGACGGTGGTCGTCAGGCGCCAGTTATAAGTGCCGCCCGCCGTATAAGTCTTGCTCGGATTCTGTTGGGTCGAGAGCGGCGAACCATCGCCGAAATCCCATTGATAAGTCGGTTGCGTCGCACAACCGGTCGTCGTCGCCGTCGCGGCAAAGGCGACAGCTTGCGTTGTCGTACCAGAGGCGGGCACGGTCGCGCCGCAATTCACCGTGCAGCCTTGCTGCGCTTCTAGTTTGATCGCTGCGGTGGTCGCCCTGCGCGTAGCGTTAGTCGCCGGACTCGTAACGGGCGACGCATTGAGCGCCAACGTGGCGCGATAATTTTGGGCTTGCGCGCCGCGCAAAGCCCACCAGGTGGTACCGCTCAACGCCATCGCACAAAGCAACAGCGGCAACCCGTAACGCCATGATTTACGGCTCGTCGGGCGCAGGTTTTGGGGATTGGATAATTTTGAAAATTTGAAAAACATTGGTTGAATACTCCCTTTCATCATTATTGCAAAGCGTGTGGGCAAAGCGTGTGGGTTCCGGCCTTCGGCGTCTTCTGTTGGTTAGGGCCCAAACAACCTTCACCGCACACACAGGTCTATATTGAGATGCTTGGCACTGCTTACTTTTTCGAACTCAGCTTATTTGTACTCTTTGGGGGAATAAAACGAAGCGAATGAATGCCTACGTGACGCTGACCATCAACATAGGTAACGCTCTGAACTGATCGGTACGGGGCTTACGCAAGGCTTGGGAGGAGTAAAGAAGGGCAATCATTTTTAAGTAATGCCGCCTTAACGTGCTTACAGTAAAACCAAAAGCACGCGGGTTCCGTAACCCGGCGGAGCGATATGTGAGAGAAAACCAGCCTTGGAAACTATCCATTTATTGCAGTACTCAGATCAGGTTCGCACGATGTGCCTTACACGCCGCGCTTGCTATCGGGTTGAGTTTTAATGTGAAACAAGTCGCGCAGTCTAGCACGCACATTTCATTTGCGCATCCCGTTCACACAACTTTTTGCCAATAAAATAAGCCTGCGGTCATCCTGATGGGGCCTGATGGGGCCTGATGGAAGATGACCGCAGGCTTTGCTTTTAGCATTCAGGTGACTACTTACACCTGTTAGCGAATCGTCACTGACACGACGTTGGCCTGTTTGCCCTCGACGCGCAGGATGAGATTGACCGCTCCTGCTCCCACAAAACTGCGCGGAATCTCGCCTACGTTGAGTTGGTCGAGTCCGGCGAATTCGCGGCTTTGGGGTCCGGCATAAAGCACCGGCAGATTAGTGCTGCCCAAAGTCGCCGTCACGTTCACCAGATCGTTGCGGTTGCGGAAGCCCGTACCGAAAGCCACGAGGAAAACGCGATCAGTGGCTGGCCCCAAATCCAACGGCACGGGAACGAAACTCGCGGTCGCCGCATTGAAGCGAGAGAGTTCTTCGTAAACCAGTTCTCCGTTCGCGCGAATGCGCAAGGCCAGCGCCGACATCACGCCCGTACCTGTCGCGTTGGCCGAGAACAAGCCCGGTTCAACGCGCGCGATTTGCAGCCGTCCCAGCGCGAGGCGGCGATCACCTGAAGTAATCGTCACCGTCGCGGCTCCTGTGACCAAGTCCGCCGGCAACAGGTAATTCACCTGATTGGCCGCCACAAAAAACAACGGAGCCAATCGTTCATTGCCCGCCGCATCGCGGATGCGCACCGTCGTGCCGTTCAAGGTCGTCGGCAACGGCAAGCTCGCCGCTACCTGCGTACTGGTCGCCAGATTCACGCCGAACGCGGCGACGATGGAATCAGGCGCGACGGTCAGGTTATCGGCGTAACTCGCGGCAGAGACGCTGGTCGTGACACTGGCAACGGTCAACACCAACGCGTTGGAAGTGCCGCCACCCGGCAGCGGATTGACTACCGTAATGACCAGATTGCCCTGCGCGGCAAGTTCATTCACGCCGACATCCATCGTCAGCGTAGTCGGACTGATATACGCCGTCAGCCGGTCTACGCCGTTGACGCGCAATTGCGAAGCCGGAATAAAGCCCGTTCCCGTTACGGTCAAACTGAACGGCGCAGTACCCGTCGTGACGAGTGTCGTACTCAGTTGTGTAAGCGTCGGCCTCGGAGTGGGATTGCCAATGGTCAGGCTCACCGCGTTCGAGACACCGCCACCGCCACCCGTCGAAGCCGGATTGAAGACCGTGATCGCCGACGTTCCCACGTTGACAACGTCGCTCGCCAACATCCGCGACGTGAGCGTGGTCGAGTTCACAAAGGCCGTCACACGCTCAGCATTGTTGATGCGTACGATCGAACTTTCGATGAAGCCGGTTCCCGTCACAGTCAGAATGAATGCAGTACCGCCAACCGTGGCCGGGTTCGGCGAAATCGAGGTAATGACCGGCGTAGGATTCGACGCTTGCGTGACAGTGAAATTCACCGCGTTCGACGCACCGCCGCCCCCACCGCTTGATGAAACCGGGTTAAACACCGTGACCGGAATCGTTCCCAGATTCGCCAGATCAGCCACCGTGATGTTCGCTTTTAGTTGCGTAGCGCTCACATAGGTCGTGGCGCGGTTCTGATTGTTCCAGCGCACGACTGAGGTGGGAACGAAATTCGTACCCGTTACGGTCAGCATGAACGCTGCCCCGCCGCGTGCTGTGCTAGGCGGATCGAGATTGGTAATCGTCGGAATGGGGTTATCAGGTTGCACGATGTTCAGACTCAACGCGTTGGACGTGCCGCCGCCCGGCGCGGGACTGAAAACGGTAATCGCCACCGTCGCCGCCGTAGCGATGTCGCCCCCCGGAATCTGTGCCGTCAATTGCGTGGCGCTGACGAAAGTCGTCGGACGATCAAGGCCGTTCCAACGCACTGTCGAAGCGTTCACGAAATTCGTACCGGTCACCGTCAACAACAGATTGCCGCCGCCCGTGTTGACCGTGGTCGGATTCAAGCTGCTCAAGGTCGGCACCAGATTGCCCGACTGAATCGTAAAATTCAGCGCGCCTGATAAACCGCCGCCCGGTGCGGGATTGAATACGGCAATGGTCGCGGTGCCAACGTTGGCGATGTCACTGGTCGTAACATTGATTCTCAGCGAAGTCGCACTAAGAAATTCGGTCAGGCGATCTGAACCGTTCCAGCGCACCGTCGAAGAAGGCATAAAGCCCGTACCGGTAATGGTCAGGGCAAAGCCTGCGCCTCCCGCCACGGCGGCATTCGGACTCAACGCCGTAACCGTCGGCAATGGATTCGCTTGCACGATATTGACGTTGACCGCGTTCGACGCGCCGCCGCCTGGTGCCGGATTGAAAACCGTCACGGCCACAGAACTGGCACTCGCCACATCCGTCGCACTGATTTGCGCGGTCAATTGCGTGCTGCTGATAAAGGTCGTCGGACGATCCAAACCGTTCCAGCGAATGACCGAACTGTTGATGAAATTCGTCCCCGTCGCCGTGAGCGTGAACGCCGCGCTGCCCGCCGTCACTGAGTTCGGACTCACGCTCGTGAGCGTCGGCACCGGATTCATCGTGACAATGTTCAGCGTCAGCGCATTCGAGGTGCCGCCGCCGCCGCCTGCCGAAGCCGGATTCGTCACGGTGATGTTCGCCGTACCCGCACTAGCGATTTCGTTCGCCGCCACCTGAATCGTCAACGTCGTGTTATTGACGAAAGTCGCCACCCGATTAGCGCCGTTGAAACTCACCGCTGAAGGCGACACAAAACCTGTGCCGGTGATCGTCAACGTGAACGCCGGGCCACCCGCCGTCACAGGGTTCGGACTCAAGCTGGTAATCACAGGAACCGGATTCGGCGTGACGATATTCAACGTCAATGAATTCGACAGTCCGCCGCCAGGCGCGGGATTGAAAACGGTAATCGTCGCTTGTCCCGGTGCCACAATATCGTTAGACAGAATCGCCGCCGTGACTTGGGTTGAACTGACGAACGTGGTCATACGGTCACTGCCATTCAAACGAACGATTGCGCCTGTAACGAAATTCGTACCGTTCACTGTCAACGTGAAAGCCGCTCCGCCTGAACCCACATTGGCCGGATTCAAACTGGTCAGTGTCGGCGTCGGATTGTTATTACTAACCGTCAGCGTTTGCGCGCCCGACGTGCCGCCGCCCGGTGCCGGATTGAGTACCGTGATGGCCAGCGATGCGGGATTGGCTACGTCACTGGCTGCCAGTTGAATGGTCAGCGTCGTGCTGCTGATAAAAGCCGTCTGCCAATTGTTGCCGTTCACGCGCGCCATCGAAGCCGGAATGAATCCGGTTCCGGTCAGTGTCACGGTTTGCGCGGCACTGCCCGCAATCACCGAACTCGGACTGACGCTGGTCAGCACCGGCGCGGGATTCGGCGCTTGCGTGATCGTGAACGTTTGCGCGCTCGACGTACCGCCGCCTCCGCCGGACGACGCCGGATTGAAAACCGTCACTTGCGCCGTGCCTGCACTGGCGATGTCGCTCGCGTTAATTTGCGCACGCAGTTGCGTGGCGCTATCGAACGTGGTCGTGCGATCAGCGCCGTTCCAACGAACGAGAGAACTGCTGATGAAATTCGTACCCGTGAGCGTCAGCGTGAACGCTGCGCCACCGGAAGGCGTCGTCGTCGGATTGATGCTGGTCAGCGTCGGCGACGGATTCGGCCCCTGCGTAATCGAAAAATTCAACGTGCCGCTCACTCCGCCGCCCGGCGTAGGCGTGAAGACGGTAATCGCTGCCGCGCCTACGCTGGCAATGTCTGCGGCAGTAATTTGCGCGGTCACTTGCGTAGCGTTGACGAACATAGTGGCGCGGTCAGAACCGTTCCAACGCACCATCGAATTCGGCACAAAACTCGAACCGTTCACCGTCAAGGTGAAAGCTCCGCCGCCCGCGTTGGCCTGTCCCGGATTCAATCCCGAAATCGTCGGCGACGGATTAAACGTCGTGATCGTGAATGACAACGCGCTCGAAGTGCCGCCGCCCGGCGCGGGGTTAAACACTGTGACTTGCGCCGTGCCAGCCCCGCCCGCCAAATCAGAAGCCGCAATTTGCGCGGTCAATTGCGTCGCGCTGACAAAGGTCGTCGGACGCGCGCCGCTATCCCAACGCACCACCGAACCGTTGACGAAATTCGCGCCGTTCACCGTCAACGTAAAAGCCGGACTGCCTTCTGCCGCACTATTAGGGCTGAGACTGGTCAACGTCGGCACCTGATTCGGCGCAGTGATCGTGAACGATTGCGAACCCGAAGTGCCGCCGCCCGGCGCGGCATTGAAAACCGTCACCTGCGCCGTGCCAGCACTGGTGATGTCAGACGCAGGAATTTGCGCGGTCAGCGAAGTACCGCTCACAAAAGTCGTCGTACGGTCTGCGCCATTCCAACGCACGATGGAACCAGGTACGAAACCTGTGCCAGTCAACGTAATCGTCTGAGCCCCCGCGCCCGTCAAGGCCGAGTTAGGCGAAATGCCGCTCAAGGTGGGCAACGGATTCGAACCGGCGATAGTGATCGAACCCGTTCGGGTGCAGGTCGTAACCGCCGCACTCAAGACGCGCAAGCGTTCGTTCACCGTGTCGGCAAAAATGATTTGTCCGCTGGCGGCTTCGCGCACCATGCCGGTCAACGTAGGCGCATTCTTTTGCGGCGTACCCGCCGTATAAACCGGATTGCTGGGCGATACGTTCAGCAGTGCGTTCGCGGCCAATCCGCCGTCACCGCTGAAACCCGAAGTCACGCCACCCGCAATCTTCGTCGCCGCGCCACCAGCAGCGGCTACGCGCACGACCTGGTTGGCGTTCGTACCTGGCGCTCCCGCTGAAACCTGACTGTTGGCAACGAAAGCATTGCCCTCCCCGTCAACCACCACATCGCGCGGACGATTCAATCCGCCGCCATCCATGCGCGCAAACGAACCGCTGCCCGCTGCCGTCTCGCGCAACAACTGACTGTCTTCATAGTTAGTGATGTAAAGCCGTCCTGCCGAGTCAAAAGCCAATCCCACATACTCTTTCACACCGGTCGGCAACGTCAGCGAAGAAGACGTACCGGTCGTCGGCGCGATTTTGCGCACTTTTTCGTTGCCCACATCGGCGATGTAAATCGTACCGTCAGCCGCTACAGCGACATCACTGGCCGCCGCCATCACCATGTTTAGCGCGAACCCTTCCGGCGCGATGGAAGGCGAACTCGTGCCGCCTCCGGCAATCGTGCCGATGTTGCCCGGCGCGATCACGATGGGCGAATTCGCGTTCGGATAAAACGTCACGTTCGCGCCCGAGGTATTGAAAAAGCGAATCAGCGAAGTCCGCGTTTTGTTGAAAGTCACCGCCGGATCGCCGGGGTTGGTTTTGACCGAAGGACCACCTTGCGAATCTACGAGATAGACGCCGTTGGCCGTGGCAAACAGCCCTTGCGGATTATCAATCGTGGTGCGCAACACCGGGCCTTCGATGGCAGTGTTGCCGGTATTGAAATCGCGGTTGATCGTGATGATGCGGCCCGGCTGTACGGTTTGTGCCGAATCGGTTCCGGCAAATAGTGTCACCGGATTGGCGCTGCGATTGACGAAGCGCACGCGGCCTCCGGTGCGTTCGGCGAAATACAAATTGCCGTTGGGATCGAGCGCCACGCCGCTGGGTGAAACGAGTCCGGCGCTCGAAGCCAGACCGTTGTTAAACGGCAACAATGCGCCGTTGCCCGCAATCGTGTCGCCGTTGTTGGCTCCGATAGAGACGCCATTCACCGTCGCGGTCGAGTTGCCGAAATTCAAAAATCGCACGCGTCCACGATTGGGCGTCGCCTGATCAGCGACATAAATGCCGTTGGCATCGGCAACCATTCCGACAATCGGCTGTTGCGCCGAACTCGAACTGCCGTTAAACGAAAACTGCATGCTGCCGACCGCGCCGCCGTCGCCGCAATTCGTCGTTGAGTATTCGCACGATACGAATTTCGCGCCTGATACAATCGTCGGCGTGCTGCCATTCATCCGCACTACGTTTTGCGAGTTCCCCATCGCAATGTAAAGAGCTCCACTGAACCACGCCAGTCCCGAAGGAAACGGCGGAATATCAAAAGGCGCAACCGTGATTTTGGTTCCGCCCGAACCAATCGAAAATTGGCTAACCAACGTCGCGTTGCCGCCCGTCACTTTAATTACGCGACCGTGTCCTGTGTCAGCGATGTAAACATCAGCGCCATTGACTTCAACTGCGCGCGGCGTAATCAACGGCGTGTTGGTGGCTAAACCCGGTGCAAACGCGGAGATTTCCTGCGTGATCGCACCGTTCCCCGCAAAGGTCGAACCCACGCCCGACGCCGTAATCAAAAACACTTTATTGACGCCCGGCGTCCCATCGCACACATATAAATCGCCGCCCAGCGTCACTGTGACTTGCCCCAAATTGACGCCCAAGGTCACGCCGCTGACGGGAAGCGTTCTGACATTGCCTACGTCAACGCTGCCCGATCCGACGGTGGCCGCTGTGGTGCCGATATTCAACACGCGAATGATCGCGTCGAGCGAATTGACGAAATACAACAAATTGCCATCGGGTTTGACACCGAGGCCCGCTACGTTGCCGAGGTCGGCCAGACTGCCTCTGACGTTGTCGCCTAACGGATCAAGTCCGCCACCCGCGAGAAAGCGATTGGCTCCGGCGGGAATCGTCTTGCCCGCCAACACTACCGGCGCTGCCGTCGTGTTGATAAAGCGAATGAATGACGTGTCGTTCAGGCGATCCACCACAAACAGCCCGCGTCCCAACGGATCGCGCGCTACTGACAAGATCACGCCGAAAGGCGATAGCAGCGCCGGATTGCCTTCGCCATAACCGCCCACGATGGTGTCAATACCGGTGGCTCCGCTGCCCGCGCGCGTCGTCAGCGTCCAGTTATAAGTGCCGCCTGCCGTATAGGTTTTAGAAGGATTCTGTTGCGTCGAAGCGGCTGAACCATCGCCGAAATTCCACTCAAACGTAGGCACGGTCGCGCATCCCGTCGCCGTCGCCGTCCCCTGAAAATTGACAGCCGTATTGACCGTAGCCGCAGCGGGAACCGTAGCGCCGCAATTGATGGTGCAGGTTTGATCTACGTCAAAAGCCCTGGCAACAGGCACGACAGCGCGGTTCGCATTGGTCGAAACGCCCGCAGCACCTGATGTTGTCTGACGCCGCACACCTGATTTGGCGTAGTTAATAGACCAGGCCAGTGCAGCACTGACCATCACTAAAGCTGCCGCGAAAGCGACGATGCGTCCCATACGGGAGCGTAAAAAAGAGATACGGTTCGAAGTCATTTTCATGGAAGTTACGGAATGTTGGGACTGTCCCCTGAATACAAACATAGCGATCAGCTCCTGATAAGACAGCCCGCACGCATTGCTGCGCGTGGTTGTCAGGCCATTGCTACGGGGATTGGTTGACGCTTGGTGTGTGTGTAATTCGTGTGAGCGTCTTGATGTTTTGTCTTGTATGTTGAGTTAAGCCAGCACTGCTCTTGGGGCAGTTTTGCGTAGGCCATCAACTCAGTCAGTTTTATGCAGGGGCTTAACGCGGGGTCTGTGCAGCTACGCCAATACTATCGGTAGCCGACTCAGAAGAGGTGGAATTCATTCGCGCAGATTGCAGGGTTGTCAGGATTGAAAAGAAAGTAAATGGAGCCGACTGCCGGAGTCGAACCGGCGACCTACTGATTACGAATCAGTCGCTCTACCAACTGAGCTAAGTCGGCTTGTTGCCCGATTAAGTGTAGTGACAGCCACAACAGTGATGAGGCAAGAAGTACTGAGAAATGCTGTCAAAATCACCTTGCTCGAAAGCGCGCGCATCTTACAAACCGCTTTCCCTGATTGTCAATCGGCGCTTCTAATTTTTCTCTTCAATCCACTCTGTCAATCCAATACCGGCGAATGAAATAGCCTGACGTTAAGTCATTAGAGTTGTTGCGGCAGAAAACATTGGAGAATTTGCGTTTTTGCACCAACGATCAACCCAAACCCTTTGATGACCAGCATTGTCCCTTATCCATTTTCAATTGTTATGCAGAGACAAATCTCAATAAAGACGGCCTTTGCCAATAATTGAGAATGGATAAGGGACAATACCGGTCACCCAATAGCCTGGGTCAGCGGTGGGCGCGAAACACCCATTTCCTAATGTTTTCCACCACAACAAGGCTATTCCAGAAAAAGCGCGGAATACACGGAAAAGCGCGGAAGGATGCGGAAACTATTTTTTACGAAGCTAGTTCAAGGTTTTCGGTCGTATTCCCACTCAAGACTTTTCCGCGCCCTTCCGCGCTTTTCCGTGTATTCCGCGCTTTTTCTGGAGGCTTCCGAAGTTCGCTCCATTCATTCACTGGTATTGCTCTGTCAGTCTATGATCGCGTGCGCGGCGCTGTAAGACGCGGCTTTCGGCTCTTGATACTGCAACTGATAAAGCCGGTAATAAAGCCCGCGTTGCGCCAACAGCGTTTGATGATCGCCGCGCTCACGCACTTCGCCCTTGTGCAGCACGATGATCTGATTCACGCGTTGTATCGTCGAGAGTCGGTGTGCGATGACCAGCGAAGTTCGCCCCTGCATTACGCGGTCAATCGCGGCCTGAATGAGTTGCTCAGTCTCGGTGTCTATGCTCGACGTCGCTTCATCCAGGATGAGTATGCGCGGATCGAAAGCCAGTGCCCGCGCGAATGAAATCAATTGCTTTTGCCCTACCGAAAAACCGGCTCCGCGTTCGCGTACCGGCGTCGCATATTGTTGCGGCAACTGATTGATGAATTCGCTTGCTCTGACCTCTTGCGCGGCGGCTCTGATGCGATCATCACTGATCGCGTTGTTTCCTAATTTGATATTGCCTGCGACATTTCCTGAAAAAAGAAAAACATCCTGCAACACGACTGCGAAATTTTTACGTAATTCATGCAGCGGCCACTCTTTGATGTTCACCCCATCCAGCCAGATTTCGCCGCGTTGAATGTCGTAAAACCGCATCAGCAAATTCGTAATCGTCGTTTTGCCCGAACCTGTCGCGCCCACAAACGCCGCCGCTTCGCCCGGCTCGACCGTGAACGAAACGTCTTTCAACACCCAGTCTTCGTCTTGATAAGCGAACCAGACGTTTTTGAATTCAATCCGCCCGGCGGCTTCCGCTCCGGTCACGGGCAAGCGCGTCGTAGCGGCATCAGCAATCACGTCCGGCGTATCGAGCAACTTAAAGACGCGCTCGCTCGCCACGACCGCCGCCTGCAACACGTTGTATTTATCGCTGATGTCTTGAATCGGCTGCCACAGCCGTTGCGTGTATTGCAAAAACGCGACGAGCGTCCCAATCGTGATCGCGTTTTGAATCACTTGTCCGCCGCCATACCAGACAATCGCGGCGATGCCGATGGCTGAAATCAAATTCACCAACGGATAAAACACCGCGTAGTAAAAATTCGTTTCGAGATTGGCCTGTTTGTGCGCCGCGTTGATTTCGCCGAACTGTTGCAAGGCTTTCGCTTCGCGGTTGAAAAGCTGTACGACTTGCGCGCCCGCTATGTGTTCCTGCGTGAAAGCATTCAGCCGCGCGATTTTGGTGCGTACGGCGCGAAAGCCTGCGCGCGCACCTTTGCGAAACCACGCCGTCGCCACCATCAACAACGGAATGACCGCGAGCGACACCAACGCCAACTGCCAGTTGAAATAAAACATCAGGCTCAACGCGCCTGCGATCAACACGACATCGCCGAGGACTTCGACCACACCGGCGGTGAAAAGTTCGTTGAGCGAATCTACGTCACTGGTCAGCCGCGTGATGAGGCGACCCACGGGCGTTTGATCGTAATAAGCGACTTCGATGGTTTGCAGCTTGTGGAAGACTTCGGCGCGCAGGTCATACATCACGCGCTGGCCGATGGTGTTGAGGGCTACGTCTTGGAAATAACTGATGCCTAACGTAACGGCGAGCGTCAGCAGATAAGCCAACGACAACCACATAATGCCGTCGAAGGCGCTCAGCGCCGCGAGCTTCCCTTCACCCGCCGGTTGAATGTAATCATCAAGCGCCCACTTGACGAGCAGCGGCCCGATTTGCCGCACTACGTTAAGGATGATGGTGAGAGCTAACGCGCTGACGACTAGCCGTTGATAAGGTCTGAGGTAGCGCAACAAACGCCGCGCCGCCTGGCTGTCATACAATTTGCCGAGTTGTTCTTCTTCGTGATGATTATTGGATTGCGCCATAAGTGAGCGCATTTGAAGTAACGTGCGGTCTCACAATTTGTCAAACACAATCTCATAACAATACAAAAAGGCGTGAGGCTTCGTTGAAGCCTCACGCCTTTTTATCTAACACAAAAAAATCAGTCAGGACATAGCAAACAATTCTTCTGCCCTGATTCCTTTGTCCTTAGCGTCCGCCATGTCCGCTAAACGAACGAGCGAGATGCAGCACCTTGTCGGCACCGAGTTTTTCGGTCAACGGAACGAGTTGGCCGCCCGCTCTCAGGTTCGCCAAAATCGCCAGCGTGAGTCGCGCCGACGCTTTCAAATGCGCCGCACTCAACACCGCCTGACGCGCCGCAATCTGATCGGCAGCCGTATCAATCGCCGCCTGATTGCCCGCGAGCAAGGCCGCGTCATAAGCGTCGCGTGCGGCTTCTAACGCGGCATCGGCTTCATCTGGCTGCGCATCGCGGTAAGCCGAAATCAACGCCTTGATCGCCGTTTCCTGCGTTTCGGTCAAAGCCGGCGCATTGGCTGCCGCGATGGCGCGTTTCAATCCGCTCAAGCCGTCGCGCGAACCGTTGCCACCCGGCCCGCCTTGTCCACCAGGGCCGCCTGGTCCGCCGGGACGTTGTGCCAACGCCATCACTGCACTCATTGCCAGCAAACCAACCATCATCGCAAAAGTCTTCATTTGGGTTTTCATCTTGTTTTCAAAGCTCCTTGTTAAAGCAAAATTAGTTTGAAAAGGCGCGCGACCCGCGCGGCGAAACTTCCCTTTTACCCATTCAGCATCGCCGCACTTAACTTGCGCCGCCGCGCGCCTTTGTATTGCAACCGCTTCGCTGTTGAAGCGGCTTGCGCAATCACTTTAGCAATGGCCGTGCCGCAGCGAATCATTGAGCAAAAGAGCTTATTTATTAGGCTTTCGCGTAAGAAAGGATGAATGGCGAGTAGACCGGTGTGCAGAAAACACACAACGCATCAGATGCAAAAATTTAATGATGTGGCGAAGATGAACACGTGGCGCAGGCTTCAGCCTGTGAGACGTTATGTGGACTTTAGTCCGCGACTCACATTGCGCAATCACTAGCGGAC
>JAYSVR010000306.1:0-5249 GCA_043718445.1 Acidobacteriota bacterium | reverse complement strand
AGTTGCTCGATAAGAAAACGCCGTTGCTGCGGTCAGATGAATTCTTGAGCGTCAATGCGCAGCGCGTGCTGAAACTGTTCGGCAACAGCGCTTCGCGCGTATTCTCGACGCTAGGGCCAGAGCAGGAATACTTCCTGATTGACGAAGCCTTTTACAACTTGCGTCCCGACCTCATTGCCACCGGACGCACGCTGATCGGCGCGAAACCGCCGAAAGGACAGGAACTCGAAGATCAATATTTCGGTGCGATCAAGGCGCGCATTCTCGCGTTTATGCAGGAACTCGAACACGAACTTTTTAAGCTCGGCATTCCCGCCAAGACGCGGCACAACGAAGTGGCTCCGTCGCAATTCGAGATGGCTCCGATTTTTGAAGCGGTTAGCGTCGCCACCGATCACAACCAGTTGACGATGGAGTTTTTGCGCCGCGTCGCCAAACGCCACAACCTCGCGTTTCTCATTCACGAGAAACCGTTCGCGGGCATCAACGGCAGCGGCAAACACAACAACTGGTCAATGGCGACGGCGGAAGGCGAAAACCTGCTCGAACCCGGCGCGACACCCGAAAAGAATTTGCAGTTCCTGGTCTTCCTGATGGCGACGTTGAAAGGCGTTCACCGTCATCAAGGAGCCTTGCGCGCCGCCATCGCCGGTTCGGGCAACGACCATCGCCTCGGCGCGAACGAAGCGCCGCCCGCGATCATTTCGGCTTTCATTGGCAATGCGTTGACAGGCATTCTAGATGCCATCGAAGCGGGCAAGCTGAAAGGTTCGAGTTCAGAAAAACAGGTCATTGCGTTGGGCCTTTCCAAGCTGCCTGAAATCGCCAAGGACAACACCGACCGCAACCGCACTTCGCCGTTTGCTTTCACCGGCAACAAGTTCGAGTTCCGCGCCGTCGCGTCATCGGTTTCGACCGCGACGCCGATGGCGACCTTGAATGCGGCGGTCGGCGAGGCGCTGGCTGAGATGGCGACGCGCCTCGAAGCTTCGCTCAAGAAGACGAAAGATTTCGACAAGGCGGTGCTGGGTGTCATCAAGGAATTCGTCGTCGAGACCAAGGCGATTCGCTTTGAGGGCAACAACTATTCCGACGAATGGCGCGACGAAGCCGCCAAGCGCGGTTTGCTGAATCTCGCCAAATCGCCCGAAGCGTTGGCGCAACTCAAGACCAAAGAGGTCAAAGCGTTGTTCGCCAAATCGGGCGTATACAAAGCCGACGAACTCGATTCGCGCTATCACCTCGAAATCGAGCGTTATATCAAAGACCTCGAAATCGAAGTCGCCGCGCTCAAAGACATCGCGCTCACGATGGTCTTGCCTGCTGCTTACAAACATCAGGGACAACTTGCGGGTTCGATTGCGTCACTCGTGGCGGCGGGCGTAGACGGTGCTTCCGTCGCCAGTCAGAAAGCCGAACTCGCCAGCTTCGCGGCCTTGATCGCAGGCTTGAACGCGGCGTTGAGCAAGCTCGACCACGCCGTCGAAAAAGCCGAGTCAGACAATCTCGACAAGAAGGCGACGGCGTTCTCGTTGAGCGTATCCGAAGCAATGCTCGCCGTGCGCGACATCTGCGACAAGCTCGAAACGCTCGTTGACGACACGCTCTGGCCACTGCCGAAATACCGCGAGATGCTGTTCCTCGCGTAAAAATGAAAGGCGGTAGCGCAGGTTGATAACCTGCGCTACCGCCTTTCGAGGAAAAAACCATGTCCGCAACTTATGAACACCAACAACTGAGCTATGGCGAATTGATGAATTGTTTGATGAAGGAACGCGGCCATTACGCGACCGAGGAAGAATTCAAAGCGTATGCGCTGACCGAAGTGCGGCGCTTAATCACTGATTTGCGCGGATTGGAAATTGAGCTATCGGTTCGCAACCAGACAGGCCGACTGAGTTATGCCAGTCCCAAAGAGTAATAAAGACTGACTTTCCTCCTTGTGTTGAACCTTGTGTCCCTCGTTGCGCCCGCGTGCAACGAGGGCTTTTTGTTTCAGTAATCCGCTTTAACTTGATGGGGCATTCGCCACAAAGAAGCACAGAACCCACAAATTTTTTTTTGGGCTTTTGTGGGTTCTGTGCTTTTTTGTGGCGAATGCCCGGTCGGTTGAGAGGCGAATCTTGAATTTCAAACAGTTCACTAAAGCACCGGCCCGATGCGCCACGGCACGAATTCCTGATGGCCTAACTCTTCGCTCTTCGTCCGTTCACCCGAAGCCACGCGGCACACTAAATCGAAAATTTCGCGGCCAATGTCCTGCACTGATTTTTCGCCGTCCACAATGCGACCTGCGTTCACATCAATGTTGTCAGCCATGATCTTGGCGATGCGCGAGTTCGTAGCGATCTTGACCACCGGCACCACCGGGAAGCCAATGCCAGTTCCCCGCCCCGTCGTGAAGCACATCACGTTCGCGCCGCCTGCGCAGATGCCCGTCACCGACACCGGATCATAGCCCGGCGTATTCATTAGCCCGAAGCCCGGCTTATCAATGCGTTCGGCGTAAGCATAAACACCGGTCAGCGCCGTCGTACCGCCTTTCGCCACCGCGCCCAACGACTTTTCGCATACGTTCGTGATGCCGCCCGCCTTGTTGCCCGGCGAAGGGTTGTCGTTGAAATTGCCGCCGAACTTGCTCAGGTAAGCGTGATACCACTTCACGACGTCTACGACTTTTTGCGCAGTCGCTTCGTCAACGGCGCGGCGCGTGAGCAAGTGTTCCGCGCCCATGCATTCGGGGATTTCACCGAGTACGGCCGCGCCGCCGCTGCGAATCAGCAAGTCGCTCGCGTAACCCAACGCGGGGTTCGCCGATACGCCAGAAAAAGCGTCAGAGCCGCCGCAATTCAAGCCCATCAAAATTTTGCTGACGGGTTGCGGCGTACGCTGCGTTTTGCGGGCATGCTCGATGAGTTCCTCGACTTGTTTAACGCCCGCCGCGACCGTCGCGAGCGTACCGCCACTCGATTGCATTTCAAGCCCGACAATTAGTTTGCCTTTGCGGAAGTGCTGCTGGCCGAGTTGCGCCGTATGCAAATACTTGGCGATTTGATTGACTTCACAGCCGAGGCTGACGATCAGCACCGCGCCTACGTTGGGATGAAAGATCATGCCCGCGATGGTGCGTTCGAGTTGCCAAGTGTCTTCGCCTTCCGAATGCCCGCAACCGTCTTGATGCGGCAGCGCGACGACGCCATCAACGCCGTGCGTTTCGGCAGTGACGTGTTTGAGCTTGGCGGCAATCTCGACCGCCACGTGGCTCGAACAATTCGACGTAGCAATCACCGCGACGAAATTGCGCGTGCCTACGTCGCCGTTCTCGCGCAGGTATCCCATAAAGGTTCCGGCTTCTTCTGCCGAAAAATAATCAGTCGCCACGATGCGCGTCGCCAGTTCGTATTCCTTGCCCATGAATTCAGGCTGTACGTTATGGATATGCACCCAGCCGCCCGCCGCGATGGCTTGCGTAGCGTGACCGATAGACTCGCCGTATTTCGTCACTTGCGCATTGACCTCAATCGCCTTGACCGCCAGCTTGTGGCCGACCGCGATGTTTTCAAGCGCCGTGACTTGATAGCCGTTCACGCTCACCGCAGCGCCCGCCGCGACGGGCAAACGAGCGATGGCTACGTTGTCGTTTTCGTTCAGCAATAAAAGGGGCGTTGCGTCGTTCGCCATAAAGAAAGCTCCTGATGAAAGAATTGGTTGGGAAGGCAGGATGGAAGCCATCTTGTATCACGCGCGCTGAAATACGGGCAAGCCGGTGCGCTAGCTGCTGATGCCGACACTTTGGTCGCTGAGGCAATGGCCGACTTGATCGTAACTGAACGATTGCGGCGACTGGTTGGTATGCGCTTCGCTCGTCAGCCGTTGCAGGTTGTCGTATTGAAATGAATGAATCGGCCCAGGCTCTTCGGGGCCGGTCGGATGAATCATTTCTTCCATCTGGGTAATCTGGTCTACGGCGTTATAAGTGTAGCGATAATCGCCGCTCCAATTCGTACCTTTGACGTGCGTCAGTTTTTTGACGCGGTCGAGTTCGGCGGTCACGACGACATGCTATTTCGAATCACGAAGGTCTTCCGGCATTTCACAAAGCGGCTCATCTTTGAGTTCATTCTTTTTCACAACTCGATCAGTTAACCATCCAATCACACCGTACTGAATAATGCCTCCTAAAAATAAAGAGGATATCCCCGTGAAATTGATTATTGTTTTGAATAACTCTGAATTCCAATAGCTTGAATCTGCGTCAATCGGGAAAAGCGCAAATACGATTATTCCATGAAGTGCATATAGAATATCACCCCCAAGAAAACCAACGATCATAGGCAATAGGGGCAGCCCCTCACCGCGCATGCCGCCTGAAGATAAAACGCCCAGCATGGCAACACAGTAAATAATCGGAAGTTTTATTGAGTACTTCATTTAATCGACGGTCACGGAGGTACTTTGTTATTTCGGGTCGCGCAAATCTTCCGGCATTTCGTAAAGAACTTCGTCTTTCAGTACTTTCTTAGCTTTATTTCCTCTCACGAAATCAACGCACAGGTCAATTGCCTTCCCTAGATAATAGTACTGAATAAAGCCTCCGATAAACAGTAGCGACGTGTATATCAAATAATCCAGGAAAGGCGGGATCAGGGAACTCGGAATACCATTTTTATCGGGCATAAGAGAGCCGATGTCGTATAAGATTTTCGAATACAACCCAGATAAAATCCAGCCGCTGGGGAAACTAACCCAAAATGGCAAATAAAGCCCTTCGCCATGCCCCATTAAGTCTTCACGTGAATACAGGTAGAGTAGACTTATCATAGCCAAGCTATACAAGCCAGAAATGATTCGAGAGCATTTCATAAACAGCATTCAAAGCCTAAAGTGTTATCGCTTTATCTGAAAGGAACGTCTAAAATTCGACGCTTTCGATCAAGATAAAAAGGGTCAATCGCTTTGACGCCATCCATAATCCCCAGTTTTCCCGTTGAATTGATTCCGTTTAAGGTGTCGTCCAGCATGCTACCTGTACTGCTATATGAGACGAATCGCACTATCCGCTGCCACATTTCACTGGACATTATATTGTTTCCGCAAAAGCCTTTTTCCTTTGCGTACCTATTCAGAGCATCCCAAGTGGCCTCTGCCATTCTTAGAGGCTATCCGAGAACCTTTTTGACATAACTGTTGATTTATCAGAGAGTTACGGCATTGCCGTCTCAAAGACAAAGGAGCAAAACTATGTCAAT
>JAYSVR010000305.1:0-5252 GCA_043718445.1 Acidobacteriota bacterium | reverse complement strand
GAATCGTTGCCCAAACAACACCGGCGGGATCGTGAACGAACAACTCAGGAAGGATGAATACGAATGGCTAAGTGGGAATATCGCACTGTAGATTGGGGTGAGATCCGCAAGATCGGATCGCGCGTCACCGGAGAAGATTTCATTGATGCAAACGTAGACGCCGGTCTCAACGCTATCGGCCAGGATAGCTGGGAACTGGTTAGCGTTTATGTGGACGGTTATGCCGTGCATCGCAGCAACAAAGGCGAAGAACTGCTTTCGAGCAGCCGCTACGTCAAATATACCTTTAAGCGACCTGCCAGTGCTTGAACACGCAAAAGGCGCGACGAAGCTCTTATGCTTTTCGTCGCGCCTTTTTGCGTTATGAATTTAGCTTGTCGTCAGTGACCGGCAGCCGGTCGTGCGTGGTGCCCAGCTTGATGATTGATGATTTCCTTGATGTCGGTGAAAAGCACTTTGGTGATTTCGCCGTCGCCGCCGAGGATTTTTACCGCCGGTTTGCTGAACGGTTGCGTACTGCGCAAGTTATCAATCCTGCCACGCACGCTGCGCCCGTCGTAAGTAATCACCTCTACGTCCTCGCTGTCGAACAGGCCTTGCAGCCTTTCCATCATCGTGAAGAAATCAGCCATGGTTTCCCTCTCTTTTGTAGTTTTATTACCAGAAAACCACTACGCGCTTTTCACCTTCGCCGATCACCAGCTTCCGATCCACTGCCCGCCCCAAATGAGCGCCTGCGTAGTCTTTTCTTTCGTTTCATCATCAGTGCTGAATAGCAACATCACCGATTGAACCCCGTTATAAATAAAGTGCGTCACCACCGTCGGCAAGATCGAACCGGTATAAGCGCGCACCAGCGTCAGCACAATGCTTAGTGTGATAATGACGGTGAGCGCTGCGGAGCTTTGCCAGTATTGCGGCACGTGTACCAGCGCGAATAAAAAGGACGTGACTGCCACACCCACCTGCCAACCGGCGCGGCTTTCGACCGCCGGATAAAGAATGCCGCGATAAACGAACTCTTCGATAAAAGGCGCAGAAAACACCGCCAAAATCGCCGTCAGCACTTTCACGCTCATGCCCAGCTTGAGCATCCTTTCCAGATCGGTTTCTTGATGCGGCAACAACTTGCCGCAAGCATAAGCAAAACCAAGCAGTACCACTCCGAGAATAATCGCTTGCGGCAGCTTGAATTGCGGATGCCAGCCCCAACCCTGAGCTTGCAAAAACGGCAGCCGCAACCGCTTGGTAATGAGCATCCAGCAAAACAGCAGCGTCACCAGATGCGCAAAAAGCGTACAACCAAGCGCCAACATCGCGAAGGGTTTATCAATGACATTTTCCGCCGTCGGCATCACGCCGGTTTTCTGGTACACCCAGATAACGTATCCCACCCCAAGAAAAATTTGAGGTATCACAATAAACGCAACACTGAGGAACCACGTTAGCAACCCCGCGCCTAAACTAAAGGGAGACGCTTTCGCGTCAGAATGTCTGATTTGTGGTTCGATTTCGGAATAGCTTTGCATTACACCTTCTCCGGTTTGAATTGGATTTCTTTCAGCACCTGTTACAGCGGGTGGGATGGCGTTCGCTGCAAGTTCAACGCGGCGCACTCTACACGCGGCTTGATTGGCGCGTCAATTGCAAATTCTGTCGCAAAGCCTGTTCAGCCAACAACAGCGCAATGATCGTCTTGCTGTCGGCGAATTCGTTACGCAAAGCAGCGGCAATCGCTTCTGCCAACGGCAAATAAACGATCTCGACGAACTCATCGTGATCCAGTTCTTGCTGGCTGGGCGTTAAGTCTGTCGCTAGGTAAACGTAAAGCCGCTCGCCGCAAAAGCCCGGCGTACTGTAAAAATCCGCCAGCAATTGCATCTGCCCTGGACGCCAGCCAATTTCCTGTTCGACCTCACGCGCGGCGCATTCTTCGGGCGACTCACCGGGTTCGAGCTTACCCGCTGGAATTTCGAGCAATTCCATTTTGGCGGGGTGACGGTATTGCCTGACTAACGCGACGCGCCCGTCTTCAAAGATCGGCAGCGCACCCGCGCCGCCTGAATGCGTGACGACTTCGCGGACGATTTCTGCGCCGTGCGGTTCGCGTATGCGCTCACGCACTACGTCAAAGACAACGCCTTTCAATAACAATTCAGATTCCAGTAATTCGCGTGACACTGATTCACCTCGCAAGAAATAATGACGGCCTGAGTCTATCAGTAAAATTGTCGCCCTGTCGTTACGCTGCACAAGTTGTTGATTTATGATTTCGGCGCGTAATAACCCGCGCGATTGCGGATGGCGTAACCGGGCTTATTCACTTTGACTTCGATCTTGCGATAAGCGCCGTCGCGGGCTTCGTTGGAGGAGTAATAGCCCAGCACGTATTGCGTCCTGAGTTCGTCGGCCAATTGGCTGAAGGCTTCGTCGAGTTGTTTGAGGCCGCTGTCATCGTCCTGTTTTTGATCGAGCGTAGGTAACACGGGCGCGAAGACTTCGCCGCCGGTTTCTTTGGTCAACGTCGAGAGCGCGCGTTCAGCCCCAATGTCGCGCAGGTTTTGCGAACCCCACAACTTGCCCGTGTAAACCGAATAAATCACCGCGTCCACTTCCTGCGTGATGTGCAGCGCTTCTTTCAGCGTCTTGTGACTGACCGTATCGCCGCCATCCGTCACCAACACGATCACGCGCCGCCCCGCCGTCGCCCGCAAGTATTCCGCCGCGAGATAGATGCCGTCATACAAGGCCGTCGCGCCCGCCGCCTTGAGTTGTTTCGTCGCGTTCGACAACAACGCCGGCTTGTTGGTGAATTCCTGCAAGACGCTAATCTCAGTCGAGAGCGCAAACACCGAAGCCTGATCTTGCGGACGCATCATCTTGTCGAAAAATTTCGTCGCAGCTTTTTTCTCGAAACTCAACCGCTGCGCTACGCTCATGCTCGCGTCGAAAATCACTACCATCCGCAACGGCGTCTCGCTCTCGCGCGCGAAATTCGTCACCTCTTGCGACACGCCGTTTTCGAGAATGCTGAAGTCTTCCTGCGCGAGCGCGACTTTCTCGGTCGAACTTTTCAACGTCGTCACTGTCACCGTCACCAAATCACTATTGATGCGAATGGATTCTTCATTGCCCGACTTGCCGCCTCTCGGTTCGTTAACGACTTTAGGCAATGGAGCAGGTGGCAAAGGTTTGGCAGGCTGTTTTTCGTTCGTTTCTTTTTCAGACTTGTTGCGTCCGCTTTGGCTGTGCGCGGGCGAAAGCAAAAGCGCAGCGAGCAGAGCGCCTTTCACCGCAGAGGCGCAGAGACCTCGCAGAGTTTCGCAGAGAGTTTTCTCTTTCTTCTCTGCGAAACTCTGCGTCGCCTCTGCGCCTCTGCGGTGAGATAGAATTTGGTTTCTCCTAACTTTCATTTTCCTCACACACTCACGGCTCTTTCGCCTTCGCCAATCTCTTGCAACCAAGCCTTAAACGCCGTCAGCCCGCGTTCGACCTGGATACGATGACGATCAACTTTTTTCTTCGCTACTTTTCTGATGTCGGGTTCAAGCGCAGGCAATAACGCAAACGTCGTGTTCGCCGGTTGAAAGTTTTTCGCGGCGGCGTTCGCCAGATAAAACGCCAGCGAACCAATCGCCGACAATCGCGGAGCCACCGCCGTCTCTTTTCCCAAAGCCAACCGCGCGGCATTCATTCCGGCTAACATTCCGGTTGCCATTGCTTCTGTGTAACCTTCGATGCCTGAGATTTGTCCGGCAAACAGAACGCGCGGGTGCAACTTCATTTGCAGCGTTTCTCGCAACAGGCGCGGCGAGCAAATGTAAGTGTTGCGATGCATCTGGCCGAAGCGAATGAACTCCGCTTGCTCCAAGCCCGGAATCAGTTGCAGCACGCGCCGTTGCTCGCCGTATTTGATGTGACATTGAAAGCCTACGATGTTGTAAGCATCAGCCAGCAGGTTTTCTAACCGCAGTTGCACACAGGCATAAGGCTGAAGCCCGGTGCGCGGATCAACCAAGCCGACAGGTTTCATCGGGCCATAACGCAACGTATCGCGTCCGCGCCGTGCCAACTCTTCGATGGGCAAACAACCTTCAAAAAACTTGGCCTCGTCTTCTATAGCGTTGGGCATCCCCTCATGTGGCTTGACCGTTTCAGCCGCGCGCAACGCATCGTGAAAGCGTTCGTATTCCGCTTGGTTCATCGGGCAATTGACGTAATCGTCGCCGCCCTTGCCGTACCGCGCCGCCTTGAACGCTACGTCGTAATTGATCGTGTCGCCTTCGACGATGGGCGAGATGGCGTCGAAAAAATAAAGGTCGCTTTCGCCCGTGAGTTCGCCAATCGCCTTGACCAACGCTGACGAAGCCAATGGCCCAGCCGCAATTACCGTGATCTCTTCGGGGTTGATGGCGGTGACTTCTTCACGATTGATTTCGATGTTGGGATGACGGCTCAGGCTTTCGGTCACGAGCGCCGAAAACTTTTCGCGGTCAACCGACAGCGCGCCACCCGCCGGTACGTTGCACTGATGCGCCAGCCGCACCAGCAACGAACCGCCCGCGCGCAATTCGTCTTTCAACAAACGCGGCGCAGTGTTCGCTTCGTCAGACTTAAACGAGTTGCTGCACACGAGTTCGGCAAAGTTTTGGGTTTGATGCGCGCCGGTCGTTCGCACCGGACGCATCTCATAAAGCCGCACGCGACAACCGCGCTCCGCCGCCTGCCACGCGGCCTCTGAACCGGCGAGACCTCCGCCAATGATGTTGATAATCGAATCGTTCATATGCGAAGCATTGTAAGGCTTGTTCGGCAATCGCTGCCATGCCTAGGCAAATTAGACAGGATTCACAGGATTTTCAGGATGAACCGGATAAGATTAACGAGGGTGGCAACGCTCAACAATAAGCTCATCCCGTCAATCCTGAAAATCTTGTGAATCCTGTCTAATTTCTTGAAACTCGACTTGTACTATTGTCGTAGTACAATATGACAAGCAATGAAACTGGCGATGGAAAACTGGCTCAACGTAAATCTGAATGATCCGACGCCGCTTTACGCGCAACTCGAACGCGCGATCAGGTTGGCGATTGCGACCGAAAAGCTGGCGGTCGGCGCGCAGTTGCCGACCGTGCGGCAGTTGGCGGTGGACCTGAAGATCAACGCCAATACGGTGGCGAAGGTCTATGCCGAACTCGAACGCGCGGGCTTGTTAGAGACGCGGCGCGGCGTCGGCACGTTTGTCAAAGAAC
>JAYSVR010000304.1:0-17492 GCA_043718445.1 Acidobacteriota bacterium | reverse complement strand
GATTGTGGCGGAACGGGTTTGCGTTGCGGATTGCGCAGGATGACGTGCGAACCGGCGTAATCAGCCGCGTGAAACCATAGATCGTGCGATTTGGCGATGCGCAGCGTGAGATGGTCGTTGTCGGTGTTGCTGCGCCCCACGAGAATTTCAAAGCCTTCAGTCGAAAGATAACGCCGCACGCCGGTGAGTTTCGGTGCTTTGGCTTTGGGTTTATTCGGCGTAGTCGGCAGTTGGCGCTTCTCGCGGCGCAAGCCGATGAGCGCGGCAAACGCCGTCAGGTCGTTGAGCCGCGTTTGTTGCGGCAGTTGCGCGAGATGGTTTTCGAGCAGCGCGATTTCGTCGCGCAGTTGCGGCAAACGCGCGGCGAGGCTGGCGATGCCGTGGCGCGCTTTGCGGGCGAGCTTGAAATAGCGTTCGGCGCATTCTTTCACCGTCGCTGTTTGCAACGCGGGAATCTCAAGTGTCGCTTGCGCTTCGTCGTAATAATCGGTGACGAGAAACGTATCGCCTTCTTTCAATGCCTGATGTGCGTTGGCGAGCAGCAATTCGCCGTAACGTTGCGACTGCTCGCCGCGCGCGAACGCAACTTGTTCGCGTTCGAGGTTAACCAGCAGTTGGCGCTGTTTTTTGAGCCGCGTTTGCAAATGCGTTTGGCATTGTTGTCGCAACGACGCGAACGCGCGCCGCGCCGTCTGCAAACTGAAATAGGCTTCAGCGGCTGTGTTGGAGTTGGGAAAAGTCGTGGCGGATTGCGATGACAAATGTTGCAACACAATCGGTGACAACACGGCGGTCAGGGCTTCGTCGCCAGCAGCTTCGCGCAATTCAGTCAGCGGTTGCGATGAATACAACGTAGCTTGTGGGGCGTTGGTGAAGAGTTCCTCTAGCAGTTCGGTCAGGGCTGTGGAACAAGATGGTATCTTGTTCCCTTGAGGCTGGAACAAGATGCCATCTTGTTCCACCGCAGAGCGGGCACGATGCGCGAGTTCGGCGGCGTAAAGATTCGTGAAGCCGAGCAGATGAATGTGCGCGGCTTCGGCTACGTTGCCGTTGCTCATCGCGATGAGTTGCGCGAGTTGTTCCGCCGTAACCTGAAACGGATCGAGTTTATCTTTCGGCGGCGCGGGGTCTTCATACAAGGCCTTTTCATCGCGGCGTTCTCGCAGGCTGGCGATCACGCGACCGGCTTCGACAATCATCACATTGGCAGCGCGTCCGATGAGCGTGATGATAAGTTGACGCGCTACAGGTGAACCACTTTCGTTGCCATCTTCAGGCCACGCCTGCAAATCAAACCGAATGACGCGGTCATAGCCGAGCTTTTCTAAACCAGTGATGCGCGCGCCGCTCAAATACTTTTTCAGCAAGGCGGGAAACGCCACATCCTGTCGCGCTTCGCTTTCAGATTTCTTCCAGTTGCCGTCGGTGAGATAAAGCGCGAGCCGCGCTGGGTCAGTCGAGATGGCGAGCCAGCGTCCTCTCACTTCGATACGCAAATCTGTCGTACCGAGTTGATAGGCTTTGCCCAACGTCGCGCCGACAAGCTTATCGGCAAGTTCGTGGGTGATGGCGTGTAATAAGAAGTTGTCCATAAATCAAAAGGCAAAAGGCAAAAGGCAAAAGGCAAAAATAAGAAAGATCAGTGCCGCCTTTTTACCTTTTGATTTTTGCCTTTAGCCTTTTGATTTTTCAAAACATCATTGCTGCATTACCCACGCTTCATTGAAATGCGCGTGCTTGATCGTCTTAGCGCGCGGCTTTCCTTCGGCATCTTTCTCCAAATCCTTGCGATTGAGGTGATAGCTATAAGTCGCGTGCAGCGAACCGTCGCGCGCTTGCATGATCGAAGGGTAATGAAAGCGTCCGGCTTCAGCGCCGGGCGGGTCTTGTTCGAGATAACGTTTCCACTTCCAGGTTTGGCCTTCGTCGTCAGAGAGCGCGACGGCGAGTTGATGGCGTCCATTTTCGAGGTCGTTATAAATCAGCGCCCACTTGCCATCGCGCAAATTGATTATCTCTGCGCCCGCGCCGGGGTTGGGCAGCGCGCTATCGGTCACGGGCGACCACGTGAGTCCGCCGTCGCGCGATTCGCTTTGGTGCAAGCGTTTCGGCGCGGGGCCGTTGTCGCGCATTAACGTATACAACGAACCGTCTTTGCGTCGCACGATGCTAGGTTGAATGTTGCCGCCGCCAATCAACGGATTGCTCACGCGCCACGACTTGCCCCAATCATCGGTGATCGCCATCAGCGAAAACGAAAAGCCGTCTGAATAAAGCGGCACGATCAAACGTTTGCCGTCTAACACAAATGGATGCGCGCGCGTCATCCAACCCAAACGGCGCGCGAGTTTATCGCCCGCGAGTTGGCGCATACGTTTGATATAAGCCGACAAAGTTTCTTTGGGCGCTTCGGGCGAAACGGGTTGCGCTTTTTCCCAGGCGTCCATTTGCGCGTTGACGGCTTGGGCAAAATCATCGCCGGGCGTGATGTGCAAGACTTCGCTCAGGTCCCATTGCGGCGGGCCGTCTTGCTGATAACGCGAGGCAATCTTGTATTTCATCAGCGCCGATTCCCACGTATTCGCCAAGATCGTAGGCCACATCAGCCAGAGCCGGTTTTGCGGATCAATAAAGATCGTGCAGTTCGTGTCGGGATAACCCGGCGTATCAGCCATCGTGAAACGTGGCGACCATGTTTTTGCGCCTTTGCGCAAACGCGCGCCTTCGACTTTCACGTCATCCGCCGTGCGTTCGCCCGAACCGTGAAACCAGCAAACGAGCAAGTCTCCGTTCGGACACTCAACCACCATCGAAGCGTGGTTGTGCCAGTGTTCGAGCGGGAAGATGAGTTCGGAAGTGAGGAAGGGTTTATCGGATTGGGCTGAAATAGATAGGCAGCACGCGAGCAGCAAGGCGCTCAGTGTGCCCCAGCGGATTGCCGCCGGGAGTGTTTTTTCACCGCAGAGTTTCGCGGAGTTTACGCAGAGATTCCGCAGAGAAGAGCGGGAGTTTTGCGGCGAACTGCTGCGCCAGCTCTGCGCCTCAAAGTTAAGTGAACACACGCTTTTGACCTCACTGATTTGGAATGGGAGTATGACAGCCCGTTAAGCAAGCCGTTACCGAATGCAAAATTTTGAGTAACGCAGTCATCATTGCATACGTCTTAAAGGCTACCAATACGCAATCAAGATTTTTTTGGACACGAGGTTTATGAGGCATTTTTCGATTCGATCAATGGGTTTAGGGCTGTTATTGGCACTGACTCTTTTTAGTTTTACGGCCTGTAAGAAAAACGAACAGCAAGCGGCGGCAGGCGGGCGCGCCCCCGGCGGTGGCGCGCCAGGCGGTGGCGCGAATAACGCTGCGCCTAAAGCCGTTCAAGTTGGTAAGTCAGAGTCGCGTACCGTGGCCCGCACAATTGAAGCGCCGGGCACGTTAGCCGCCGATGAACAGGCGACGATTAGTTTCAAAGTCGCAGGCCGGCTCGACAAGTTGCAGGTTGATTTGGGGTCGGCAATTCGCAAAGGCCAGGTGATCGCGCAACTCGAAACCATGGATTTCAAATCGCGCGTCAATCAGTCTGACGCGGCGCTGCAACAAGCGCGTGCGCGACTGGGGCTTTCGCCCGAAGGCACGGACGACCGCATTAACATTGAACAAACCGCGCTTGTGCGACAAGGCGCTGCCGTGATGTCAGAAGCCAAACTTAATCTCGAACGTACGCGCCAGTTGGTGAAAGAGGGTGTGCAACCGCGCGCCGAACTCGACAGCGTCAACGCCACTTACCAAGTCGCCGAGAGCCGCTATCAAGACGCGCTCGAAGAGATTCGCAATCGTCAGGCCGTGTTGTTGCAACGCCGCGCCGAATTGCAATCGGCCAAACAGCAACTGGCTGAGACCACGATCTATGCGCCGTTCGACGGTTCGATTCGTGAGCGTCGTGCGAACCTCGGCGAATTCTTGAGCGCCGGCAATCCGGTCGTCACACTGGTGCGCTTGCATCCGTTGCGCCTGCGCCTGGAAGTTCCCGAACGCGACGCCATCGGCATCCGCAAAGGCCAATCGGTAACAGTGTCGGTGGATGGCGAAGTCGAAAAGGCTACGGGACGCATTGCCCGCATCAGTCCCGCGATTTCAGAACAGAGCCGCACGCTGATCGTCGAAGCCGAAGTTATCAATGCACAAGGCCGCTTGCGTCCGGGTTCGTTTGCCAAAGCCGCGATTCTGACGACGACGGTCAACGCGATCATTACCGTACCGCCCGCCGCCGTGGTGAGTTTCGCGGGCATTCAAAAAGTGTTCACGATCAAAGATGGCAAGGCGCTCGAAAAAACCATCGTCATTGGTCGCCGCGAAGCTGATTGGATTGAAATTACCGACGGTTTGAAAGAAGGCGAAACGCTCATCCTTTCGCCGGGCAATCTGGCAACCGGAGCGCCCGTGACCGTGAACAAGTAAAGACCTACCTTGTGACACTTCGCTAAAGGCTGTGACGATTGAAAAATCGTCACAGCCTTTTTTGCTTTCTCACATTGACGGGCATACCCTCCGCCGCATACCTGACCAAGTTGTTCACCGAAAAAGGGAGAAACAAGTATGCCGTCTAGCTCAAACATTGGCTCGAACGTTGCTCCAAAAAAATTGCGCATCAAATTGCTTTCGCCCCGCGGCCCGCTTTATCGCCATCGCGGCGGCATCTGGAAAAAGACGATGCGTTATGCGCCGTTGACGCTGACGACGCTCGCGTCATTGATTCCGCCTGAGATCCCGCACGAAGTCAGCCTCATTGACGAAGGCATTGACGAAATCCGCCCAGACGAAATTGACGCCGACCTCGTAGGCATCAGCGCCATCACCGGCACTGCGCCGCGTGCTTATGAGATCGCTGCGCAATTGCGCAAGCGCGGTTTGCCGGTCGTGCTGGGCGGGGTGCATCCGACCTTGCTGCCTGAAGAAGCGCAACGCCACGCCGACGCGACGGTCGTCGGATATGCCGAAGAGTCTTGGCCACAACTGCTGCGCGATTTTGTTGCCGGACGCATGCAGAGCCGTTATGACCAGAGCAAGACGTTGAGCCTCGCCAACTTGCCTTTGCCGCAACGCCATTTGTTCGACACCAGTTTGGTCAACGTAGCGCATACGCTCGAAGCCACGCGCGGCTGCATCTATCAATGCGACTTTTGTGTAGTGCCCGTCGCGTGGGGCAAGCCCTTGCAAAAGCCGGTGGCCGACGTGATCGCCGACATCCGGCAAATGCGCGCCAAGCGTTTGATCTTTCTTGATCTCAATTTGATTGCGGACGTTGATTACGCGAAAGAACTTTTCACGGCGTTGATTCCGCTCAAAATCACTTGGGGCGGATTGGCGACGACGACGATTGCGTGGGATGACGAATTGCTAGACCTCGCCGCGCGCAGCGGTTGTCGCGGCCTCTTGCTCGGCTTTGAATCGCTCTCGCAAGAGTCGCTCAACGAAACCAAAAAGTCGTTCAACATGCGGCGCGACTATCATTTTGTTGTTCAGCAACTGCACGACCGTGGCATTGCGATTATGGGTTGTTTCGTTTTCGGCTTCGATCACGACACGCTGGACAGCTTCGATGAGACGTTTGAATTCGTGATGGAATCCAAAATGGATTTGCCGCGTTACGCGATTCAAGTGCCTTTCCCTGGCACGGGCGTTTACAAGCGGCTGCTCGCCGAAGGCCGCATCACGACGCAAAACTGGAGCCTTTATGACGGGCAGCACGTTGTTTATCAGCCCAAACAAATGACCGCCGAACAATTGCTCGAAAACGCCGGACGCACGTGGCGCAAGACTTATCGTTACAGTTCGATTCTCAAACGGCTGGCTGGTTCGCGCACGCAATTGCCCGTCGCGTTGTCGGCCAATCTGGGCTATCGCTTTTACGCTTATAACCTCGACAAGTTTTATACCTGCGATTGGCAGTTGGGTTTGCAGTCTTAAGCCACGCCCTTGCTGTGTCACTTCAGAAATCGCCATAGCCTGACCCTTGGCAAACGAGCAGCGCGGTTACCTTATGTCGCGGGAGGACAAATTGTTATGGAACTGCTGTTCGTCGTTAGTTGGCTTTTGGCTTTAAGTTTTCCCCTTGTGCTTTGCCTGGGTCTGGTCTGGGCGCTTTACAGCTTTCTGAATCGTGTCGTGTCCGTCCTGACCGGATGTTTCTAACACGCGCATCGCTTTGTGATGGAAGAGCACATCTCACGAACATTGTTTGGAGGACATGATGACGGAAATCATTTTTGGATTAGCCATTGTATTCACAATACCTGCTTTGGTTTGTAACAGTTTTGCGAAATGGGTGGGTCGCCGGAAACCAAATTGGAGTTCTAGGCAGAAAGCCATCAGCCGAACGACAGCTTATCTACTCGGCCATTTGGGGCTGGGCGCTTGCTTGCTGTTTTGCATTGGAAGTTTGTTGCTGCGTCAGAACAGCGGATATGACGGATACTTTAAAATTGGTGTTGGGTATCTACTTGTTGTGGGCTCGTTTGTTTGGCTGGGCTTCACGGTAATTGGCATCGTTGGCACTTTGTTGAGCGTGTACGCGCAAAGCAAAAAGCCGCTTTGACTGGTTAGTTAAGACTCTTCCTTCTTTTTACTATGAGACTGACGATCATTCATCCCTGCATCGGACGCCGCGTCGGACAGCCTTACATCCGCGCGTGGCAGATGGAACCGCTCGCACCGGCTACGCTCGCGGGCATGACGCCGCGCGACATCGAGATCAAATTTTATGACGACCGGATGGAACGCATCCCGTTCGATGATCCGACTGATTTGGTGGCGATGAGCGTCGAAACTTATACGGCGAAGCGCGCTTATCAAATCGCGTCTGAGTATCGGCGGCGCGGCGTGCCCGTCGTGATGGGCGGCTTTCATCCGACGCTCGTGCCTGACGAAGCGAGCGAATACGCTGAGAGCATTGTCATCGGCGAAGCGGAAGGCTTGTGGCCGCAGGTGTTGGAAGACTTTCAAGCCGGACGTTTGCAGCCTGTATACAAACAGGCGCAACGGCCTTCGCTGTGCGGCTTGCGGCCAGATCGTTCGATTTTCGCGGGCAAGCATTACCTGCCCGTAGGCTTGATCGAAGCCGGACGCGGCTGTCATTTTCGTTGTGAGTTTTGCGCGATTCAGTCTTATTTCAACAGCACGCAAACGCGCCGCCCGGTCGCCGAAATCATCGAAGAGATCAAACAGATCAACAAGCCGCTCATCTTTTTCGTGGACGACAACATCACCTCGAATATGGAGCAGGCGAAGGAATTCTTTCGCGCGTTGATTCCGCTCAAGATTCGCTGGGTGTCGCAAGCCAGCATCAACGCCGCGCACGACGAAGAGTTTTTGCAACTCCTCAAAGCGAGCGGCTGTCAAGGTTTGTTGATCGGCTTCGAATCGTTGAATCCCGAAAACCTGCGCAAGATGCACAAGTCGTTCAATACGATGAAAGGCGGCTATGAACAGGCGCTGGCGAATTTGCGCAAACACGGCATTCGTTTGTACGTGACGTTTATTCTGGGCTACGACGACGATAACGGCGACACGTTGCGCGCGACGCTCGATTTCGCCATGCGGCATAAGTTTTACATCGTGGCGTTTAATCACCTGACGCCGTTTCCGGGTACGCCGCTCTATGACCGATTGCAACGCGAAGGGCGTTTGCTTTACGACAAGTGGTGGCTCGATCCCGATTATCGTTACGGTATGGTTCCGTTCGCGCCGCGCGGCATGACTGCCGAAGACGTGAAGCATCGTTGCATCGAAGCGCGCCAAGCGTTTTACAGCATGTCTTCGATTTTCAAACGCAGCTTCGACCCGCAGGTCAACGCGAGCAATTGGTTCATGTGGTCGAGCTTTTTCACCATCAACCTGATGTTTCGCGGCGAAGTCATGCAACGCAAAGATTTTCCGCTGGGCGATGAGGCTTACACGGGCGAATTGCTCAAAGTCGGCCTGGGAGCGCCCGCATCCCTGCGGGCAGTAAAAGAAGCCGCGCAGCGCTCCGATGAATGGTCTCTCGCGGTGCAAACGCTGAAATAAGGAAGGCTTCGCCGCTTTTTTTACAGCCCGCAGGGATGCGGGCGCTCCCAGGCAAAATGGATTTCATCATTGAACTTGCTACGCCCAACGACGACGCGGCGATTCGCAACTTGCTCGCGCGCAACCCTGTACCGGGGCGTGTCACCGTGACCTTTGAACGCGAGCCGAGTTTCTTTGACGGATGCGCGACGATGGGACTCAAGTGTCAAACCGTCGTGGCGCGAATGAATAATGGCGAAGTCGTCGCCGTCGCCTGTCGTGCGACCCGCGAAGTTTTCATCAATGGACGCATCGAACGGCTGGGCTATCTCGGACAGTTGCGCGTTGACGCCACGCAACGCGGGCGCTGGCTGGTGTCACGCGGCTTTCGTTTTTTGCAACAACTGCACGCGGCTGACCCGGTGCCGGGTTATCTGGTTTCGATTATCGAAGGCAACGCCGAAGCCGCTGGCGTGCTGGTCAAACAACGACGCCAGCACTTTCCCGTGTTTCATGAACTCGGCAGATTGCATACGTTGGCGTTGGCCGTAGGCAAACCGAAACCTGCGTTGAGCAAAGACCTTGAAATCGTTGCGACAACGCCCGCTGACTTGCCCGCGCTCATTCGCTTTTTGCAGCAACACGGCGCGCGGCGTCAGTTCTATCCGGTTTGGCGCGCAGAAGATTTTGATAGTGCTACGACGCAAGGCTTGCGGTTGGCTGATGTATTGATCGCGCGCCGTCACGGCAACATCGTTGGCGTGAGCGGATGGTGGGATCAATCGAGTTTCAAGCAAACCGTAGTGCGTGGTTACGACCGATGGTTGCGTGCGGCACGACCGTTTTACAACGCCGCTGCGCCGTGGTTGCAACGTCCGCCGCTGCCTGACGTAGGCGCAGAGATTCGATATGGCTACGCCGCGTTCACTTGTGTTGCCGAAGACGATGCCGACACGTTTCGCGCTTTGTTGCGCGCGCTTTATAACCTGACGGCGCAACGCGGTTGTCATTATTTGATGATCGGTTTGGCTGAACGCGATCCGCTGTTGCCGCACGCGCGTGCCTATGCGCACATCGCTTATCCGAGCCGGTTATATCTGGCCGATTGGGGAGAAAGCATTTATGAGCGACTTGACCAACGCATCCCTTATCTCGAAATCGCTACGCTTTGACACGAGCAGCGCGCGGCTCAACGGAGAAGTGCGGCGCATTGGCGAACTCACCCACAGCGAGCGCACGCAGATGTACGCCTTGCTCGCGCGCTATTTCGCCAACCCGACGCACGCGCAATTTGAAAGCGATCTGGCTGAGAAAGAATGGGCGATTGTGTTGCGCGACAACCTGACTCATCAGGTGCAAGGTTTTTCGACGTTGATGCGTTATCACCTCCCCTCTGAATCTCAAGAAGATGACGCGCAACCCATCGTCGCTTTCTTTTCGGGCGACACGATTATTGCGCGTGACTATTGGGGCGAGACGGCGCTGCCGCGTTGGTGGGGCCGTCACGTATTCAGCCTCGCCGATCAGATTCAAAACGCCAGTGTCTATTGGTTTCTTATCAGTTCGGGTTACAAGACCTATCGTTATTTGCCGCTGTTCTTTCGTGAGTTTTATCCGAGTTACGAACGCATCACGCCGCCGCACGTCAAGCGGTTGCTTGATCGTTTGGGGCAGCTGAAATTCGGTGACGAATACAATGCGACGCGCGGTGTTATTCGCCTGGCGCACAGCGCGCCGTTGCAAGCTGGCGTCGCCGAGATCAGTGCGCAACGCCTGAAAGACCCGCACGTCAGTTTTTTTGCGCAAGCCAATCCCGGTCACGAGCGCGGCGATGAACTGGCTTGTCTGGCTGAACTGACGCGCGCGAACCTGACACCCGCTGGCACGCGAATGGTTGGGGATTGAAAGACAAATAGATCCGCGTATTCATTCTTCCGCTTATGATGTTGGAACTGGCACAACGCAATCGCATGTCTATCGAACGCATCAACCGCAACGCCGAGCAGCGCGGCGGGGCGATGGCGCGTTTGAGGTTTGACGGCGCGATAGATCATACGCGCTGGTTCACTTGCATGACGTTGGCTCCGCTGACGCACAGCCCGGTATTCGCTACGTTGAATGAACCGCAGCAGCGCCGATACAACCAACTGGCGGGCTTGTTGCAAAACGAAGTCATCAGTTTTTTTGAACAGGAAATTGGCGGTTGCGTGTTGCCTGCGTTGCTGCGAAACGCCGAACCTGAGCTGGCGGTGGCGCTCAAAAACTTTTACGAAGAAGAGCAATTACACACGCAGATGTTTCGCCGCTTGAATCAACTGGCGGCGAGCGAATGGTACGCGACGAGCGATTATCACATCCTGCGTTTGCCTGCGTTGGCGCGTTGGGCGTTGCGTCAATTGGCTGCGCGACCACGGCTGTTTCCGCTGACGCTGTGGGTGATGCTGTTGATGGAAGAGCGTTCGTTGATGATGAGCAAACGTTACGCGGCGCTTAATGCGTCGCTGATTGACGCAAACTTTCTCGCCGTCTATCGCGCACACGCCGAAGATGAAGTGCGTCACGTACACCTAGATTGGCACTTGCTCGAACGGTTTTATTTACGGCTGCCGCGCTGGCTGCAACGATTGAATGTAGGCTTGCTCGAAGCCTTGCTCGAAGCCCTGCTCTTCAAACCCAAGCGCGTCAACGTGCGGTTGGTTGAATTGTTGATAGACGAGTTTCCTGACTTGCAAGCGCGCCGCGCAGAATTGTTGCGCGCCGTTGCCGAACTCGCCGATCAACCCGGTTATCGCCAAATGATGTATTCGCTCGAAGCCGCGCCGATCACGGGCGAGTTGTTTGCGACGTTGCCCGAATTCGCGCGCTTGCGCCGCCGTTTGTTTATCGAAGAAGTATGAACACCGTCTCGCTCGAAGAAGCCGATTATCGCGCGGCGCTCGACGCCGAAGCCCTGCGCCGGTTGCCCGCCGACGTGTGGCGCATTCCCGACCGTTTGAATGCCGCGCTCATCGGGTTGCAACTGGCCGCGCTGTTCGCCGGTTTTTATGCGGCGGCGGTTATCACTTCGCCAGGGGCGTTGGCGGCGCTGGCGTGCGGTTTTGCGTTGTTGATGGTGGGCGTTTACAGCACGATTCACGAAGCCGAACACGGCGCGCTTTTCTCTGACCGCCGCTTGAATACGGCAGGCGGCGTGCTGATGGCGGCGTTTTTTCCCGTGCCTTATCACCTATTGCGACAAGGCCATCTGGGTCATCACATGCGCAACCGCTCTGACGACGAAGCCTTCGATCTGTGGTTTGAAGGCGAAAATCCTCTCTGGAAATGGACGCAATGGACGGGCGTGCTGACGGGCCTGTTTTATCTCATCGTAGTGCTGGGCAATTTCGTACCGCTGATTGCTCCGTTCATTTTGCATCGTCGCTGGTTCGCGTTTGACCGCCCCAGCAAAGCGTTTATGGATGCGCTCAATCCCAAATACCTGCGCGTCATTCAACTCGAAGCCGTCGGCGTCATCACGTTGCACGCGCTGATCGTATCGCTGATGCAAATTCCCCTCGCGCATTATCTGTTGTTGTATGTCGCGTTCGGTTGGCTGTGGTCGGCGCTGCAATACCTGCATCATTACGCGACCGAACGCCACGTCACACGCGGCGCGCGCAACGTATGGCTGTGGTGGCCGATTGATAAACTCTGGCTCAATCACAACTGGCATCGCGTGCATCACGAACACCCTACGATTTCATGGATTCATCTTGAACGGTTGGGCAAAGCCGCTGGCGATGACCGTACGTTTTTGCCGTGGCATTATGTGCGTATGTGGTCAGGCCCGCGCCGCGCGACTGAGAGCGTCGCCAATCGTTTCGCGGGCAAAGTGATTCGTTAAACCTGTAGCGCAAGCTGCCGAGCTTGCGCTGTGTCAAATTGCATGACTCCAACCGTAACCGAAAGCTCCACCACCAACGCCCCATTGCCCCTAACTTTCGGTCAACGCGTGTTGCTCATCGCTTCAAATTACATCCCGTTTCTCAACGTTATCATCATCGTGATCTTGATAAGCCTCACCGCCAGCGGACGCTGGCCGCGTTGGACGTGGTGTCTCGCACCCTTATGGCTATTGGTCGTACCACCATTGGTGGTAAGAGCCATTCTGACCTTACGACCGTTGCCGAAAACTGAAATAGCGACTGGCTCTGTTGCATTCGTCATCTGGTGGATCACTTCGCAGTGGCAGGTGATTTTCAACCGCTTGCCGATGATCGAAGAACTCATCCGCCTCGTGCCCGGTTTATATTCAATCTGGTTGCGCTTGTGGGGCGCGCGCGTCGGCAAGTTCGTTTATTGGACGCCCGGCTTGCGCATTCTCGACCGTTCGCTGCTCGACCTCGGTGACCGCGTAATCTTTGGTGCCAGCGTCACGATCAGTCCGCATTTCATGTTGCCCAATCGGGCGCGGCAACTGGTCTTGCTCGTCGCTACGGTGCGCATTGGCAGCGACACGCTGGTCGGCGCTCATTCGATTTTATTGGCTGGTTCATGGATCGGCGCGGGCGAAATCACGCCCGGCAAACGCATCCTCGCGCCGTTCGCCGGATGGCAAGCCGGACGCAAAATTGACCCGCCCTCACTGCCGCCCTCACTGCCGCCCTCACTGGATGAAGCTGAAAAGAATGTAGAACCGTAGCACTGATTCTTTGCGGCTGTGCCGCAGTGATGTGCGGAAAGGCTATGCCTTTCCGGGGCAATCGAAATCTCTGATGGGGCTATGCCCCGAGCGTCGTTTAGCTGATGTTTCGCTTGCAGTTCACACGCTGGGTGGTTGAATGACATTGCGGGCGTAGCCCGGCAAGAGTGCGAGCCAGGCAGAAAGGCAGAGCCTTTCCGCACATCACTGCGGCACAGCCGCCAGCAAAGAACCGTAATTTTGAGAGGGCTGATGAAACGACTGATCCATCGTTTACTCGCACATTGGTGGCTGAAGCTCGCGCTCGGCACGGCGTTGACGCTGATTTTTTGCGCGGGCTATTTCGGCCTTCAAGCTCATCCGTTGCGACCGGCGACGACCTTGAGTTTGTCGCTGATTGATCGCGCTGTCGCGTTCGCGCCGCGTTGGGTGTGGGTCTATCAGTCGGTTTATTTGCTGTTGCCTTTCGCGTGGCTGTGCGAATCGAAAGAGCAACTGCGGCGTTATGCGTGGGGCTTCGTCATCGTGATGTTGGTGGGCTTTGCCTGCTTCGCGTTTTGGCCCGTCGCTGGGCCGCGCCCATTGGTGGCGTTGGCTGACGAACCACTTTATCGAGTGTTGGTAAGTTACGACACGCCGTTGAATAGCTTCCCTTCGTTGCATCTGGCGTGGGCGACCTATTCCGCTTGCGTGGCCATCGCCGTCACCGATGGCGTGTTGCGTCGCTGGTTGTTGTGCTTGCTGCCGTTGTGGGTAGCGTTGATTGGTTACGCGACGCTGGCGACGAAACAGCATTATTTCGTAGACCTGCCGCCGGGCATTGCGCTGGGCTGGCTGGCGCAACGACTCGCGTGGCCTCGCCCTTGATTTTTAAGCATGGAGTGCTGCGGCTCGACGCAGCTTTTCGTTCGTAGGCGAAGAATCGAGGGGAACCGAGAACTGTTGGTGGCAAATGAAAAGCTGCGTCGAGCCGCAGCACTCCACATGACTTACCTTGATGCTGAACACGCGCCTGCCGCGCATGAGTTTCCCGACTGGCCGCACGGTTGGTATGTCGCGGCGCGTTCAGATGAATTCACCCGCGCGCCGCTGTCGCTCGAACTCTTTGGCCGTCGCCTCGTAGGCTTTCGCACGCGCGCAGGTCGCCCCGTCATTATGGACGCGCGCTGTTGGCATCTCGGCGCAAACCTCGCGCAAGGCACAGTCTGTGACGATCAAATCGTATGCGCTTTTCACGGCTGGCGTTATGGCGCAGACGGCGCGTGCGCGTTGATTCGCAAAAAATAACCTCATGCTCAAACGTCTCGTTGCCAACGGCCTCTGGTGGGCGGCTTGTCTGCCTGACGCCATGTGCTGGCGCGTCGCGCAACGCAATGTCGCCGACGTGCAACGCAAGCTGTTGCTCGGTTACTTGCGGCAAAATCGTGCGACCGCGTTCGGCCAGCGTTACGATTTCGCTTCGATCAATTCGATTGCCGAATATCAAGCGCGCGTGCCGTTGATGAGTTACGACGATTACGCGCCTGACATCTCAGCCATCAGCGCCGGGCAAACGAATGTGCTGACGCGCGAACCGGTTCTCTTGCTCGAACCCACCAGCGGTTCGACGGCTGCGACGAAACTCATTCCTTACACGGCAACTTTGCGCAACGAATTCCAACGCGCGCTGGCAGCGTGGCTGGCTGATTTGTATTGGCACGAGCCGCGCTTGTTCGGCGGACAAGCCTATTGGTCGGTCTCGCCCGTCACGCAACGCAACGCGCGCACGGCGGGCGGCGTGCCCATTGGCTTTGAAGACGACAGCGAATATCTCAGTCGCTGGCAGCGCGGTCTGGCGCAAGCCGTGATGGCTGTGCCCGCGTGCGTTCGCTTGATCGAAGACATCGAAACGTTTCGTTACGTCACGTTGCTATTTCTCTTGCGCAGCCGCGCGTTGACGTTGATCTCAGTGTGGAACCCCACGTTTCTGACCTTGCTGGTTGCGCGCTTGCCTGAATGGCGCGCAGCGCTGATCGCCGATCTGGCACGTGGTACGTTGACGCCGCCTCAGTCGTTGCCGACGGAGTTATTCAGTCAATTGCGTGCGTTGCTGCGCGCTGATGAACGCCGCGCGCAAGAGGTTCAGACAGCTTTTCAAACCACTAAGACATCAGCAGAATTGCACGCGCGCTTGTGGCCTCGTTTGCGCGTGCTGAGTTGTTGGGCTGACGCGCAAGCTGCGCCTTATGCGGCTGACCTCGCCGAACTGTTTCCGCAAGCGCGCGTGCAAGCCAAAGGATTGCTGGCAACCGAAGGCTTCGTTTCGTTTCCGCTGTGGCAACACACGGGCGCGGCGCTGGCTTATCGTTCGCATTTCTTTGAGTTCATCCCGACGACAGGTGAAGCCGTGCCGCGCCTCGCACACGAATTGGAGCAAGGGCAAAGTTACTCAGTCGTTATCACCACCGGCGGCGGACTCTATCGTTATCAATTGCATGACTTGATCGAAATAACAGGCTTCGTCGGCGCGTGTCCGCTGTTGCGCTTTCGCGGCAAGACGACGTTGGTGTCGGATTGGTACGGCGAAAAATTGAATGAACAGCACGTGGCGCAAGCCTTGAATGAACTGATGACTCGCCTTTCGCTATCGTCGTTATTGGGGCGTTTCACGATGCTCGCGTGCGAGACTGAAGCGTCGCCGCCTGCCTATACGCTGTTTATCGAAACGGATGCGACAGATGCGAATGATTCGTTGTTAGAAACGTTAGGCAGGGAACTCGAAATCGCGTTGCAAGAAAACTTTCATTACCGATATTGCCGCTCGCTGGGGCAACTCGGCACGTTGCGCGTCTTCCGTATTCGCGGCAATGGTGCGGCGGCTTATCTGGCGCGCTGTCAGGCGCAAGGCCAACGCGCAGGCGACATCAAGCCGGTGTTGTTGCACCGGCGCGCTGGCGGTCGCAAGTTTTTGAGGGCGAGCTTATAGGCGTAGAACGTAGCTCAGACTGAGAGGCCGTTGCAGCCTTCAGCCTCTTTTGCCAGCCTCTTTTGCCAGCCTCTTTGGGAAGATGCGCTTACCTGCCTGCCGCCTGTGCTAACTCTTCTGTCGGTACGCAAACGCAAAACAGATTGCGGTCGCCGTATACGTTATCAATGCGGCTGACGGGCGACCAGTATTTATCGGTGCGTGAAGAACCCGTCGGGAAGACGCCTTCGGCGCGCGGGTATTTGCGTTCCCATGTTTCGTCGGCCAAATCGTGAACTGTATGCGGCGCGTGGCGTAGCGGCGAATCTTCGATCTTGAAGCGTCCGTTTTCGACTTCGCGGATTTCGCCGCGGATGGCGATGAGGGCTTCGCAGAAACGGTCGAGTTCATACAGCGATTCAGATTCGGTAGGTTCGATCATCAACGTACCCGCTACCGGGAAACTCATCGTCGGCGCGTGAAAGCCGTAATCAATCAGGCGCTTGGCGATGTCGTCTACGCTAACGCCACACGCATCTTTCAAGGGACGCGGGTCAATGATGCACTCGTGCGCGACGCGTCCGTTGTGGTTGCGATAAAGCACGGGGAAGTGTTCGTGCAAACGCGCGGCGACGTAATTGGCCGCGAGGATGGCGACTTCAGTCGCGTGCTGCAATCCCGCGCCGCCCATCATCAAGATATAGGTATAAGAAATCGGCAGAATCGAAGCCGAGCCAAACGGAGCCGCTGACACTGCGCCTACGTGCGTAGTGCCGGTGAAAGGATGTCCGGGCAGAAACGGCGCGAGGTGCGCTTTCACGCCGATTGGCCCCATACCAGGGCCGCCGCCGCCGTGCGGAATGCAGAAGGTTTTATGCAAGTTGAGATGCGATACGTCTGCGCCGTAATCGCCGGGACGCGAGAGGCCGACTTGCGCGTTCATGTTCGCGCCGTCGAGATAAACCTGTCCGCCGTGTTGATGAATCAGTTCGCAAATCTCGCGGATCTGTTCTTCGAATACGCCGTGCGTTGACGGATAAGTAATCATCACCGCCGCGAGATTCGCTGAATGCTTTTCGGCTTGAGCGCGCAGGTCGTTGAGGTCGCAATTACCGGCTTCGTCGCACTTGGTGACGACGACTTCCATCCCGACCATTTGCGCCGAGGCCGGATTGGTTCCGTGCGCGGACGAAGGAATGAGGCATACGTCGCGATGGCTCTCGTTGCGGCTCTGGTGATAGGCGCGAATGGCGAGCAGTCCGGCGTATTCGCCTTGCGCGCCTGAGTTGGGCTGCAACGAAATCGCTTCGTACCCAGTGATCGCGCAGAGCTTGGCTTTCAGATCATCGAACATTTCGTGATAGCCGCGCGCTTGTTCAACCGGCGCGAACGGATGCAGCGCACCGAATTCAGGCCACGTGACGGGAATCATTTCAGCCGTTGCGTTGAGTTTCATCGTGCAACTGCCCAGCGGAATCATCGCGCGATCAAGCGCCAAATCACGATCAGCCAGCTTGCGCATATAACGCAGCAATTCCGTTTCAGAACGATAACGATGAAAGACCGGATGCGTCAGAAAGCTAGACGTACGTTTGAGTTCGGCAGGCAAGGCTTCGACGGCTTCCGCTTCAATCTTGTCGTAAGCCACCGCGCCGCCGAAAGCGCGCCAGATGGCTTCGATAATGGCGGGCGTCGTAGTCTCATCCAATGCAACGCCGAGCTTGTCAGCATCAATCACGCGGAAGTTGAGCCGTTCGTTTTGGGCGTGCGCGATGATGGCGGATTGGCGTTCGCCGACTTCAACCGTCAGCGTATCGAACCACG
>JAYSVR010000303.1:0-5276 GCA_043718445.1 Acidobacteriota bacterium | reverse complement strand
AATGCGTTTAGGCGGCGGCGTAGTTACGTTCGTCTTAAAAGGCGGCCTTACTGCCGGACAACAATTTTTGAATAAACTGCAAATGCTTTCGCATACGGCAAACCTCGGCGACGCGCGTACGACGGCGACGCATCCGGCTTCGACTACGCATTCCAAACTTAGCGAAGCCGACCGACTGGCCGTAGGCATCGAACAAGGTTTAATCCGTATTTCTGCCGGGTTGGAACATCCCGACGATATCATCGCTGACATTGCGCAGGCGCTCGTTTGATCGGTTATGATCGCGCCGTCCTATCACGTCACGGAGTTATTGCTATGAGCGTACAAGTCAAAACCGCAGTTAGAGCCACTATCGAAGACCTTTATGCCGTCGAGGGAAAGGCCGAACTCATCAATGGGGAGATCGTCAAATTTATGGCCACTGGATTTTTGCCCAACCGCGCCGCAGGCCGCATCTATCGCAGCCTGGGCAATTATGAAGACGAACACGGCGGCGGCTTTGCGCTTTCAGATAATGTCGGTTTTCACGTTGACTTGCCACACCGCGAATCATTCAGCCCGGATGCCGCTTGGTATACAGGTAAAAATACCGGTATGAAATTTCCTGAAGGCGCTCCGGTTTTCGCCGTCGAAGTTCGCAGCGAAAACGATTATGGACGCGCCGCCGAACGCGCCATCGAAGCCAAACGCTATGATTATTTTGACGCCGGTACGCTGGTCGTGTGGGACGTAGACATCCTCAGCGACGACGTAGTGAAGTGCTATCGCTGGGACGCGCCCGATCAACCGCGCATCTTTCGACGCGGCGAAATCGCCGACGCTGAACCCGCCGTTCCCGGCTGGCGCTTGGCGGTAGACACGCTGTTTCGCTGAACTATTTCAAAAGTAAGGAAGCTATCTGATGAATTCAATTACCGTACAAGAACTGAATGAATTGCGCACCGTAGGCACTGAGCATCAATTGATTGACGTGCGCGAAGCCAATGAATACGACCATTGCCAGATCGGCGGCGAACTGATTCCGCTGGCGACGGTCGGGCAAAATCCTGACCGCATCCGCCGCGACATTCCCGTTGTCGTGATGTGTCGCAGCGGTATGCGTTCGGCCAAAGCCATTCAACATCTCGAAACCGCGCATGGCTTCACGAACCTGAGCAACCTGACCGGCGGCATCCTGCAATGGGCTAACGATATTGATCCGAACGTACCGAAATACTAACCAAGCCGTTCATGCTTCACGGCGCTAATGATGTCGGCCAGGCGTTCGGCGCTTTGAAACAAGCTGATGGCGGCGATGCCTGCTGCTCCGTGTTGCAACGGTTCGCGGAAGTTTTCGACATTGATTCCGCCCAACGCATAAGTCGGAATCGTGACGGCTTCGGCAATCGCGCGAAAGGCCGTCAAGCCTAACGGCTCGCCATACTCACGCTTTGAGGGCGTTTCATACACCGGCCCGCACGTGATGAAATTCGCGCCGCCTGCTTGCGCCGTCTGCGCTTCAGCCAGCGAATGCGTAGACACTCCAATTAAAAAACCTGGTGGAACGATTGAACGCACGTCTTCAACCGACAGTGAGCTTACGCGCAAGTGTACGCCGTCAGCGCCTACGGCTAACGCGACATCTGCGCGGTCGTTGATGATTACGCGCGTGCCGTGCGGACGCGCGACGGCGATGGCTGCGCGTGCGAATTCAGCCAGTTCACGTGCCGATAAATCTTTTTCACGAATTTGAATTAGGGTTACGCCCAAAGCGGCGGCTTGTGCGATGAGGTCAAGTTGCGCGGGCCAATGTGGAGCCGGTAAGGCCAGCCGATCTGTGATGAGGTAAAGCACCGTTACGTTAGCTTATCGGAATTGAGTTGAGTGCCGCTGGTCGGTGTTGGCAAGGGCGAGCCGGAAAGCGCCGCCACACTGGCGCGAAACTTGAAGATGTCCCACAGCCCGGCGGCAATGTTCACGAGTCCTAACCCTGTGACCAGACCTTTCATCCATCCGCTGGTTAAGAATGATTGCAAGCCCGGCGAGTTGAGCTTGCCCGTGATGAAATAGAGAAAGAAGTTGTCGTCCCAATAAGCAGGCAGCCACGGCAAGACGACCAGCATGATGCCGACCTCAAAACAGATCAGGATATAAACGATCACCGTCAATTTTGCCGTCTTGAGATTTTGCGCCACGCGGGATTACTTACCTCTTTAAGTTGCTGTTATTGAACCAATCGCAGCATAACAGCTTGTCGCAAAGCGTCGCAAACTTGCTGAGTTGAGTTACGAACTAGCGATTAAAGGCCACCGTCAGCGTGGCGCGACGACGCAGGATGGTGAGTTTGACGCCGTTTTCAGCGGATTGATCGAGCGCTTGCAACAAACCGGCGAGATCAGTCACAGATGTATCGGCGACCGCCGCGATGACATCGCCCGCCTGCAAGCCAGCACGAGCGGCAGGAGTATTCTCGTTCACGGTGGCAACTAACACGCCGTGCGTAGCGCCGAAATGGCGCGACAGGCTCTCGGTCATCAGTTGAAGTTCCAACCCATAAATCACCCGCAGCCTCACCTCGGGCGGAGCCGCCGCCGCCAGAATGTTTTTCATGATGGCGTCCATATTGACGACTTTGGCTTCGAGTTTTTCGCGTTGCGGGTCAGTGTTAGGCAAGGTTTTCAGTTGTGATTTCCAGGCTTCGAGCCGTTGTAAAAGTTTACTGATGAGTTGTTCAGGCTCGGCGGCCAGCGGTACGAGTCTGGCTTTGACGACTTTGAATTCGTTGTCGCGTTTGAGCCGAATGACGACCTGACTGTCAGGCGGCAACTGGCGCAACAGCGAAGCCAATTGCGCGCGCGATTCCACCGGACGTTCGTTGATGCTCAACAAAATATCTCTGACCCGAATGCCCGCTTCTTCTGCCGGACTGTCAGGCACTACGCCATTCACCCAAACGCCGCGCTCCACTTTGGCGTTCGCACTACTCAACGACGTTTTGATGGCCGTCGGAATGTCGAGCGAAGTGGCTCCGAGCCATCCGTAAGCAAGGCTTTGTTTAGAAGTCGTGATCTTGGTGACGATGTCCTGAATTCGCGCCAGCGGATAAACCAGACTGAGCTCGTTGGCGATGTCATAAACGGCTACGCCAAAAACTTTGTTGTCGTTGGTCGTGACGACACTGCCGTCTTGTACGAGTGTGAGCGCGGGCGTCAGCCGATAAAACGGATTGTTTGCGCTATAACGAAAGTCCGCCGTGGCCTTCATCGCCTGCACCGCAGACATATTGATGCGCGGGCGAGTCAGCGAAAAATTGCCGCTGCGGCTTTGTCCCTGACGCGGATGAAAGCCCCACAGCTTACCGCGTAAGACTTCTGGTAAAACAGCCAGCGCGGCTGCGCTGACTGGTGCGAGCGTGTCGCTTTCGACTTTCAGCACGCACAACTCAGTGACAGCGTCCATGCCTAGAAATTTTGCCACTAAAGGCCGCGACTGATCGGCGGGATAAACTTTGAGATCGCGGGGCGGCTGGCTGGGCAATACGCCGACGAGCCGCGCCACGATGAGTCCCTCGGCGCTGACAACCATGCCGAGCGTGACGTTGTTGACCTTGCTCGCGGGTAACGGTTCGCCATCAAGTGTCATCAATCCGGCTTCGCCTTGCGGCAACTCTACGGTTTGATGAACGTGAACCAGTCCCGTAGGCAACGACTGCCGCAACACCAGCGGCGTCTGGCTTTCGGTAAGAGGCGGCGTTTGCGAAGGTTCGACAATGTTGGGGTTTCGTTTCGGTCGAACGATAGGGTTCGGCAGGCGGCGCGGGTCTTGGGCCGCTGACTCGGGGTGCAGCGACCACAAAACACTTAAACATAAAACAACGCGCAGTAACTTCATCTAACTATGGAGTGAAAGGAAAAGAAAGAATCTCTGAGAAGCCAAAAGCCGCAGGTAACATTGCAGGGAGTCACTTGCGGCTTTCGATGTTTTCGTTCACGTCGCGTTAAAACGCGGTGGTAACGCTTTCGGGTCTTTGCCCAACTACGACTTTTTGCAGTTCCCGACCGAAATAGGCGTCTTTGATTCGATATTCCTCTTTCGATTTCGGGTTGTACATCGCCGGTTCCGCCATCTCAGCCGTCGGCATCGCACGGGCGATGTCTTTCACCGGCATCGGTGCAATCGCTCTGGCTGAAGATCCCACCGCCAAACTCGGACGCGATGTGCGTGCAGTATTTTGGGGAACTGATGGGGCAATCACTTCGGCAACCGAAGGCGGTGCGATGACCCGGGCAGTCATCGTGGTTGATTCATTAACTTGAGCGGGCGCGACGCTGTTGCGCAATTGCATCGTCGTGAACACCGCGATCAACGCGATAGCCGCCATTGCTGACGCGGCTTGCCCAAAACTAAACGATTGCGCGAACCAGTTCTGCAACCACACCAGCGGATTGCTCGCGGTTTCCTGCGCTTTCTCTTGCGCCAAACGAGCGCGGACGCGGAACGCGAAATCGGGCGGAGCCGTGATCGCGGGGACGGATTGCAGCAGGCGTTTGAGTTGCGCGTTCTCGTTCACCGTTTCGGTCGCCATCCGCATTTGCAAGCGCGCCATAAAATCGGCAGGCGCTTTCACTTGCGGTTGCGCGTTCAACAGCGACACCAGCTTGGTCGTCGCCGCCATATCTTTGCGGCAAGCCGGACAAGCCTGAGCGTGCTGCGCAGCGGCTGCGCTGACGTTCACGGTTTCGACTGATTCTCTGATCTGTTCACAAGTCATTATGTGTATTCTCCACTAAAGAGCCTCGAATGATTTCGAGCAGGGGTTCGTGTGCTACTGATACTTTTTACAAATACTCGCGCAACTTTTCTTTCAACAGATTGCGCGCCCGATTGATGCGGGATTTCACCGTACCGTCAGGCAAGTTCAAAATTTCGCCGATCTCTTCGTAACTTTTCTCTTCCACGTCACGCAAGACCAGCGGGATGCGATAATTTTCAGGCAAGGTGGTGATGGCGCGACGGACGGCTTGCAAGCGTTCATCGTCAATCATCACGTCTTCGGTGGCCAGGATGCGAGTGTCGGCAATTTCGACTTCCACCTCGTCGCCATCCTTGTCAGACGTGAAGAAGGGCATCTGGAACAGCCCGCGCCGCTTGCGCTGGCGAATCACGCTGATCGCCAGATTTTGCGCAATGCGATAGATGTAAGTCGAAAAGCTGAAATCAGCGCGATAGCGGTCAGCGTGTTGAAAGAGCCTGATAAAAGTTTCCTGCGAGATGTCTACGGCGGTTTCGTAATCGTG
>JAYSVR010000302.1:0-5281 GCA_043718445.1 Acidobacteriota bacterium | reverse complement strand
CGCACAGGCCGCGCGAGCTGTGCGGGCTGGCAGCCCACACCACACTCAAGCACTCAAAATGTTTTGCCTGCCTGCATCAACAAATGCTCGACAATCGGCCCTAAACTCAGCACGGGAAAAAACGTGAGTGCGCCTACGATCACGATGACGCTGATGAGCAACACGGTGAACAGCGGCGTCGTGACGGGGAACGTACCAGCCGAAGGCGGCGCGATTTTCTTGCGCGCGAGATGGCCTGCGACCGCCAGCATCGGCACGATCATCAAGAAGCGTCCGGCGAGCATCGCCAAGCCCAACGCGGTGTTGTACCAAGTGGTATTCGCGTTCAATCCCGCAAAGGCCGAACCGTTGTTGCCCGCGCCCGACGTGAAGGCATAAAGAATTTCTGTCAGTCCGTGTGGGCCGTTGTTGTTGAGCGAATTCAAACCCATCGGCGACAAGACCGACACCGCCGTCAGCGTCAAAATCAACAGCGGAAAGATCAACGCATAGAGCATCGCCATCTTCACGTCGTAAGCCTCAATCTTTTTGCCCAGATATTCCGGCGTACGCCCGACCATTAGCCCGGCGAGGAAGACGGCGAGGATTACGAAAATCAACATGCCGTAAAGTCCCGCGCCTACGCCGCCGAATACGACTTCGCCCAACATGATGTTGACGAGCGTGACGAGTCCGCCCAGCGGCGTGAACGAATCGTGCATCGCATTGACCGCGCCGCACGAAGCATCCGTCGTCACCACCGCAAACAGCGCCGAGTTGGCGATGCCAAAGCGCGTCTCTTTGCCTTCCCAATTGCCGCTTTGCGCAACGCTCGCGGGCAACAACGGATTACCTTGCGCTTCAGCCCAATAGGTGACGACGACGCCCGCGACCGACAGCACCAGCATTGCCGCCAGCACGGCCCAGCCATGGCGCTGCGCGCCGGTCATACGCCCCAGCGTGTAAGTCAGTCCCGCCGGAATCAAAAAGATCAACAGCATCTGCACGAAATTGGCGAGCGGCGTTGGATTCTCAAACGGATGCGCGGCGTTCGCGTTAAAAAAGCCGCCGCCATTCGTCCCCAGCATCTTGATCGCTACCTGTGAAGCCGCCGGGCCTTGCGCAATCGTTTGCGTTTTTACTTCACCCGCCGCGTCAATCACTTGTGCCGTGGTGTATGCGTTCAGGTTTTGCACTACGCCTTGCGAGACGAGGAAGAGCGCAACGACGAAGCTCAACGGCAACAGCACGTAAAGCGTGGCGCGCGTCACATCAATCCAAAAATTGCCGAGCGTCGGCCAAAAATTGCCGAGCGCTTCCTGTTCGCGTTGCGCGATGCCGCGAATGAAGGCGACCGCGAGCGCCATGCCGACAGCCGCCGAGACGAAGTTGTGAAACGTGAGTCCGACCATTTGGGTCAGGTAACTCATCGTCGTTTCGCCGCCATACGATTGCCAGTTCGTATTCGTCGTGAACGAAGCCGCCGTGTTGAAGGCCAAGTGCGGCGACAGGTTGGCGAAAGCCTGCGGGTTGAACGGCAACCACGCCTGCGTGCGTTGCAGCAGATAAAGCAGCAACATCGAAACCGCGCTGAACGCGAGCATCGCGGCGGCATATTCCGTCCAGCGCATTGCGCGTTTTTCATCAATGCCGCACAAGCAATAAAGCGCGCGTTCGAGCGGATGAAGAAAAGTGAGTTCGCCGTTGAAGACGCGCGTCAGCCACACGCCCATCGGTTTGGTCAACGCCAACACCAGCGCGAAGAACAGCAAAATTTGTAACCAGCCATTGATGGTCATAACGATTCAGAGTTTTCGGGGTCAGAATTTCTCAGGCCGTAACAAGGCGTAAGCCAGATAACCCAACAGCAACAGGGCTGCGGCCAGGCTTGCGATAGTGTCTCCATTCATTGCGCCTCCTTCATGGCAGCTTGGCGCACGCGCGCACGTAAGCCCACGCGACGCCGAAAAATACCAACGTCAATCCGACATAAAGCACGTCATTCATCCTGATCTCCGTTTTGTTTTTCGTAGCGGTCAAGGCAATAAGCGACGAGCCAAAAACTGGGGAACATCAAACACATCGTCCACGTGCCCCCTGCGTTGCAGCGCGTCGTCGTTGATCAACCAAGCGTAAACCGACAACGCCGCGCCCGCGAACCAGGCCACCAGCCCGACGAAGGCTCCGAGCCAGACCCCTAATAAATAAGAGTGCGACGGCGTTACGCTGCGTTTTGTTTTTGAACTTTCCGTTGAAAACAAGGTTAGTGATAACGTCATGGTGGCTCCTTTTCTGTTTGCCGACGAACCGCAGGTTAGCCCCACGCACATAAGGATGGCGTAAGCGGTTTATAAAAAGTTTGTAAAGATTGATTTAGATTAGTTTCAGGTGACTGTATGGCAACCTGTTAGGTTGCCAGGCATTCAAGGGCTTCTTTTGGCTAGCAACGAACGTATTGCCGCGCCACAGGCAACCTAACAGGTTGCCATACAGTCACCTGAAAACCGATTTAGGCGTCAGGATTGAACCGATAACCGACCCACGGTTCGGTGACGATGTAACGCGGCTTGGCCGAATCGGCTTCGATTTTCTTGCGCAACTGGCCGACGAATACGCGCAAGTATTCGGTCTGTTCCGTGTAATCGCCGCCCCACACAGCGGCCAGCAAGGCGCGATGCGTGAGAACTTTGCCCGCGTGTCGCATGAGGTAAGCGAGCAATTCAAATTCTTTCGGCGTGAGGTGGACTTCTTTGCCGCCGACGGTGACGCGCCGCGTGTCGAGGTTGAGCGCGAAATCACCGACGTTGAGTTCAACCGCTTGCGCCCCAGTCGCAGGCACGCGCCGCAAGGCCGCGCGCATCCGCGCCAGCAGTTCATCCATGCCGAAAGGTTTAGTGACGTAATCATCCGCGCCCGCATCCAGGGCTTTGACTTTAGTGGATTCTTCGCCTTTGACCGACAGCACGATGATCGGAACCTGCGACGAAACGCGAATGCGGCGGCATAACTCGATGCCATCCATTTCAGGCATTGAAAGATCCGTCACGACCAGATCGGGCGTCCAGTCGCGCAACACATCGAGCGCGGCTTCTCCATCGGCAGCGGTGCGCACATCGTAGCCATGCGTTTGCAAGCTGCGCCGCAAGACGCGCGTGATTTGCGGTTCGTCATCTACTACCAAAATGCGTTTGTGTTCGGCGCTCATACTTCGCTCGCTGCTTGAAAGGTTGTGTCGTCATCGCCAATCGGCACAGTGAATGAAACGCGCGTACCGCGTCCGCGCGCGCCATCTTCGATCCAGATATTGCCGCCGTGGGCTTCGACAAGGCCGCGCGCGATGGCGAGTCCCATACCACTGCCACCGCGCGGCAACTGACGGGCCGCAGCATCAGCGCGAAAGAATTTATCGAATACTTTTTCGCGCAATTCAGGCGGAACACCCGGCCCTTCGTCTTCGACCGTCACACGAATGCGTTCGCTTTCCGATAACACTTCGGCGCGTATCAACACACACGTGTTGGCGGGCGAATACTTGCAAGCATTGTCTATCAAGGTGAAAACCACTTCGGCCAACGCGCGTTCGTCGGCGCGGACGAGCGGCAATTCGGGCGCGATCTTGCATTCGATGCGATGATTTTTTGCGACGCCTTCAGCCCGTTGCAAGGCCGAGCCGATGATCTCTTCGACATCGCCCCAACGACGCGGCAAGACGAACGCGCCTGCTTCGAGCCGCGCGAGTTCGACCATGCTTTCGATGAACCGATTCAGCCGGTCTGCTTCTTCGTCAATCACTTCGAGCAGTTCGCGGCGGTCTTCGGCGCTCAACGGAAACTCGGTGTTCGCCTCTTCGAGCAAGGTCGTCGCCGAAGCCTTGATGGCCGTCAGCGGCGTACGCAAGTCGTGCGTGACCGCATCCAGCAAAGCTGATTTGAGTTGTTCGCTGCGGCGCAAGGCTTTGGCTTCGCTGGCTCGCTCAAAGACTTCTTGCGATTCCTCATAGAGCCGTTCGATCTCACGTCGCGCGGCTTCAGCTTCCAGCGCGCGTTGCCGCGCACGCGCCGAAAGTTCGCCCACCGTAATGGCTGTCACTAAAAAAGCGAACAAAGCAATCCAGTTTTGCGGGTCGGCAATGTGAATGTGCCGACTGGCGGCAAAAAGAAAAAGTTGAAACAAAGCATTCCTAATACCGACGCCGCAATCGCTGGACGGCTGCCCCACAGCGTCGCTACCAGCAACACGACTAACAACAGCGCGAACGCCACCGTCGTAGCGTTCGTGTGTTCGCCCGCCAGCAACTTTAACAGCGCCGTCATTAGCGCAATGCCCGCGAAGGCGGCGACATATCCCCACAATTTGTCAGCGAGTAAAGACAGCTTCACGAGCTTTAGTGTAGCAAGGTTCGGGCGGCAATACGCGCCAGAAAACTGTGATGGCAAGCCTGAATGGGTTGTGATGCAAGATACCGGATGTACGAAGTCAAAGTTGAAAACAACCTGACGATTTGCCGAATGCCGCGACCTCGCGTCGTGGCATTTTTCCAAGTAACCACGCTAGGCTTTTCAACTTTGACTTCGTACACGCCAAGATACCGGCGTATTCCACAACACAAACAGACTTGCTCTATACTCACGGCCTTGCCGCTGTAACCGATTTATCTTCAAGTTGCCTGCCGGGCAGTAAAGCAGCAGCTTCAACTAAAAACAGGAAGTCGCGCGTGTCCCTATTTCAAAGAACCTACAAGCGATGGCTGGCGATGGCTTTGTGGCTGTGCGGTTCGTGTTGCGTGCTGACACTGACCGCGCTGGCGCAATACCGCTTTGACCATTGGACGATGGACAACGGGCTGCCCGCCAACGGGGTGTATGCCCTGCTGCAAAGCCGCGATGGCTATCTCTGGATGACCACGGTGGATGGGCTGGTGCGCTTTGACGGGGTGCGCTTCACGGTTTTCAACAAAGGCAATTCGCCGGGCATCGAGTCCAACCGCCTGGTCGAAATGACCGAAGACAAGCAGGGCCGCTTGTGGGTACGCACCGACAGCGGCGACCTGCTGCTCAAGGAGGGCGAACGCTTCACGACCTGGACGGCGAAAAACGGCTTGCCCGGTGCGGTGAAACCGGGCATCGCGGCGGACGGCGCGGGCGGGCTGCTGTTCGGAACCGACAACGGGTTTTACCGTTTGTACGAGGGCAGGTTCAGCCCCTGGCAATTGCCCGGCGGTCGTCCCGACAGCGTCCTGCTCAAACAGGCGCACGATGATAACGGGCTGTGGTTCACCGATACGGCGGGCCTGCATCAACTC
>JAYSVR010000301.1:0-17609 GCA_043718445.1 Acidobacteriota bacterium | reverse complement strand
GCCAGCGTCCCGCTGGCAGTCGGATCGCGAGCCTCTGGCTCGCCCGTTTTGAGCCAGCGGGACGCTGGCGCACCACGTTACGGTTGACGCTGGCTCATGCGTTGCAATGCCTGGGTCGCAGCGGCGCGCAGGTAAGGGTCTTCATCCACGGCAGCTTCACGCAACGCCGCCAACGCCTCCTGATCTGACGACGTAACCAGCCAGCCCAATGCCTCGGCTGCTGCTCGTCGCACGATGGCATCATCTTTCAACAAAGCCTTGCGTAAATCCGGTACGGCGACGCGATAGCCGATGCGCCCCAAAGCACGGGCGGCTTCGGCGCGCATGAATGCATCGTTATCGCCCCGTCGTTTAACGAAGCATTCGTGCAAGGCGCTCGAAGACGCAGTGTCAGCCAGTTCGGCCAACGCGTAAGCCGCCGTCGCACGCAATTCAACTTCTTTATGTTTGAGCAAAGAAATGAGCGCCGCCGTCACCGGAGCCGCGTGGTAGCGCGCCAACGCATAGATCACCGCCTTGCGCGTAGCCACTTCGCGTTCGCTTTGCAACGCCGTCAGCAAGGCATCGGTGGCGGAAGAAGGCGCGGTAAGTTCGATGACGCGCGCGGCGTGAGTGCGCAACACCGGTTGAATATCATTGCGCAACACTTCAATCAGCGCCGCCACTGTCGCCGGACGCGGTTCGCGGCGCGCGCTTTTGAAAAGGGTCGCCAGTTCTACTAACCCTGACAGACGCACTTCTTCGTTGCCACCCGTGAGGCGGGCGACACATTGCGCTTCAAAGTCGGGCGGATTTGTTTGTCCAAACACATTCAGTGCAAGCAGCCAAACGACTGCGCAAACACCCAGCAATTTGCTCAACACCGCTTCAGATATTTTTTTGATAGAACCTTCTCTGCTCGACATAGAGTCTTCCCTTTCAACATCGGGGCATTCAACATTCGGGCATTTCAACATTCGGGCATTTCGACCTTCGGAGTTAAAGCTACCTCAAGTCAGGCTTTCGGGTGCGCCTTGTCATAGACTTCCATCAGTTTATCCATCGCTACGTGCGTATATTGTTGCGTAGTCGAAAGCCGCGCGTGTCCGAGCAGTTCCTGAATAACGCGCAAATCAGCGCCGCCGTCCAACAAGTGCGTAGCGAACGAATGCCGCAAGCTATGCGGGCTGATGTGATGTACGTCGGCGCAAATCTTGACGTATTTATCTACCATCCTTCCCACCGACCGCGTAGTAATGCGAGTACCTTGATAATTCATAAAGACAGCTTGCGCATCTAACTTATCCGGCTCGGCTTCGGCAAGTAACTCACTCCTTACAGCTAAATAATTTTGCAAGGCTTTGAGTGCGTGTTGACCGAAAGGCGTGATCCGTTCTTTGCGGCCTTTGCCTTTGACGCGGACCGTCAGGTTAGTGAAATCAATATCGAGCAAATTCAGCATAACTAACTCAGACACGCGAATGCCGCTGGCATAAAGTAACTCAAGCATCGCACGATCACGCTTGCCCAACACCGATTCAAGCTCAGGCGTTTCAATAAAGCGAATTACCTGCTCGATGTTGAGATGGTTGGGTAACGTACGCTCAACGCGCGGACTGGCGACCAATTGCGCGGGGTTGAGTTCGAGTACGCCTTCGCGGCACAGGTAACGAAAGAAAGTCCGCAACGTAGCGATCTTGCGATGGATCGAGCTTTTCTTTTTCTGCTTCTCATACAGCGTCGCCATAAAATCGCGGATGGTCAGATTGTCGAGCGCGTGAATGTCTACGTCACGCCGCTTCCCTTCTTTGTCAGCCGGCGCGATGTGATCATAAAATTGCACAAGGTCGCTCTCGTAGTTGCGCAAGGTATGAACGGAGGAATTCCGTTCGTACTTGAGGTGTTGCATAAAGTCGTCAAGGTATTTTTGCATCGCAGTCTAACTTCCCGCCTCCCGTTTCAGCGTCGGCACAATACTAACCGACGAGCACCTATCTGAAAACGGTACGGTTTAAGACCAAGTGTCAAACCTGTTGGGTTGCCAATGTTGTCATCTCTATCGAGAGGTGAAGCGAGCGATGTCATTTCAACTTCTATGGCGCAGCGTTTATGGCGCAGCGTTGCGGAATCACGAGATGCTCACTTATGATGCGGTGCGTTTCCGCTTTATTCCAATCACATCACTAACTGACGTTCAGGCGAGCCGCCGTTTCGCTCGCGGGAGTTTGTATGCGCATCCGTCAAAGCATTTTCGCTTTTCTTTGCCTGTGCTGGCTGGCCCCCGTGTCGCTGGCGCAAGGCGAAAATACGGCAGGTGACATTCTCAATCAGGCAATTCAAGCCATCGGCGGATTGGAAAAGCTGCAAAGCCTCAAGACGCTCCATCTCGAATCAGTCAACACGCGGCAGGAAATCGGGCAGAGTATTCAACCAAGTCTCAACGAAGATTTCGCGCGCCTGCCCCGCGAGACGTTCATCACCGAAACCTGGATAAATTTCACACAAGGCAAACGTTACTGGTTGCGCAAGCTCGACGGGACGAAATACACGAATATCACTACGCCGACGTGGGGCGTGAACCTATCCGGCGACCGCCCAACCCCCTTGAGCGCAGCCATCGTAGATCAATATCAACATCGCAATCGCCATCAAACTTTCCCCGGCCCGCTTTTCACCGCACTTGAAAAACGTAATGAGTTACGCCGCCTGCCCGACCAACGCTGGCAAGATCAACCACACGCGGTAGTTGCTTTTAATGATATGAACCGCGAAGTCAGGCTTTATGTTAATCAAGTTACCGGCTTGTTAGCCAAAGTCGAGTCGGATGTTATCGCATTGGTACGCGGCAAGGTCGCGCTGGAATATCGTTACAGCAAGTGGAAAGAATTTAACGGCCTCAAGTTACCGCTGCGCACCGAAGGGCTTAGCACGCAAAACGCCACGAGTAACTGGCTGATCGAAGACCAACTCGTAGCTATCAATCAGCCCGAAGGCAACTGGTTCACCGAACACGAAAAAGAGATGAAAGACGGCTTGGCTCGCGTCGCCCGTGACCGCGAAGCGATGGGGGGCCAGCCTGCGCCGCTCAAAACTGACAAGCTAGGCGAAGGCATTTTTCTCATTCGCGGTAACATAAATTCGCTAGCCGTGGCGATGGGTGAATATGCTTTTGTCGTCGAAGCCCCCACCGGCGAAGCCCGCTCGAAACAAGTTATTGCGCTGGTTAAAGAACTGATGCCGAATAAACAACTCATGGCCGTGGGCGTGACGCACTGGCATTACGACACGGTAGCGGGCTTGCGCGCTTACGTTGCTGAAGGCGCGCGGGTGGCGGCATCAGCAAGCTATAAAGACTTATTCGAAAAATATATGGCGGCAACCAATCACGACGACTTGTTAAGTAAAAGCAAAAATAAGCTGCAATTTCTCTCAATTGATGACGAACGCAGCTTCACGCTGGGGCCGCGCACGATTACCGCCATCGCAATTCCCAACCAGCACGCCGCCGGGATGCTGGGTTTATACCTCAAAGAAGAAAAACTCTTTTTCGTCGGCGAAGCCTTGCCCGCTAGCGGAGCGTTCACCCGCGCCGTGCTGGATGCGCTGACGAAACACAAGCTCGAAATTAAAACGCTGGTCAGTGCGCGCACGGGCGTCGTCGCGCTCGACCAATTGCAAGCCGTAGTTAAACCCTGAACTGTCTGGACTAGCTAAACTATGAACCGAAATTCTTTACAACGTGAGTTTCTCGCCGAATTCTTAGGCACTTTTGTGTTACTCGCCCTGGGCAGTGCCGTCGTGGCGCAAGTCATCTTGGGCGAAAAAAACAACGGCGAATATATCTCGATTAACATCGCCTGGGGCTTCGCCGTCACGATGGGCGTTTATATCGCGGGCGGTGTTTCGGGCGCGCACCTGAATCCGGCAGTTACTTTCGCGCTCGCCACCAAAGGCGAGTTACCGTGGAACAAAGTGCTGCCTTATTTTGCCGCCCAGGTGCTGGGCGCTTTTTGCGGCGCGGCTTCGACGGCGCTGGTTTACCGCGAAGCCTTCAACGCTTTTGACGGCGGCATCCGCCAAATTGCCGGAGCTAAAGGTACGGCAGGAATTTTTGCGACTTATCCCGCGCCTTATCTTTCTACGATGGGTGGATTGATTGACCAGATAATCGGCACGGCGATGCTGTTACTCGTGATTCGCGCGCTCGGTGACAGCCGCAACATAGCTCCCACGGGTAACTTAGGCCCGGTGCTAGTGGGGTTCTTAGTTATGGTGATTGGAATGAGTTATGGCTTAAATGCGGGTTACGCGATTAACCCGGCGCGCGATTTTGGCCCGCGCCTTTTCACCGCGTTGGCTGGTTGGGGCAGCGGCGTATTCACCGCGAATAACTATTATTTTTGGGTTCCTATCGTAGGTCCACTCATCGGCGGCGTCATTGGCGTCAACGTTTATGATGCCTTGATTGCCCGCCTGCATCCAACTGTGACCGAATAATCTGGCTGTCACTGAATAAGCAATATGAAAATAGTTACCTGGAACGTTAATTCGATTGCGGCGCGCTTGCCGCTCGTTACGCAATGGGTGAAAGACAATCGCCCTGACGTACTTTGTTTGCAGGAAATTAAGTGCGTTGACGAAAAATTTCCGACCGCCGCGTTTACCGAGTTAGGTTATGAAGTAGTTACTTTCGGGCAACCAACTTACAACGGCGTAGCCATCCTTTCGTTGCACCCTATCAGCGACGTACAAAAAGGTTTTTCCGGCGATGCACCCGATGCCCAGCGCCGTCTGCTGGCGGCGACAATCAACGGCATACGCATTATTGATGTATACGTTCCGAATGGCTCTGAAGTAGGCAGTGAAAAATATGCTTACAAATTAAACTGGCTCAACCAGCTTCACGATTATTTCACGAACTATTGCGACCCAGCTCAAAAATTAGTTATTGGCGGAGACTTCAACATCGCACCCGGTGACGCCGATGTGCACGACCCGATTGCATGGTACGGACAAATCCTTTGCAGCCAACCCGAACGCGACGCCTTGCAACGACTGGCTGATTGGGGCTTGCAGGATTTATTTCGCTGCCACCATAAAGAAGTCAGACAATTTTCGTGGTGGGATTATCGTGGCGGCGGCTTTCCCCGCAACCACGGGCTGCGTATTGATTACTGGCTAGCTACGGCTAGCTTGGCTGAGTTAAGCACCGACTGCCTCATTGACACCGCGCCGCGCTCACTCGAACGCCCTTCTGACCACGCGCCCGTGATCGCTGATTTTCAACTCATTTAAGTTACTCAATTTATGTCCGCTCGCATCCTCATCGCAGAAGACGACCCTGAAAACCGCGAAGCCTTGCGCCTGATGTTGCAGCTTTCCGGTTTCGTTTGCCTCGAAGCCGCCGACGGACGCGCGGCAGTTCAAACCGCTTTAACCGAACAGCCTGATTTAGTTTTGACTGACATTTCCCTGCCCGAAATGGATGGTTTTGAGGTAGTCACGGCGTTACGCGCGCAAGCATTCGCGCAACCCATCATCGTCGTTTCAGCTTATGACGACGAAGCCTTTCAACAGCGCGCGCGTGAAGCAGGCGCGAACGATTACCTCACTAAACCGCTGGAATTCGCGCGACTCAAAGCCACCATAGATGCGCTGTTAAACAAAGAGTGAGGGCGATATGTATTCACGACGCAGCTTTCTAAAGCACGCGGCCTGCGCTTTGGCCGCCCCCAAACCGCAACGCATCATAGACATTCATCAACACACCAATTATTGGAACCGCAGCGACGCTGGACTCATCGCGCACCAAGCCAATCTCGGAGTAACTAAAACCGTTTTATTGCCTGCCGGTTCGCAACTTGGTTTAGAAGCGAATTGTTACGGCAACGATTCCGTACTGGCGCTAACTAAGCGTCACCCTGACAAGTTCGTGTTTTTCGCCAACGAGTTACCCAATCTGCCTGAAACCAAAGCTGTCATCGAAAAATATCTCAAGGCCGGAGCCATCGGCATCGGTGAACAGAAATTCCCTGTCGAATGTGATTCGGCTGCTATGCATTTAATCGCTGACTTAGCTCAAGCTTTTCGCGTACCGGTGTTAATTCATTTCCAACACGGCAAATATAATATGGGCTTTGAGCGATTTTATCGGATGCTCGAAAAATATCCGCGAGTTACTTTCATCGCGCACGCGCAAACCTGGTGGGGCAACATCGGCAAGCTGGATGACCCGAACAACCTTTATCCAACTGGGAAAGTTACGCCGGGCGGGTTGAGCGATAAATGGCTGGCTGATTATCCGAATTTATTCGGCGACTTATCGGCAGGCTCTGGCTTGCGCGCCCTCGCCCGCGACGAAGATTTCACGCGCGGCTTTCTCGCGCGCCACCAAAACAAGTTAGTTTATGGCAGCGATTGTCAGGACATTGATACGCAAGTGAAAGAATGCTGCGGCAGCCGAATGTTGACTGTGATTAAAAGACTCGCGCCTGATGAAAAGGCTGTGAGGAAAATGTTGTATGACAACGCCAAGCGCGTTTTGAAAATTCGTTGATCGCTATTTGGAGTGTTATTTAACCGCAGAGTTATGGAGAGTTTACCGCAGAGTTTTCGCAGAGAAGAACTCTTCCTACTCTCTGCGTCACTCTGCGAAAAACTCTGCGCAACTCTGCGGTAAAATCACTTTCACAATCAGACTTATTTCGAGAAAACCCTATGAAACCTGTACTCACGACGATTTGTCTTCTTCTCTTGTTCGCATTCACATCGCAAGCCAAACCGCTCAAGGCCGGACTCGCCCGCGCCGTCATCACGCCTGAACAACCCGTCTGGTTGTCGGGTTATGCCGCGCGCACCAAGCCGTCGGAAGGCAAGTTGCACGACCTGCACGCCAAAGCCCTCGCGCTCGAAGACGAACGCGGCTATCGCGTAGTCATTGTCACCACTGACCTGCTCGGCTTTTCAAAAGAAGTCGCCGAACCCATCGTCGCGGCGGCGCAGAAACAATACGGCTTGCGGCGCGAACAGTTGCTGCTGACTTCGTCGCACACGCACACCGCGCCGATTGTGCGATCAAACCTGATTGGCGCTTATGACCTCGACACCGAACAAGCCGCGCGCGTAACGGCTTACGCCAAACTGCTGCACGAACGCATTGTTGCCGTCATTGGCGCAGCCATACGCGACCTCGCGCCCGCCAACGTCTCGCTCGTCAACGGCACGGGCAGCTTCGCCATCAACCGCCGCGAGCTTACGCCGCAAGGCACAATCAAGATTGGCCTCAACCCGCAAGGCGTCGTAGACCACGACATCCCTACGCTCATCGTCGAAGCGCTCGACGGCAAATTGCGCGGCGTATTTTTCGCTTACGCCTGTCACAACACGACGCTAACCGACAAGGTCATGGCCGTGAGCGGCGATTACTCCGGCTTCGCGCAAGCCGCCTTTGAAGCTGCGCACCCCAACACGATCGCGCTGTTTGCCATGGGTTGCGGCGCAGACATCAATCCCAATCCGCGCGGGACGATTGAACTAGGCCAACAACATGGCGCATCGCTCGCCGCCGCCGTCACCAAAGCCTTGTCGGGCGAACGCCTCAAACTCACCGGACGTTTCAAGACCGCGTTTGCGACGATTCCGCTGGCTTACGCCAAGCTGCCTACGCGCGAAGAACTCAACGCGCTGCGCGAAGATAAAAACGTATTCAAACAGCGCCTCGCCACGCGCTGGCTCGCGCGCCTCGACCGCGAAGGCAAACTGCCCGCATCTTATCCTTACCCGATTCACGCGCTGCAACTCGGCGCGAATTTCACCCTCATTGCGTTGGGCGGCGAAGTCGTGACTGATTACGCGCTGCGTCTCAAAAAAGAATTGGGGGCGACCCACCCTTCAAATGGATTGATGGTGCTGGGTTACGCCAACGAAGTCATGGCCTACATCCCCTCGGCGCGGATGTATCAGGAAGGCGGCTACGAAGTCGTGGATTCGATGATTTATTACGACCACCCGACAACGTGGACGGCTGCGCTGGAAGATCAGATTGTGGGGAAATCAAAGGCGATGGCTGCGCAGGTAGGGCGAAAGCCGTAATCAGTTTACCAGACTCAAGCACAGCCTTTTCGCGCCACGGCCCGCGCGTTAAGATCGCATCACATGAAACAAATCTTCTTGCTGCTACTCTGCCTGCCCGCCTTGTCATTTGCCCAAACGCCCGAAGTGCGCGGCGTATGGGTCGCGCGCGATTCATTGGGTTCGCGGGCCGAGATTCGCACGATGATGCAACAGTTGCGCGAAGCCAATTTCAATCTGGCGCTGATTGATGTGTGGTCGCGCGGCTATCCGATCTGGCGCAGCGAACTCTTTGAGCGCGAGACGGGCGTGGCGATTGATCCGACTTACGCCGAACGCGACGTTTTGCGCGAGTGCCTGGAAGAAGGCACGGCAGCGGGCATTCACGTAATGCCGTGGGCGGAATACGGTTTTATCGGCGGCTGGAGCGAATACTTTTCCGGCCCGAATAAACGCGGCGTGATTTTTGAACGACATCCTGAATGGCTGGCGCGCAACAAGTCAGGCGATGAACGATTCACCGCGCCGACCGGGTATTTTTATTGGATGTCACACACGCGGCCAGACGTGCAGGAATTTCTCATCAGCCTAATGGAAGAGCTTTTCACGAAATACCAGACGCGAGGCTTGCAATTCGACCGCGTGCGCTACCCTACGTTGGAATGCGGCTATGACGATTACACGATTGAATTGTATCGGCAGGAACACGGCGGCGCTGCGCCTCCGGCAGATCATCTCAACGCGGCCTGGGTGCGTTGGCGAGCCGACAAGCTCAACGAATTTTCGCGAAAGTTTTATGAACGGCTGCGCGGAAGGTTCCGGCGCATTTCGAACGCGCCGATTGTTACGCCGTTCGGCTATGTGAATTTCGCGCAGGACTATCCCGCGTGGCAACGTGACCGGGCACTCGATTTTACCGTTCCGCAAATTTATCGCCGCACCACGGCTGATTACATCGCCGAACTCAACCGGCAAATCGCGCTTTCGCCCGACACCAAAACGCTAGTGGCTGGCGTAGACATCACCAATTCACAAAATCCGGCAGTGTTGGCCGAAATGATTCAGGCGACGCGCGAACGCAATCTGCCCGGCGTGGTCGTGTGGTATTTCAAAGCGTTGCAAAACACGAGCGCGCTGCCCTATCTGAAAAGCACTGTCTATCGTGAAGCCGTGCCGATGCCGTGGGTTTTGCCCGTCGGTCAGTCACCCAAACGCCGCGTGGGGACGATCAGTTCTGAACCTTCACCAATCCGCTGAATGATTCGCTGAGTTACCTGATTCTGCCGCGCGGCTTTCGAGTTGAATCAGCAAGACGCCGCCTAACACGGCGAGTCCGCCGACGAGTTGCCACGGCAGCATGCGTTCGCCCAGCAAGCCCCACGCCAGCGCCGCCGCAAACACCGGCTCCGTCGTAGCCGTGATGCCCGCGCGACTCGCTTCGATGTGACGCAAGCCGTTGAGATACAAAACAAAGGGCAACACCGTACCCGTCACCGCAATAAACAAAACCAGCCACCAGGCGTTTCGATCAAAGCTCGCCCAGTTGATTTGTTGCGGCGAACGCACCAGCAACCACGTCAAGCCTGACGCCACGAAACCATATGAGATGACGGTGCGCGCGTCGTATTTCTGCAACAATCGCTGTCCCGCCAAACTATAAAAGCAATAGCCCAACGCCGAACCCAGCGCGAAAAGCGTACCGACCAGCGAGGCGTTGGCGAATCCGCCTGCGCCACCGCCCATCATCAACGCTGCGCCCGCCAGCGTGAGTGCGGCAGCGGCGGCTTTGTGTTTCGTGATGATTTCGGTGCGCGTCACCAAGCCGTAAGCCATCAACATCACCGGCATCGTGTATTGCATCAGCAACGCATAGCCTACGCCCGTGCGTTGCAGCGCCAAGTAATAACAGCCCTGATTGAAAGCCAAACCGATGATGCCGAAAAACGCGAAACGCCACAGGTCTCGCCGCTCGACGCGCAACAAATGCGGCGCAGTCGCGCCAAGCCAAGCGAGATACATCAAGCCTGCCAACCACGTACGCAACGCGAGCAAATCAAACGGATGCAGCGCCGAATTCCGCGACGAATGGCCTAACAGGTAACGCGCGACGACGCCCGAAGCGCCCCACAGCAATGCGGCGCTCGCGGCATACCAATAGCCGCGCGATGAGTTCAATTTGTTTTCTGTCATTCGTAATGATTGTCAGCGACGAATCGCCAAGCCGGGTTTGGTGCTTTCGATGAGCTTGCTGTCACGTACGACGAACGCGCCGTTCACCAGCACGTGTTGAATGCCTTGGGAATACTGCGCGGGATTATCGAACGTCGCCTGATCGTTCACCGTTGCCGCGTCGAATAAAACCAGATCGGCGTCGGCTCCGACTTTGACGCGGCCTTTGCGGCGCATCATCGGCACGCTGACTTCCAATCGTTGCGCAGGCAGCAGCGTCATCTTGCGAATCGCATCAGGCAAACTCAGCAGCTTCTGTTCGCGCACGTAACGCCCCAGCACGCGCGCATAAGAACCCGCGCCGCGCGGATGCCCTTTGCCGTTATTCAACAAGCCGTCGCTCGCTACCATCACGATGGGATGCGCCGCCGCCAGCCGCGAAATCTCTTCGGGAATCGAATGAATCACGACGAGTCCGCCCAGCGCGCGATAACGTTTGAAGCTGTCTTCATTCAAACGTTCGTTGGTTGCCACCCATTGCAAGTCGCCGTAACTGATGCCCAACTTTTCGCGCCAGCCTTCGTCGAAAATCGCAGTCTCAAGGCCGGTCATCCCAGCGGTGTAAGGATAGGCTTCGGTCGTGACATCCATACCGCGATGGCGCGCGCCTTCGATCATCGCCAAACACTTTGACGTATCGCGCAAACAAGTGCTCGTGATATGCACAACGTGCAATGCCGCGCCTGACGCAGCGGCATTCGATAAAACTTCCTGCAAGCCTTCGAGCGCCGAGCCGGGTTCAATCGCGCCGAAAAAACGCAGATGCACATAGCACGGCACTTTCATTTCGGCTGCGATGCGAAAGATGTCGAACACCTCATCGCGCGTCGCGCCCGGCACATAGTTAATGCCGAAGCCAATGCCCAGCGCGCCTTCTTGCAAGCCTTCGCGTATGTATTGCTGAACCTCGGCGCGTTGCGCGGTACTTGCGGTTTTCATCGCCGCATCGCGCGGCAACCAAGTGCCCGTGTCTTTCAACGCACGCATGCGCGCGGGGATGTGGCCCACCGTTGCGCCAAAATTGATGAGCGATTTGCCCGTGCGTTCGCCGTACCACTTCGCTACCGGCGAAGCGCCGACTTCCATCTCAAGCGCCGTCGTCACGCCGTCCATCGCCTTAAAACGATAGTTCTCATCGTCTTGTCCGTGCGAATGCAAATCAATGAAACCCGGCGCAATCACCAAGCCTTTCGCGTCAATCACGGTCTTGCCCGTCAACGGCTTCGCGCTGATCGCAGCAATCTGATTGCCGCGAATGCCAACGTGACGCACCGCATCGAGCTTGGATTCGGGATCAATCACGCGGCCATTGAGCAAAACTACATCGTATGTCGGAGCGCTTTCGCTCGACGGTAGCCACACACAGAACACGATTATCAATACGAGCAGGATGGTCGTTTTCATTCGTCGGACTCCTCCAATAGAAAATCTCAAATCTAAAATTGAAAATGCTTTGCGCCTGTGGTTTCGTGAACTACTGATAATGCGTGAACCGCTGGCAATAACGCCGTTATATCCCATCTGCTTCCCTGCCGTATACCATATCGTCATTGGTCGTCGTGGAAGGCTGCATAAAACTTTTTGCAACTCAGGCTCAACTAGCTGGCAGCGTGACGCTTAAACTTTTTTTGCCGCCATTGCCATCTGCGGCACGTTGATTGATCTATCACCTGACTAAAGGAGGGTTATAAAAACCCATGAACAATACTAAAGCATACGTTCCGTTCGCCGCTGTGGCATTTATCGCAGGCATTTTAGGTTGGGGAGCCTCAACCTATGCCAACAAACAAACCGCTGAAGCAACGCCCGCAACCATTGCGTCGCAGGCTTTCGCGCAACCGCAAACCCAAACTGCCGTTTTACCAGACGGACAAATCGTCACGGTGCAACCGATTCAAACGGCGCAACCGTTGCATTACGTCGCGCAACCAGTCACACCTGTGGCAGCACCAGTCATACGCACGCAATCCGCGCCAGTACGCACGGTCGCACAACCTGTCGCACGCAATTCACGTGAAAACGTGAGTCCTGCGCCAGTACGCAAGAAAGGCATGAGTAACAAAACCAAGACCGTTCTCGCTGTCGGCACAGGCGCTGGCGTAGGCGCTGCGGTGGGTGGCATTGCCAAAGGCCGCAAGGGCGCAGCCATCGGCGCGATTGCCGGAGGCGGAGCCGCTGCCGTTTATTCGTGGATCAAACACAAAAAAGGCCAGCCGGTTTTTTAGGCGAATTGACCTAACTATTACCCTTAAAAAGGTAGGACAAGTTGCTAACTTGTCCTACCTTTTTTTGTTTAGCGCCTAACCAGAATCCCCTTTTCCTTTTAGCGAATCGCCCAAATCACATTAGGAAATTTTGCTAGGGCATTTGTCAGTCGGTGGGCTATATTGACCCTGCCAATTTCCGAAGGGTTTGGTGTAAGACTAGGAATGGAGGATGTAGGAAATGAAAGCTGTGATATTCACGACCTGCCTGCTGTTGGCCGTCACGGGTTACTCACGCTGGGAAAACCTGGTAACTGAGTTAGCCGATTCGGCCAGCCAACAACTTCCAGAAAAAATTGCCGCAATGATGTCAGAACGTTTCGGGGGCGGGGTCCGCGCGACACAACCGGGACAGGAAAAACTCATTGAAGCAAATCTGAAAGAAGCTCTGCGTTCGTTGCGCCAAGATCAACTCTTGCGCGACGCCAACATAGAGTTGAAACAGGTGCGTTATCTGACTTCGAATGTAAGTGCCAATGCACCCACGCAAAAACGTCCGCGCGTCCGCGAGCAGGAAGTTGAAACAGCGACTACCGGATTTTATCTGGCTACGTTGCAATACGACCTGATAAGTCCCCTGACGATTGAGACAGGGGCTACCTTGCTGACGGCGGCCTGTTCATCGGGCGTCGCTCAGGTCAGACTGAGTGACGGTTTCGATGTGGTGAAGACTTTCAGATGCCCCGACTTGAAACGCTAGCGGTTTCAAGTCAAACAAAGTCCTCTCTAACCAACAGGAAAAAGCACAAAAGGCGGAATGTTGTTTCTAACCAACGTTCCGCCTTTTTCTTTAGCTCTTATCAGCCGCGTTATTTCACAACCAGGTTCACCAGCCGTTTCGGTACGACAATCGTTTTGACGATTTGTTTATCAGCCAGCTTGGCTTGCACTCTCGCGTCAGCCATCACCGCCGCTTTCAAGTCATCGTCAGAGATTTCAGCCGCGACGATTACTTTTGCCGCCATCTTGCCGTTGATCTGAATCGGAATTTCCAACTCATCGGCTTTCGCCAACTCCGCGTCATAAACAGGCCAGCTTGCGGCAACGACCACTTCGTCGTGGCCCCCCTCTCCCCTTAAAGACGCCCACAACTCTTCGGCAATATGCGGCGTAAACGGAGCCAGCAATTTCACCAACGCTTCCACCGCTTCTTTCACTGCGTACTTGTCAGCCTCAGTCGCTACGTCTTTCACTACGGCATCAAACGCATATAACTCGTTCGTCAATTCCATCATCGCTGCGACTGCCGTATTGAAATTCATGCGTTCGGCAATGTCAGTCGTAACGCGCTTGATCGTCTGATGCGTCTTGCGTCGCAGCGCGCGAGCTTCCGTCGAAAAATCCGCAACCTGCAATCCGCAATCCGCAATCCGGTCATTCCACTTATAAACAATCCGCCACACGCGATTCAGAAAGCGTGAAGATCCTTCGGCTCCGGCTTCGCTCCATTCCAAATCTTTTTCGGGCGGAGCCGCGAACAGCATAAACAGCCGCACCGTATCGGCTCCGTAAATGCGAATCATCTCGTCGGGGTCTACGGTGTTCTTTTTCGACTTAGACATTTTCTCTACGCGCCCGACGACGGGGGGCTGGCTGCAAAACTTGCACTTGCCGTCAATCACATCGGTCGGATAAATCCAGTCGTGCGTAGCGCAGCGATACGACGCCAGCGTAACCATGCCTTGCGTCAACAGTTTCTTGACGGGTTCACCAAAGGTAATCAAACCCAAGTCGCGCGTGATCTTCGTCCACAGCCGCGTATAAATTAGGTGCAACACAGCGTGTTCGATGCCGCCGATGTATTGATCCACCGGCATCCAATACGCCGCGACTTTCGGGTCGAAAGGCAGCTTGTCGTTGTGCGCGTCAACGTAACGAAAGTAATACCAAGACGAATCAACAAACGTATCCATCGTGTCGGTGTCGCGTCGCGCAGCGTTGCCACAAGTCGGACAAGCCACATTCACAAAGGCCGCGTGTTCAGCCAGCGGAGCGCCTTTCGACGCGAAATCTAAATCCTTCGGCAAGGCGACGGGCAGTTGATCTTCGGGCACGGGCACGATGCCGCACTTCGCGCAGTGAATGAATGGTATCGGAGTTCCCCACGCGCGTTGCCGCGAGATACCCCAATCACGGATTTTGAAATTGGTCTGCGCCGTGCCGAAGTCATTGGCTTCGGCGTGCGCCGTCATCGCGGCGATGGCTTCGGGCACAGGCTTGCCACTCCACTCGCCTGAATTGATGACAGTGAAGTTGTCGTTTTTCGGTGTAAAGGCTTCAGTCAAAGGTTCGCTGACATCACCCGTGAAATCGTTCGCCACGATGACGCGCGGAATCGGCAGCCCGTACTTGCTCGAAAATTCAAAGTCGCGTTCATCGTGCGCAGGCACAGCCATAATCGCGCCCGTGCCATATCCGGTCAGCACAAAGTTCGCCGTCCAAATCGGCAGCTTGGCTTGGTTAAAAGGATTGATCGCATACAAGCCTGTGAACACACCCTGCTTCTCTTTGCCCTCAGCCATACGATCTACTGGTTCAATCGCGGATTGCTGTTCGACAAAAGTTTTCAGTTCGCCACTCGCCTTGCCGCTTTCAATCAGTTCGGTAATCAGCCCGTGTTCAGGAGCCAGAATCAACGAACTCGCGCCGTAAATCGTGTCAATGCGCGTAGTGAAAATACGAATCGGCTTGGCTGCATCACTATCAACCTTGAAATCAACTTCCGCGCCTTTGCTGCGTCCGATCCAGTTGCGTTGCTGAGTGATGACTCGATCAGGCCAGCCGCCTTCCAGCGTATCTAGATCATCCAACAACTGATTAGCGTAATTCGTCACGCGCACGAACCACTGTTCCAATTGGCGTTGGCGCACTGGCACATCGTCGTGCCGCCAACAGAAACCGCCTTCGGCCTGTTCGTTCGCCAGCGAAGTGTTGCAGGCATCGCACCAATTCACCGTCGCGTTCTTGCGATAGACCAAGCCCTGCTTCCACATCTGAATGAAGAACCATTGATTCCAGCGATAGTATTCCGGCGTGCAGGAAGCGATTTCGCGCGACCAGTCATAGCTGAATCCCAGTTGTTTCAACTGCGCACGCATCGCATCAATGTTCGTGATCGTCCACTCGTCAGGCCGCGCGTTGTTCTTGATCGCGGCATTCTCAGCCGGCATGCCGAACGCATCCCAACCCATCGGATGCAATACGTTGAAGCCCTGCATCCGTTTGAAATGCGAGAGCGCATCGCCGATGGAATAGTTGCGCACGTGTCCCATGTGAATGCGGCCCGACGGATAGGGCAGCATCTCTAAACAATAAAATTTGGGTCGCGCCCCAACTTCTTTAAGATCGGCTTCGACTTCAAAAGTTTTGGCTTCAGCCCAACGCGCTTGCTGGCGCGGTTCGATCTCTTGCGGAAAGTATTTCTCTTGCATCGTACTCATAGTCCTTTATCTGAAAACCGTGCGCTTAAGAGCCGTATCGCAACCTGTTAGGTTGCGAATGTTTCGTCGTTGAATGATTTGGTCGAAACGCGAGCCTTCGCAACCTAACAGGTTGCGATACAGTTTTTACGGATGAATTTCGAGAGGAAGACAGCGCAATCACGAACGAACATTGCGCCGCTATCTAAGGTATAAGAACGGGCGTAAGCACGTGAGCGGCGCATAAACCGCTGCGCCATTGGCGGGCGCGCAATGCAGAATGAAACGTCGGTTGTTTTGCGGTCTGCTTGTCATAACGGCGCGCATTCTAACGATGGCTTCTAGCTTGTTCAAGCACCTTAAAAGCCAAAGAAACTTTTCACCAGTCGCTTCTTCAATCCCACATAACCTTGCTCACCTGCTATCAAATCGCGCAGCACCCGCCGAATGCCCGGATGATATTTCGCCAGTTGCACCATCCGCTCAATCGTAGGCCGCCCTGCATAGCGCCCGTGATAAAACATTTCTTCCAATTGCGCAGCGCGTTGCAACTCGCCGCCAAACGCATCGCGCCATAACGATTCGTACGATTCAACGCGCGTCGTCAAAGCCTTTGCCAACAACTCCGCCGACTTAAACGCATAATAAATTCCTTCGCCGGTAATCGGGTCTACGAACCCCGCCGCGTCGCCGATCAACGCCCAACGTCCTGCCGCATCGCTGGCTTTGAGTTCGTTCCAACGCTTCACGCCCAGTGCCGGAATCATCGCCGCATAAAATTCCGCGCGTGGCGTCGAAGGCGTCGGCGAAGCCGCAATCTCAGCCGCTACTGAAGGATCGTGCTTTTTGAGATAGACGAGCAACCGCGCTTTCAATTCCGCCGGACTCGCCGCGCGATAGCCCGACGCGATGCCATACGAAATATGATCGGTGCGCGGAAAGAGCCACAGATAACCCGCGAGGTCGCCGAGGAATTCAACGTCTACGTGCGTCAGCGTTTGGCCGACCGGTGTCTTGACGCGCCAGCCCAACGCATAAGCAAAATCGTCTTCGGCGAATTTCACGCCGACGCGCCGCCTTATCACACTGCTCGCGCCGTCTGCGCCTACCAGAAAATCAGCCTTGATCGTTTGCGTCGCCGTCGCCAACTGCCAGCGTCCGTCAACGAATTCAGATTTTTCTACGCGCTCGTTGACCAGCGTAGTGCCTGCGTCCACTGCGCGCTGGCGCATCATCCGCGCCATCTCAGTCCGTGAATAAATCGCAAACGGCTTGCTCGGTTTCACATTCACCGCGCGCGCTGACGAAGTGCCGAACCGCAACGAACCGATCATCTGTTTCGGCGCATCCGCCGCTTGCAGAAAAGCGAATTCCTGCAGCGCCTTTGACGTAACGCCTCCACCACACGGCTTTTCCCACGGCGGACGCGCGTCTAACAACGTAACGCGCGCGCCTGCCGCGCTCAGTTCGTGCGCCAGATGCGAACCCGCCGGCCCTGCGCCTACAATGGCAATATGCATGAATGAATAACTCGCAATCAGTGATGTCGTAAGAAGCGCGGAGTATAGCCTCAGTGCTTGAGATTGACACTCAGCGAGCCAACCGCTTACCTTGCCGCTTCGTTCAAACTGCCTCACGCAAAGACGCG
>JAYSVR010000031.1:0-8511 GCA_043718445.1 Acidobacteriota bacterium | reverse complement strand
CTCGCGCCTTCACCCCAGGCTTTATGCTACCGCCCGCATTCGCGGGCTGAAACCGTGAAAAGATTTGGGTAATGACAAGCCGTTAGAGAGGGCTACCTCGGCATTTCGCCCTTCGGCATCATCGGGTGCATCGTGATGGTAGCCCTCTCTAACGGTCGGGCTACGGACACACAGAGGAACACTTTGCACGAATCCATCATCGTTGAAGCCTGCGCCGCAGTGTCGCGCGTTGAGGCCGAATGGCTGCAACGCGCGTCACAGCGGCAACTCACTTTAACCAAACCGCCCGGCAGTCTGGGGCGGCTTGAAACCTTGGCGAATCAACTGGCGGCGCAGCAGCGCACCGTCACGCCGCGCGTCGAAAGAAAACGTATTTATGTCGTGGCTGCCGATCACGGCGTGACAGCCGAAGGCGTGAGCGCTTATCCGTCGGCAGTCACCGCGCAAATGGTGGCGAACTTTTTGCACGGCGGTGCAGCCATTAACGTACTCGCGCGGCTCGGCCAATGCGAAGTTCAGGTCGTAGACGCAGGCGTCGCCGCCGATCTGTCAGCGCACACTGATTTGATTCACGCCAAAGTCTTGTGGGGCACCGCGAATTTCACGCAAGCGGCGGCGTTGACGCGCGCACAAGCATTGCAAGCGGTCGCCACCGGCATCGAACTAGCACGCGCGGCTGAACGCGACGGCATACAAATTATCGGTATCGGCGAGATGGGCATTGGCAATACGACCAGTGCCAGCGCGTTGACGGCGGCGCTGACCGGCGTGGCAGTTGAGCAAGTGACCGGCGCAGGCACAGGCGTCAGCGACGAACAGCGCGCTCATAAAGCCGCAGTCATCAAACGTGTGTTGGCCTTTCATCAACTCACTGACGCGACGGCGCAATACGACGCGCTGACGTTGCTTGCTCAGGTCGGCGGCGCAGAGATCGGCGTGATGATGGGCTTGGTTATTGGTGCTGCGTCGCTGCGTCTGGCGGTGGTCGCTGACGGATTTATTTCGACTGCCGCCGCAGCCCTCGCGCAGCGCTTATGTCCCGCCGTCAGCGATTATCTTTTCGTCGCGCATCGTTCGGTCGAACCCGGACAACGCGCGTTGCTCGAACTGTTGCAGGCCGAACCGCTGCTCGATTTGCAAATGCGTTTGGGCGAAGGCACGGGCGCTGCGCTCGCGTTGCACTTGCTCGAAGCGGCGGCGCGGTTGTTGAGCGAAATGGCTACGTTTGGCGAAGCGGGCGTGAGTGAGGCGCAATGAATTGGCCTGCCCCGCTGCGATTACTATTGATCGCTACACAATTTTTAACGCGGTTGCCGATGCCGCGTGACTTGGCTACGTCAGAGGCGGAACTTGGCAAAGCGACGCGGTTCTTTCCGCTGGTTGGCGCGCTGGTTGGCGGGCTTGCTGCGTTGGTGTTGATCGCCGCACAGCAATTCTTTCCGCTGACGGTGAGCGTATGGCTCGCGCTCGCCGCAGGCACGTGGCTCACCAATGGCTTTCACGAAGACGGTTGGGCTGATGCCTTTGACGGATTTGGCGGCGGCTGGACGCGCGAACGCATTCTCGAAATTATGCACGACAGCCATTTGGGCACTTACGGCGTGTTGGCGTTGATCTTTTTGCTGGGCGTGAAGTCCGCCTGTTTAACGGCACTTCCGTTCGCACAAAGCTGGCGCTGGCTGTTGATCGCGCACGTCGCAGGGCGCTGGGTGGTCTTGCCGTTGAGCGCCTGGTTGACGCACGCACGCGCCGACGGCTTGAGCCGTTTGGTCGCGCAACAAATCGGACGCGTTGAATTAGTCGTGGGTACGCTGACGCTCGTCGCGGTTTTGTTTGCGCTACAAACGCCGCGCGTTGCATTGCTTACGTTGGGTGCGATGGCCGTGATGACGTGGCTGGCGGGACGATACTTTCGCGCGCGGCTCGGTGGCATCACGGGGGATTGTCTCGGCGCAGCCAATCAGTTGATTGAATTGACGGTTTATCTCATCGCTGTCGCATTGGCCCAGCGCGGCTGGCTTTGAATGAATTCGCAACCCTTTCAGCTTTATCTGATGCGTCACGGCGAAGTGGAATCCGCCGCGCAAGGCCGTTTGAATGGTTGGACGGATGTCGCGCTTTCGTCGCGCGGCCAAGCGCAAGCGCGTTGGCTCGCGGCGGAACTCGCGCACGTCGAATGGCAGGGAATTCATTGCAGCGATCTGCAACGCGCAACGTATGGCGCGGAGTTGTTCGGTTTGCCAATACAAGCCGATGCCGCGTGGCGCGAGATTTCGATGGGCGCGTGGGAAGGCTGCGCGCTCAACGAACTTGATGAGCAAGCCGTGGCGCAATGTTTTGAAAACCCGGCGGCATTCACTTATCCGAACGGCGAGAGCTTCGCGGCTTTTGCCGAACGCATTGCGACGGCATTAACGGCGTTGCGGCGACAATATCCACAAGGCGGCGCAGTTGCGCTGGTCGCGCATGGTGCGGTCAATCGCGCGATTTTAGGCGAAGCGTTGGGCTTGCCGATCAATGCGCCAATCAATGCATGGCTGCGGCTGGCGCAGGATTACGGATGCTTGAATATGATCGAATGGTACGACGGGCATCCGTTGGTGCGGCTGGTCAATCGCACTCCGACGGAAGCGGAGTTACGAAAATTTATTTGAGGAGAAGGCATGAGCATAGCAACGAAGACGGGAGACAAAGGACAAACAGGATTGATCGGCGGCGCGCGCGTATCCAAAGCGGATGCGCGCGTTGAATCATACGGCACGGTAGACGAACTCATCGCCGCGCTCGGCTGGGCGCGCGCCGTGTGCGAAGACGACGACCTCAAAGAGCGCGTCAAAGTCATTCAAGGCGAGTTGTTTCAGGTGAACGCTACGCTGGCGACCGTGCCCGATGGCGAACGCACTCCGCCCGAAGTCACCGACGCGATGATTGACGGACTCACTGCGCAAGTCACCGACATCGAAGCGATGGATGGCATCTTCGCCGACTGGGCGGTGCCGGGCGATTACGCGCCGTCAGCGGCGATGGACGTGGCGCGTACCGTATGCCGTCGCGCCGAACGGTGCGTCGTTCGCCTGCTTGACGAAAACGATGACGAGCGTTTTCCGGCGGCGATGGTTTATTTGAATCGGTTGTCTGACTTGCTGTGGCTTTACGGACGGCTGATGGAAATTCGCGCAGGCGTCAACAGCAAGTTGCGCGGCGCGGCTGCGGGACGCAGTTGGTCGAAGGCTTGGTGACGAACCATTAGCGAGAAGGGCTTTCGCCACAAAAAAGCACAAAAGACACAAAAAGGATTTTTCTCTTCAAAAGAATTTTTTGTGGCTTCTGTGCTTTTTTGTGGCGAAAGCCCTTCTCGCTAAACGCGAACATATCCGCATTGACGCTTTCTGCGGTATTCTCAAGGCATGTCGAATCTGTTTCCCGAACTTGATGCTCCGCCTATTTCTCCGCTGCCGATAGTGTCATCTGACGCACCATTAGCTGAACGCATTCGCCCGCGCACACTCGATGAGTTCGTCGGCCAATCGCACATCGTCGGTGAAGGGAAGTTGTTGCGTAGTTTGATTGCGAGTGATCGGCTGACTTCGTTGATCTTTTGGGGGCCGCCGGGTACTGGTAAGACGACGCTGGCACGCATCATTGCGCATCAGACGGCTGCGCGGTTCGTACCGTTCAGCGCCGTCACGTCGGGCATCAAAGAGATCAAACAGGTGATGGAAGACGCGGCGCGGCTGCGCAACAAAGCGCAACAGCGCACGGTGCTTTTCGTAGACGAGATTCATCGTTTCAACCGCGCGCAACAAGACGCCTTTCTGCCTTACGTCGAAAACGGAACCATCGTTTTGATCGGCGCGACGACTGAGAATCCGTCGTTTGAGGTGAACGCGGCGCTGCTGTCGCGGCTGAAAGTTTTCGTCTTGCAGCAACTGACGGCAGAAGAAATCGTCAGCATTCTCAAACAGGCTTGCTCGGACGTTGAACGCGGCTTGGGCAAGCTGAACGTCAGCATCACCGAAGATCAATTATTGCGGTTAGCGCAACACACTTCGGGCGATGCGCGGGCGGCGTTGAATACGTTGGAGCTAGCGGCGCGCTTGATGACACCTGACGAAACGCAAGAGCGCGTAATCACTGACGAAGCCTTGCAGGAAGCCTTGCAACGCGCGGCGGCTTTGTATGACAAGCAGGGCGAAGAGCATTACAACCTGATCTCGGCCTTCATCAAATCCATTCGCAACTCTGACGCAAACGCTACGTTGTATTGGCTGGCGCGTATGATCGCGTCGGGCGAAGACGCGATGTTCATCGCGCGGCGCATCGTGCATCACGCCTCAGAAGATATTGGTCTCGCTGACCCGCAAGCATTGGTCGTGGCGGTTGCGGCAGCGCAAGCAACGCATCAGATTGGATTACCCGAAGCGCGCCTTGCGCTCGCCGAAGCCTCGGTCTATCTTGCACTAGCACCCAAATCCAATCAGGTTTATGTCGCTTACGAAGCCGCTGCGGCTGATGCGCGCGCTACGCATAGCGAACCTGTGCCGCTGCATTTGCGTAATGCGCCAACAGGATTGATGAAAGGATTGGGATACGGCAAAGGCTATCAATATGCGCACGATTTGGCGGAAGGCAAAGCCGAAGACATGATCTGCTTGCCGGAAAAATTGAAAGATAGGAAATACTATTGAGTGCGGAATGCGGAGTGCGGAGTGCGGAGTTCTGAAACGAACTCTTCAACTCCGCGCTCCGCACTTCGCACTCCACACTCAAAATGGCTGCAACATTTGATTTACGTGGGAAGGTCGCTCTGGTTACCGGAGCAAGTTCAGGCATCGGACGCGCTACGGCGTTGGCATTGGCGCGCAATGGCGCGGCAGTGGTGGTGAACTTTCTGAACAACGGACGCGGTGCGGCTGAGACGGTGACCGAAGTTCAAAACATGCGTCGCAACGCTACGTTGGCGAAAGCCGATGTGTCAGATCGCGGACAAGTCACGCGGATGATTGACGAAGCCGTCTCTAACTTCGGCAGCCTCGACATTCTCGTCAACAACGCGGGCACGGCAATGCAACTGGCGCGCACCGAAGACATCACCGACGAACTGTGGGACGGCGTGATGGGTGTTAACCTCAAAGGCGCGTTCCTATGTTCGCAAGCCGCGCTGCCGCAATTCAAAAAACAACAGAGCGGACGCATCATCAACATCTCTGCGCTCGCGGCAGAGAACGGCGGCAACCTCGGCGGCATGCTTCCGTTTGCCGTCGCTAAAGCCGGCGTCAATACGTTGACCAAAGCGTTGGCGCGCGAATTCGGCGCATACAACATTACGGTCAACGCCATCGCACCCGGACTGATTTTTACACCCTTTCACGACAAGTTCTCGCGGCCTGAACGGCTGCAACAACTCATCGAAGCTACGCCCTTGCGCCGCGCCGGTACGCCCGAAGACGTAGCTGAACTCATCGCCTTTCTCAGTTCTGATGAAGCCAGCTTTATCACGGGTGAAGTATTCGGCGTGGATGGCGGAAGATAGTGGCTAGCAGCTAGTGGTTAGTGGATAGTTGAAGAAAGCTATCTTCAGTAGCCACTAAGACACGAAATTAGGTTTAACGGCGAGTTCTTCGCCAGTCACAGCATCCACATAGATTGTCCATGTCGTGCCGAGACCAACGACGATGGGATAGGCCAGATGAATCGTCAGGCGCGTGCCATTAACACGCGGATACACCACCGCTTCTTTCACGAAAACTTCTTCTATTCGTTCGACGCGATAACGCAGCGGTTGTCCGGCAACGTTGGTGTAGCTGAACTCGCGTTTGACGAAACGTTCGGGCAACGCGCTGGCTTCGAGCGTAGCGCGTGCGGGCAAAGTGACGTTGGGCAGCAGGCTGCTGTGCCATTGCAACAGATGACCGGACTTGCTCAGGGTGAAAGTGAGTGTGCCGAAACCTTCAGCCAGCGGATAGGGAAAGCTGCGTTGGTGATAGACGACGCGGGTCAGTGCGCCCTCATGACTTAGAGTGACGCTGAGGGTGACGAGCGAGAGTTCAGGTTGGCCGATGGCCGTGTCACCTGCGTTGACGCCTAACAGCTGCGCATGGATTTCGATGAAGTGGCGCAAGGCTTCTTTAAGTTCGAGATCGGTGAACGGACTCTTTTTCACGACTTGAATGCGTCCGGCGGCTTCAACCGGCAGTGCGCGCGGCGTGAGCAAGACCGGGTCGCAATCGCAACGCATCGTATCGGGCAATTGATGCTCCTGCGCGAGCTTACGCCAAGCCGCCTCGCTAGCTTGCTGCCGCGCAGGCGTAGCGTCCAGTACTGGCGGATATTCCGGCCCATTACTTTGCGGTGTTTTCACTCCTACCTGCCCCGGCGTAGCGCAACTCGCACACAGCAAGCCGCTTAACCATAACGCGAAAATAAATCGGCGTGACATTGTTCGTTCCCTCTACTGCCCTTTGCATATTCATTGATCGAAGCCGAGTCATTGTAAGTCGGTTGCTAATGACAAGAAACTGGACAGGCCGAGCGCGCTTGGCCTATGGTGTGCGCGTCATCCCTGTCAATTGGCCCGTCAGCCTGTGAGTACGAAAAGGAATTGGTCGGTATGTCATTTTCCCCACCTCAATTTGATGCAGCATTTCATGCTTTGCGTGCGTCTTTACGCTTGGCGGAGCATTCTCCTTGGGACGAATCCGCTGTCGCGTCTTTTCACGAAGCTCTGCGGCACACGACGCCGGATGAACTTACGCACAGCGCCATTCATCACGGGTTGGCTCCGTTGCTCGCGCATCATTTGCATCGGCACGCGCCTGAATATGTGACGCCTGCATTGCGAGACTACGCGCAACGCAACGCGATTCGCGCACGGTTTTTGACGCAGACCTTGCTCGAATTGCTCGCCGACTTTCGCGCCGCCGGATTGCCAACCGTCGCGCTCAAAGGCCCCGCGTTGGCTGAGTTGGCTTATGGCGCGTTGGACTTGCGCGACTATTGCGATCTCGATGTGCTGGTTCATCCGCAACAGATTGATGAAGCCGAACAGCTCTGTCGTGCGCGCGGCTTTGTGCGCAAGCGCAACATCAAGCATATGGCGGATGAGGCGATGCGGCCTTTCGCTTATGACTTGCCGCTGATGCGCCTGAGCGACGGCGTAGTGCTGGAATTGCATTGGGCGATGACGTTTCGTTATGCGGGAATACGGTTTGAGCGTTGGCCGTGGTGGGAAACCTTGCATTCAGGCACGCTCAACGGTCAGCCGATTGCGGCGCTGGGGGCAGCTGAGACGCTGTTGTTGCTGTGCTTGCACGGCAGCAAAGACGGCTGGAATCAGCTCAAAGCCGTCGGCGACGTAGCGCAACTGATTCGCGTTTCGTCCGATTTGGATTGGACGCGCTTGTGGCAACTGGCGCGCTTGCTGAACGCAGAGCGATTGGTGCGCATTGCTTTACGCCTTGCGCATGAATTGTTAGCTGCGCCTTTGCCGGAAGCGTTGCCGTCAGAACTGTTGCAGGACGATTCGCTCAAACGTCCGTTGCAACACGCTTATGAGTTGTTGCGACAAGAGCAAAGCCACGCTGAGACGGTGATTGCGCGGCATGCGTTTTTGATTCAGGCGCAACCGCATTGGTGGGGCAAGCTGCGCTATTGTGTGCGGTACGCTCTATCGCCCGGCAGCACTGAATGGCGGCGCGTGGCCTTGCCTGCTTCGTTGGGACTGGGCTATCGCGTATTGCGGCTGGCGCGCGTGACGAAATTTTATGGGCAGCGTTGGCTGGGCTGGCACTTGATGCATGGCAACGCTTCTGAAAGCCATGCCCTGAAAAGTCATGCCAAAAGTTATGAATGACTCGCTGACGGTTTCGGTCAAAACGTGGGATCGCTTGCGGCGTTTGGGCTGGCTCGCACGGCACAAGCCCGGCGAAGCGTGGCTGCTCATCCGTCTTGTCGTGTGGGTCGTCATTGTGGCGTATGCCATGCCGCGTTATCCGTTGCCGCAATTGTTGCGCTGGATAACGCCACGTAGGCGTAAAGCGAGTGCGCCGTTGCGACTGGCTCCGCAACGTGCGGCCTATTGGTTGGATCGTTTGCTGCAACTTGATCGTTGGGTTTTCACGCCCGTGTGCTGGAAGCGTGCGTTGGTGTTGCATCGCGTATTGGGCAGCGCAGGCATTCAAACGCGCGTGATGTTCGGCGTGCGGCAGGGCAAAGAAGTGAAGCTCAACCCGCTGGAAGGCCACGCCTGGCTTGAATGCGAAGGCCGTCCGTTGCTCGAAAAAGAGCCGCCTGCTTATGTAGTGACGTACGCTTTTCCGGCCTAATGCCCAGCTCGTTAAGCGGCTTGTTAATTAGCGGCGACTTTGTTCCAATCCTGCCCGTCGTCATTCAAACGAATCATCAAATTCATTTCACGGAAAGAGGAACTGATATGTCGAACAAAGACATCTTCGCCGAGCGCGGACGCGGTCTCGAAGAAGAGTATTTCATGCGCAAAGAACGCGAACTGAT
>JAYSVR010000004.1:0-8823 GCA_043718445.1 Acidobacteriota bacterium | reverse complement strand
ATCGCGGTTTACGCTCAAGCACTGCTTTTAACAATTTCGGCGACGGCGGATTTGCGCAAATCGGTAATCGGCTTTTCGTGCGCAGCTTCGGAGCAGGCGTGTGGAGTACAACCGACAACGGCGCAACGTGGAAACAACATAAGCAAGGGCTGCCCAGCCCGGCAATTATCAGCACGCTGTTGGCTGCGGGGAATACGTTGTATGCCGCCGTAGAGCAACCTTTCGCGTTCTATCGTTCGACCGACCTCGGCGAAACGTGGTCCAGGCTTGGCACCGGTCTGCCGCCCAGTGACGGCAGCACCTTTGTCAACACGACCGCCTTTCGTAACGGCAAGCTTTATCTGGGCTTTGACGGCAACGGCTTGTACGTCTCAGAAGACAACGGTGCGACTTTCAAAATCGTAGCGGGTGGTTTGCCGGCGATGGCGCCCGTGTGGGCGGTGGCGTTCAAAGACAACACGATTTTTGTGACGACTAACGGCACGGGGGTCTTTCGTTCAACCGATGGCGGAACGACCTTTACGCCAATCAATACGGGGCTGGCGACGCAATTTACGCGTTCGTTAGTCACGCTGGGCGAACGGTTGTTTCTGTGTACGAACAATGCTGTTTATCGCTCCACCGATAACGGCGACAACTGGACGCGCCTCAACGGGCTGTTCTTTTTCAATCTGGCCGTCAGCGGCAATCGCATTCACGGCGCAGGAGGCAGTGGGGTTCAGTCGTCACGCGACAATGGCGATACCTGGCAAGCCAATTTCAATGGATTGTTCGGCATCCCGCAATCCCTCACCGTGAGCAACAACAACCTTGTACTCACGACGGCAGGCAATGGCATCTTCTTCCAGTCCGAAGACGTGTCGTCTTTCGCTGTGGTCAACGCCGCGAGTTACAACCCGAACGCCATCGCGCCGAAATCCATCGCGGCGGCTTTTGGACTGAACCTAGCACCCGCGACGGCGACGGCTGCGACCCAGCCTTTGCCGCTCACGCTCGGCGGCGTATCGGTCAAAGTGAAAGACGCCAACGCAACCGAACGCGATGCGCCGCTATTTTTTGTGTCAGCCGGACAAATCAATTTTCAGATTCCGGCGGGCACGCCGGAGGGCGCGGCGACCATCACCGTAACGCACGGCAGCACGACCCAGATTAGCGTAACTGAAGTAGTACGCGCGGCTGGCACTGGCTTGTTTGCTGCCAACGGTTCAGGCGGTGGCGCAGCGGCGGCGTTTGATGCGATCAAATACACGGCTGGCCCCTTCGACGCGAAACAAGCCAACGGTCAGCCGAACTTCATCGCCTTTTTTGGTACGGGGCTGGGCAGCGACGCCACCGACCAAGAAGGCAACGTCATCGCCAGCGTTACTACGCGGCTGAACGGCGTCATCGTTCCCACCGCTTATGCCGGACGCGCGCCGGGCTTCACGGGGCTGAATCAGTTCAACCTGCAATTACCGGCGACCATCACGGCGGGAACCTATACGTTGTCGGTCACGCGCGGTGGTTTCATCAGCAATACTGTGACGATTACCATTCGGTGAAAAGTGACAGGGCGATTTCTTGCGCGCAAGAAATCGCCCTGTGCTTGCCAACTGGTTTACGAAGTCAAAGTTGAAAGACTTCTTTGCATTTGCGGCTTCGCCGCAGTGATGTGAGGAAAGGCTTCGCCTTTCCTGAAGCGGGTAATTCTTAAAGGGGCTACGCCCCCATCGTTTAGCAAGAAGACGGAGCGGGCATAGCCCGAAAAAGTGGCAAGCGACTGCGGAAAGGCGAAGCCTTTCCGCACATCACTGCGGCGAAGCCGCAAATGCGTTTCAAACTGAGTACTCGCTTTCAACTTTGACTTCGTACACCCCTTGCCAACCGGTTTACTGAAAGTTTGGCTATCGCTATGCTGACGGCGCTTCATCAAATCCTTGACGAGAGTCCGTTATGCAAAAACAATTCGTTCGCCTTCTCTTCATTGCCATAGGCTTGCTGACCTGCCTGTGGCAAACGCCGCGTAGCATTGCCCAACAAAAGCCCGCCCGTCCCAACATCCTGTTTTGCTTCGCCGATGATTGGGGACGCTATGCGAGTATTTATGCCACGCTCGAAAAATTCCCTTCGCTCAATCAGGTCGTCAAGACGCCGAACATTGATCGCATTGCGCGCGCGGGCGTGCTGTTTCGCCGCGCCTTTGTGAATGCGCCGTCTTGCACGCCCAGTCGCAGTTCGCTGATGTCGGGGCGCTATTTTTTCAACACCGGGCGCGGCGCGATTTTGCATACGGCTGAATGGGATGAACGGATTCCGAGTTGGCCGCTGCTGTTGCGCGACGCGGGTTATCACATCGGCCAATCGCACAAAGTGTGGAGTCCCGGTACGCCGAACGATGCACCGTTTGGCAACACGAAATACGAATACGAAAAAGCGGGGCGGCTGTCGAACGACTATTCAGAAAACGTCACGAAGCTGATGAACGAAGGCCAATCGCTCGAAGCCGCGCGCGACAAATTGCTGGCTGATGTCAGAGGGAATTTCGATAGCTTTCTGGCTGACCGCAAGGCCAATCAACCGTGGCTTTATTTCTTTGGCAGCACGACAACACATCGCCGCTGGATCAAAGGCTCCGGCAAAAAGCTGTGGGCGATTGAGCCTGATTCGTTGAAAGGGAAGCTGCCGCCCTTCCTGCCCGACGTACCCGAAATCCGCGAAGACGTAGCCGACTATCTCGGTGAAGCGCAGGCGTGGGATGCTTATATCGGCGTATTGTTGCAACGGCTGGAAGAAACCGGCGAAGCGGCGAATACGCTGGTCGTAGTGAGCGGTGATCACGGCATGCCCGGCGTCACGAATGGCAAATGCAATCTTTATGATTTTGGCACCGGCGTAGCGTTGACGATGCGTTGGCCGCAAGGGATTAAAGGCAAGGGGCGTGTGATTGATGACTTGGTCAGCATTCCCGACCTTGCGCCTACGTTGTTAGATGTCGCTGGCGTGGCGCATCCGGCGGGAATGAATATGCGCAGCCTGTTGAACCTGATGCGATCCGATAAAAACGGTTTGATTGATAAGAGCCGCGAATTCGTCATCACCGGACGCGAGCGCCATGTGGCCTCAGCCAATAACAACCTGCCTTATCCGCAACGCGCTTTGCGTACGCAGGACTTTCTTTACATCCGCAACTTCAAGCCCGAGCGATGGCCGCTGGGTTTGCCGAATTTATTAACCGACACGAACGTGCCTTCGCCGGACGCGCTGGAAAGAGACACTTACGTGGCGTTTGCCGATATGGATGCGAGTCCGACTAAAGCGTGGTTGGTCGCGCATCGCAACGACGCGCAATGGAAGCCATTTTATGAACGCGCCTTTGCGCGGCGTCCGGGCGAAGAGCTTTACGATTTGAAAAAAGACCCTTACCAAATGACGAACGTCGCGGCGGATAAGCGTTATGCCAAGACGCGCGCAAAGCTGGCGGCACAGTTGATGAAGATACTGACTGACGCGGGCGATCCGCGCGTGACGGGCGACGGGCTGACGTTCGAGCGTGCGCCGTTCACCAATGCGATTGTGCCTGCGTCGCAACGCTAGCCGCTGCGCCCCATTGCCGTGTTAAGATGCGCCCGCTTCGTAATGACGAACGAGGGCAAAGGAGTTTTGTTATGGAAAAAATGATTACGTTGGAAATTCCGCAGAGCGAATGGCAGAAGTTCAACGAAGAACTGATTCGAATGGCTGCGGTAATGCAGGAACGCAAGCGTGAAAGCGATGAGCGTTGGGAACGCATGGCTGCGCTTGATATTCAGTACGAGCAAATTATGGCTCAACTAAGAAAGGAAAAAGCGAATGTGGAAAAGCATCTTGGACGTGGTGAATTCGCTGTTTCGTAATGACGAGCGTATCAACCAACTCGAAAAACGGGTCGAACAAGGTGACCAGAAACGAGTTGATATGGCTACGCAAATCACGTCTCTTTACATCGAACTAAGCCGTTTGGCGGAACGCGAGAAATTCCGCGAAGAACGGTTACAGCAAGCGCTTGAATTCGAGCGAAAAGCCACTGAACTCGAACGGTTAAAACTGTCATCCGAACACACAAAGCTGGAAAACGAACAGCTTCGGCTTGAACTCGAACGCGAACGTCGCCAGTTGCCATCCGCGACGTTGAATCCGTCTGACGAAAGCCAATCCTAACCTCGCACGAAAAACATTTATCAATCGCCTGGCAATCACCTGGCAATCACCCGGAGGTCGAACTTGCTAAAACTTGTCTGTCTGTTTCTTTTCTTCGTCATCGTCGTGAACGCACAAACACCCCAACCCATCACGCAAACGCTGACCAGCGCCGTGCGCAACTTGCGCATTGAGACGTGGCAAGTGAATTCAAGCCAGATGCCTTTCAAGACGGTGGGCGCGTGGTCAATTCAGAAATATGTCTTGCACGGCGGCAAGCAAGAGGGCGTAGACATCATCGTCCTCAACAACGGCAAGCTGACGATTACGGTTGTGCCTACGCGCGGGATGAGCGTGTTGCGCGTTGAGTCGAGCGACCTGACGCTGGGTTGGAATTCGCCGGTGAAAGAGGTCGTTCATCCTGCGCTCATCAACTTGCAAAGTCGCGGCGGACTTGGCTGGCTCGAAGGCTTCAACGAATGGATGGTGCGTTGCGGCCTCGAATGGGCGGGGCATCCGGGCAAAGACAAATTCATCAACAACACGGGCGACGAAGCCGAAATGGATTTAACGCTGCACGGCAAAATCGGCAACATTCCTGCCTCAGAAGTCGAAATCGTGATTGACCGCACGCCGCCGCATCGCTTGCGTATTCGCGGGCGTGTGGACGAACGAAGTTTTTACGGCCCGAAGCTCGAACTCTGGACGGAAGTTTCGACCGAACCCGGCAGCACGTCGTTTCGCATCGAAGACGCGCTGACCAATCACAGCGTTTATGAACAAGAGTTCGAGATGATTTATCACGCCAATTACGGCCCGCCGTTGTTGGAAAAAGATGCGCGCTTTGTCAGCGCGGTCAAACGCATTACGCCGTTCAACGCGCACGCGGCGAAAAGCACGGCGGGCTTTGCCGAATACGTCGCGCCAACCAAAGGCTTCGTCGAACAGGTTTATCTGATCGAACCGTTCGCTGACGCGCAAAACCAGACGACCGTGATGTTGCATAATGCGGCGGGCGATAAAGCCGTGACGATGCGTTACGACGTGACGCAACTGCCTTACTTCACGTTGTGGAAGAATACGACGGCGCTGGAGGAAGGCTACGTCACAGGGTTGGAGCCGGGTACGAGTTCACCCGCCAACCGCAGCCTCGAACGCAAAGCCGGACGCCTCGCCAAACTTAAACCCAACGAGACGCGACGCTTTGCGATTGAGGTAGGGCTGCATACGAATAAAGACGCGATTGCACGCGCGGCTGCGGCGATCAAGGCGTTGCAGGGCAGTCAGCAAATGCAGGTGATTACGCAACCGGTGAAAGTGGAATGACAACGAAAAAGCTGTTGATCTTTGATTTGGATGAGACACTTTTCTTTGCGGATGAGTCTCGTCTTGCAGGAACCGAAGACTTTATCGTTGGTCAGTACTATGTCTATTTGCGACCATTCGCGCAGGAGTTGTTGTCGTTTTGTTTATTGCACTTTGACCTCGCGGTTTGGACGGCTTCGACAGAAAATTACGCGACCGAAATGACTGCGCGCTTGTTTCCCAATCCGGCAGCCTTGAAATTCATTTGGGGGCGCAGCCGTTGTACTTATCGCTATGACGCCGAGAGGCAAGAGCAATACTGGGTGAAAGACCTGAAGAAGTTGCGTCGTCACGGTTACGATCTCGCCAACGTCATCGCTATTGATGACACGGCGCGTAACTGGGAACGCAGTTATGGAAATGTCATTGCTGTGAAAAGATTTGTCGGTGAACCGGATGGTGACGAATTGCGCTTGCTGATTTCTTATCTCGATCAATTGCGACAAGTCGAAGATGTAAGAACCATAGAGAAACGCCATTGGCGAACATTGAGCAAATGTTAAACGAACAAGAAAAGAAACAACTCGACGAAACCGGCGCATTGTTCCTGCACGACTTCGTCACATCTGAACGCGTGCAAGCCTTGCGCACACGCATTGCCGAAGTCTTTGCGCAACTCGGCGATCAAGCCGGAGCCGAGTTCAAGCAGGAGCCGCAAACCGACCGCCTCGCCAATTGCGTCAATTACGACAAAATCTTTGAAGAGCTAATTGCCGAACCCAAAGTGCTGGCGGCGGTCGGTCATGTGTTGGGCGATGAATTCAAATTGAGCAGCCTCAACGCAAGGTCGGTGCATCCGCGTTCCGATTGGGTGCAGCCGTTGCATTGCGATATGGGATTGCTGCCCGATGAGCGTGGCAATCGCACGTGCAACGTGATTTGGGTGTTGGATGATTTCACGACGGAAAATGGCGCGACGCGCTTTGTGCCCGGCACTCATCGCAGCGGTCAGCATCCGAAAGACGTATTGGCCGATGCGCACGCGCCGCATCCAGATGAACAATTGGTGCTGGCTCCGGCGGGTACGGTCGTCGTGATGAATGCGCACACGTGGCACGGCGGTACGGCGAACCGCACAGACCAGCCGCGACTGGCGTTGCACAGCTTTTATTGCCGCCGCGATGTGCCGCAACAGCAATATCAAAAACAACTGATTGACGTTGAGCGACAAGCTACGTTCTCATCGGAGTTGCGTTGGCTGCTGGCGTTGGATGATCCGCTCAACGATGAACTGGCGAAGCTCGACATTCCTAAGAGCGCGTTTATGCGCAAGAACGATTATGGCAAATAGTAACGACACCGCGCCCGTGCGCGCAGGCGAAGAACTCGACTGGCAAAAGCTCGAAGCGCACTTGCGCGAACATCTGCGCTTGGGCGATGCCACGCTTGATCTCAATGCGCCTTTCGCGGTCGAGCAATTTCCCGGCGGACATTCCAACCTGACCTATTGCGTCAAATTCGGTGGGCGTGAGTTCGTGATGCGGCGGCCTCCGTTTGGGCCGGTGGCTCCGACGGCGCACGACATGCCGCGCGAATATCGTTTGCTCGCGGCAATTCATCCGGTGTTCGCGTTGGCTCCGCAACCTTATCTGTTGTGCGAAGACACCGCAGTTATCGGCGCTCCGTTTTATTTGATGGAGCGGCGCAATGGCTTGATCTTGCGGCATAAGATGCCGCCCGAACTCGGCGAAGACTTGGCGTTGCGCCGTCGCATTAGCGAAAGCATGGTGGATACGCTGGTGGCTTTGCACGCAGTTGATATTCACAAACACAACCTCGCCGCCATCGGCAAGCCGGTCGGTTTCGTCAAACGTCAAGTCGAAGGCTGGGCGAGTCGTTGGGAACGTTCAAAGACTTCTGACGTGCCGCAAATGACCGAACTCGCCGCGTGGCTTGTCGCGCATCTGCCTGATGAACCTGCGCAACACACGCTCGTGCATAACGATTTCAAGCTCGACAACACGATGCTTGACGCGGCTGATCCGTCGCGTGTCGTCGCCGTGCTGGATTGGGAAATGTGTACGGTGGGCGATCCGCTGATTGATCTGGGTTTGTTGCTTTGTTACTGGCCGCAACCAGGTGACCCGCCGATTTTGACGGGTTCGTTAAGCGCTGTGACGATGCAACCGGGCTGGTTCACGCGCGACGAAATCATTGCTCGTTACGCTGAGGGGAGCGGACGCGACCTGACGAACATTGATTACTATTACATCTTTGCGCTGTTCAAACTCGCGGTCGTGTTGCAGCAAATCTATTACCGCTATCACGTAGGCCAAACCCGTGACGAACGCTTCAAGGATTTCGATCAGCGCGTCGCGGCGTTGATTCATACGGCGCACGACTTAATGCAACAGCAATAATTTCAAGATGACGACGATTACGCCTTTGTCTCAACCGAATAATTTAGCTACGCGGCTGTTGCGCGCCGTGTTGGTCAAGGCTGGGCTTGAGATCAGCTTTCTTTGCGTAATCGCTACGGTGGCGGCTTTTCACAACGCGAGTCCGCTGTTGCGCGGTGCGATTGACGAAGCCAATCAAACGCACGTCGCGGGTTGGGCTTACGATCCGCTCACGCCCAACGCAACGCTCGAAGTTCAGCTTTTTATTGATGACCGTTTTATTCGTGCGACGCGGGCTGACTTCCCGCGCCCTGATTTGGTCAAGGCAGGCGTAACGAAAATGTCTGCGCATGGCTTTGAGCTTGAATTGAAAGATGTTTCGTTAGCAGCCGGAAAACATACCGCGCAGGTTTATGCCTTGCGTGATGCGGCGGGCAAAAACAAAGCCTTGATTCCTCTCAGCCAAGAAGCCGTTACGTTTCAGGTGAGACGCTGACGCTGCTTTCAGCCTCTTTTGATTGATTTGCAATTGCGTTTATTGGCGTAGGGTAGGTTCTTAACCTGCCCTATGCCTTTGATCTTCCGAACGTATAGGGCAGGTTAAGAACCTACCCTACGACGCTTCTTCAAGCGGCAATTCTTCAAACAATATGCCTTGCTGAGGTTCGGCAAGTTTCTCTTCCACACCGGTGGCGGCGTTGAGGCATTGATGACAATCGCATCGCCGTTGCGACAGGTCGGCGTGATGTCCGCAATGGCGGCAATAGATTGCCAGATTGTTCATACGCGCTTTGGTCACGTCGTTGCGAGTGCCGCACCATGAACAAGCTACGCGAATGCTCATCGCTGGCCTCTCTTATGCGGCTTGCGCGAGGGCGCGATCATCAAAGCTCAGATATTGCGCGCCCAGTGTTTCATTGGGTGCGACGGGTTGCGCAGACTGTTCCCAAATCGGCGGCGGAAT
>JAYSVR010000300.1:0-5288 GCA_043718445.1 Acidobacteriota bacterium | reverse complement strand
CTTTGCTACGAACGTGAACGTTTGGACCGACCGGCACTGTTGGTCCGCGGCTTGAGGCTGGTGACGAGCAATAGATCGATGACTTCGATGACATCTTCCTCAACTGCAACTCCAATGGTTCGGCCAGTGGAAGACTGGGACAAAAACTCAGGGTGTAAAACTGAGATTGAGCGACCGTCCGCCAAGTGTAGATCAAACGGCTTAAACGGTCGCGCCTGATGCATAACTCGCAATTGTTCAATCGTCATCGTTCGACCCCACGCAAAAGGCAACGCATTCCAATAACTCCAAGTTCATTTTATTCCATGACAAGCGCACAGGCTACTACTGAATGGTAGGAAAATTGAAGGTAAGAAGATTCAAGAAAACTCAGATTAGATTTTTCCCCTACCAACTGCCCACTGACAACCGACAACCGACAACTGACAACTGACAACCGACAACCGACAACTATGATTAACCGTCTCATCGAATTTTCGCTGAAGAACCGCTTCCTCATCATCGCGGCGTATGTGCTGCTCGCGGGCTGGGGCTATTGGGCATTGGTGCATACGCCGATTGATGCGATTCCCGATTTGTCTGACAACCAGGTGATTGTCTTCACCGATTGGCTGGGGCGTTCGCCGCAGGAAGTCGAAGATCAAATCACCTATCCGCTTTCGACTGCGTTGCAGGGGATGCCCGGTGTGCGTGCGGTGCGCGGGCAATCGGCGTTCGGGTTCTCAATGATCAACGTGATTTTTGAAGACGCCGTTGAGTTGTATTGGGCGCGCACGCGCGTGCTGGAACGCTTGAATCTGGTCAAGGCGCAACTGCCTGCGGGCGTCGCGCCCACGCTCGGCCCCGATGCTTCCGGCGTAGGCCAAATCTTTTGGTACACCATCGAGAGCGAGAGCCAGAGCTTGCGCGAACTTCGTTCGTTGCAGGATTGGTTCATTCGCTATCAGCTCACCGCCGTGCCGGGCGTGGCTGAAGTCGCTTCGGTCGGCGGCTACGTTCAGCAATACCAGATTGACGTAGACCCGAATCGGCTGCGCGCGTATGGCGTGCCGCTTTCGCAAGTGGTCGAAGCCGTACAACGCAGCAACGCCAACGTCGGCGGCAACGTGATCGAACAAAACGGTCAATGGTCGGTCGTGCGCGGTGTCGGCTTGGTTGAATCCATGGCTGACTTAGAGAACATCGTCATCAGCGCGCAAAACGGTACGCCGCTGTATGTGCGCAACGTGGCAGCCGTCAAGCTGGGCAATGCCTTTCGCGTAGGCGTGCTCGACCGCGACGGCAAAGAGGCAGTCGGCGGCGTAGTCATTGCGCGTTATGGCGTCAACGCGCTCGAAGTTATCAACGGCGTCAAAGCGAAACTCAAATCGCTGGAAACGGGTTTGCCTAAAGGCGTCAAGGTCGTTCCTTTTTATGACCGCACCGAATTGATTCTGCGCGCGACCGATACGCTCAAGCGCGCGCTGATTGAAGAACTGCTGCTGGTCACGCTCGCCCACATCGTCTTCCTCTTTCATTTCCGCTCGATCCTGATCGTGACCATTCCGCTGCCATTGGCGGTGCTGGTCTCGTTTTTGTTCATGCGCTACGCAGGCATCAGTTCGAACCTGATGTCGCTCGCCGGAATTGCGATTGCGATTGGTGTGTTGGTGGACGCAGGCATCGTCGTCACTGAGAACGCTTTTCGCCAACTGGAAAAGAACGGTGTTGATCCGCGTGACCGGCAGCGCGTTTGGCAGACCGTACTTGAAGCGACGCAATTGGTAGGACGCCCGATTTTCTTCTCGATGGCGATCATCATTCTGGCCTTCGTGCCGGTCTTCGCGCTCACGGGACGCGAAGGCAAGCTCTTTCATCCGCTGGCTTTCACCAAGACGTTTGCGATGGCGGGCGCGACGCTCATCGCCATCACGCTGGTTCCGGTGCTTTGCACGCTGCTGTTGGGCGGACGCTTTCACGCCGAAGACGACAATCCGGTGATGCGCGTATTGCAGCGGCTCTATCGTCCGGTGTTGGCATTTGCGTTGCGACAACGCACTTTAACTTTGTTGCTGGCCGTGGCGGTGTTCGCTGGCGCGCTCTATCAGGCTTCGCGCCTCGGCAGCGAATTCATGCCCGAACTCAACGAAGGCGATTTGATGTATATGCCGATCACCGATCCGGCGATTTCGGCGGATGAAGCGTTGCGCGTGATGCAAATGCAGGACGTGACAATCAAAGCGTTTCCCGAAGTCGCGTGGGTCGTAGGCAAGGCGGGGCGCGCTGAGACTTCAACCGATCCCGCGCCGGTCAATATGAACGAGACCATCGTGCATCTGAAACCGCCCGACCAATGGCGGCCCGGCATGACGCGCGACAAGTTGCTGGCCGAGTTGGATGCCAAACTCAACATGCCCGGCGTGCAAAACATCTGGACGCAACCCATCATCAATCGCATAGAGATGCTGACCACGGGCATTCGCACCGAACTCGGCGTCAAGATTTATGGCGGCGATTTGAATGAACTCGAACGCCTCTCGCGCGAAGCCGCCGCCGTGTTGCGTGACGTACCCGGCGCAGCCAACGTTTCGCCCGAACCGCTGACGGGCGCGCCTTATCTCGACATCAAAATCAATCGCACCGCCGCCGCGCGTTACGGCATAGACGTGCAGGCGATTCAAGAAGTCATTGACACTGGCATCGGCGAAACCAACCTGACCGTCACCATCGAAGGCCGCCAACGCTTTCCTGTGCGCGTTCGTTACGCGCCGCAATTCCGCACCTCGCCTGAAGCCCTCGGCCAATTGCTCGTGCCTGCGCCCAACGGCGCGCAAATCCCCCTGTCGCAATTAGCCGAACTGCGAACAGTAGCGGGCGCGACGATGATCGCCAGCGAAAACGGCCTGTTGCGCGGCACGGTTTTGCTCAACGTGCGCGGACGCGACGTGGTCGGCTTTGTCGAAGAAGCCCGCCGCCTACTCAACGAAAAAGTCGCACTGCCGCCCGGCTATTACTTCGAATGGGCGGGGCAATATCAAGACCAGCAACGCGCGCGGGCGCGTTTGCAACTGGTCTTGCCCATCGTGCTGCTGGTGATTTTCGTGCTGCTTTATCTGACCTATCACTCGTTGCTCGAAGCCGCGCATGTCTTACTCGCCGTACCGTTCGCGCTGTCAGGCGGCGTCTATTTGATTGCCGCGCTGGGCTACAACTTTTCGGTGGCGGTTTGGGTGGGTTTCATCGCGCTGTTCGGCACGGCGGTGCAAACTGGGATGGTGATGGTGATCTATCTCGAAGAAGCCGTTGCGCGCCAACGCACCGCGCACGGCGGCGAACTCACGCGCGCGACCTTGCAACAGGCAGTGATGGAAGGCGCGTTGTTGCGGCTGCGCCCCAAAGTCATGACGGTCTCAACCGTCGTCGCAGGTTTGCTGCCGATTATGTGGAGTACGAGCGCAGGCGCGGAAGTGATGAAACCCCTTGCCGCGCCCGTGCTGGGCGGCATGGTTTCGTCATTGCTGCATGTGCTGATCGTGACGCCGGTGATTTTTTACTGGCTGCGCGAACGCGAAATTAAACGCGTCGGTCAGGCAAGTGGGTAGCGCAACCTGCCGAGGTTGCGTGGCTTCGCCAGTCAAGCATTGAGATAACGGCGAAAATGAAGGCTCTGCTGATGAAGCCACGCAACCTCGGCAGGTTGCGCTACTCGCGCGGAGGCCGCCCAGTCTTGTCAATGAGGTTGAATGATGAAAGGAAAAGTGTGGTTTAGCTTGATGACTGAGGCGTCAGTACTCTTGCTCGCCTTGACTGTCAATGCGTTTGGGCAAACGAGCGAGGTGACGGCGGAAGCTGCGCCTGCCAATACGCGCGTCTCAACTTACAACCGCTTGATTGATCCGGCGCGCGGGCTGACGGCGGAGGCGTTGGTGCGCTATGCGCTCATACACAACGGCGAACTGTTAGCCGCGCGGCAAATGATCGCCGAAGCGACGGGACGCTGGCAGCAAGCGGCGCTCAAGGCGAATCCGATGCTGGAAACGAGCGGCACGCGAGCGGCCAACAGCCCCGACAACTACCAGATGATCGGTGTCGAGTTGCCGCTCGAACTCGGCGGACGGCGGCAAACCCGTTCGCTCGTCGTGCAACGCGAAGTCGAATTGCGCAACGCCGAAGTCGCCGAGTTCGAGCGCAAGCTGACGGCGGAAGTACGGATGAAATACGCCGAAGCGCTGGCTGCTGCGCGCAATCTCAACTTCGCTGATGAGACGTTGCAACTGACGCGCGACTCGCTGCGGTTGACGCAGGCGCGCGTAGAGTCAGGCAAGAGCGCGCCGCTCGAAAGCAGTACGCTGCAAGTCGAAACGCAACGCGCCGAAGTCTGGCGGCTCAATTTCGAGAGCCAGTCCGAAGTCGCCTTGCTCGCCTTGAAACAAGTCATCGGCATGCCGCCCGAAGAAGCGCTGACGTTAGGCGGCGAATGGTTGCCAATGGTTGATGATTCGTTGTTGCCTCCGCAGGCCGACTTGTTGCGCACGGCGTTGGCAGTGCGTCCAGATTTGGCAGTGTTGCGCGCGGCAGAAACGTTGGCGGGCGCGCAAATCGAACAGGCGCGACGCGAAGGCCGCATTGACGCGAGCCTGTTCGCCAATTACCAGCGCATGAGTTTTGGCTACGATGTGCGCGGCTTCAACGCAGCGGGGCAACTCGCGCCGGTCACGGGCGTTTTTCACATGCTGACTTTCGGCGCGCGCTTCACGCTGCCTACGCGCAACAAGAACGAAGGCTTGATTGCGGCGGCAGTGGCGACTGCCGAAGCCGCGCGGTTGCGCCGCGAGTTCGCTGAACTGGCTACGCGCAATGAATTGATGGCTGCCCGCGTTCGTCTCGAAAAAGCCCGCGCCGCGCTAGCTGTTTATCGCGGTCAGGTGCGCGAACCGGCGCAACGCAATCTTGATTTGGCGCGACGCACATACGCTTCGGGTTATCGCTCGGCGCTTGATTATCTGACCGAGCAGCGCCGCTACATCGAAATCGAAACGGGTTATACCGACGCGCTCAAAGCGGCGTTGCTGGCGCGCATCGAACTGGAGCGCGTGACGGGCACGCCTTTGCCTGTCAGCGACAGACTGAAAGCGGAAAAGGAGCAGGAATGAAAAACGAAACGAATTCAGCGACGTGGCGCAAATACGGCTTGATCGCGCTGGCCTTGTTGCTGGTGAGCGCGGCAGGATGGTGGTTCGTGCGCGGCAATCGCAACCAGACTCAGGCCGGACGCCCTGTGCCTACGCCTGATTTTGCGGCTTTCCCTG
>JAYSVR010000299.1:0-17663 GCA_043718445.1 Acidobacteriota bacterium | reverse complement strand
AACAAGTCGCCCGCCAACTGTTCAATCGTGAATTGATCGAAGCGTTGGTTTTGGTTAAACGCCTTGATCGCCCAATCGCGCCACGGCCACATCACGCGATGCGAATCAATGTGAAAGCCGTGCGTGTCGGCATAACGCGCCAAATCGAGCCATTGCATCGCCATCCGTTCGCCGTAATGTTGATTAGCGAGCAAGCGGTCAACGAGTTTTTCATAAGCGTCGGCGGCTTTGTCATTCACGAAAGCGTCTACGTCAGCAGGCGTAGGCGGCAAGCCAATCAAATCAAGCGCGACGCGACGAATCAAGGTCGCGCGATCAGCTTCGGGCGCGGGCTTCAATCCCTCTTTGTCGAGACGAGCCAACACGAAAGCATCAATCGAATTCTTTACCCATGCGGCGTTGCTGACTGGCGGCGCATCAAGTCGCTTGGGCGCGATGAAAGCCCAGTGTTCGTTCCATTGCGCGCCTTCATCAATCCAGCGTTTGACGGTGGCGATTTGCGCTTCGGTAAGTTTGTGTCCCGAAGCGGGCGGGGGCATGACGGCGTTCGGATCGGTGTTACTGATGCGTTTGAAAAGGCGCGAATTGGCTGCGTCACCGGCGACGATTACACCAGTCTTGGCGAAGGCTCCGTCTTTGGTGTCGAGCCGCAGTTTGGCTTTGCGCTGCTGTTCATCGGGACCGTGACAGGCGAAACAGTTGTTCGACAGAATCGGTCGAATGTCGCGATTGAAATCGGCTTTATTGGCAGAGGGGTTCGTTTGCGCTAGCGGCATACGAGCAACGAAGCCCGCGATAAACAAAGCCGTAGCGAACAGGAGTGTGCGCTGAAAATTTCGCATCATGGTGGAGTTTTCCTTTGGGTGAATTCAGACGCGGCGGATGGTACAGAAGGCTGGCAGGCTTTGTCTATGTGCAGTTCCGTTCTGATCGGCAGGCGCATGGAATACACGCTAATGGTCTTTGAAAAAACAAAACAGAATTAGCCACGGGGATCACTGGGGAAGTCACTAACCGATGATTTCCCCCGTGTTCCCTGTGGCTAATTCAAGTGTTCTCGCTGACTCGCAGCGTCAGAAAATCAGCTTGATCGCTAATTGTCCGATGCGTTGGCTATCGAGCGCGACGCCGCGCGGGTCGAGGAAATCGGTGCGGCGCGTGAGCAACGCGGTTGCCGTATTCAATCCTGTCGTGCGGTACAACGTGCTTTGATAGGCGTTGACGTTCGTGTGATTAAAAACGTTGAACATCTCGCCGATCAGTTGCAGTTTTACTTTTTCGGTCACGAAAAACGTTTTGGTGAGGCGTGCGTCGAAGGTCTCAACGCGTTCGCCGCGCAGCGAGTTACGTGCGCGAGTGGGCGTACGGTCGGTGCGCGCGTTGCCATCGTTGTTGAGGTCTACGCCGAGGAATTCGTTGAAGGGTTGACCGGAAGTTAGTTGCAGAATGCCGCTCAGTTCCCAGTCATTCAAAATGGCGCGAGCGCCTTTGTTCAGGTTGTCGAAATAGTTCAGCCGCCACAATCCATTCATCACAAAACGATGCGGCGTATCGGCTCCGCCCAAACCTCGGTCATCCCGCAAGAGAAAGCTCTGTTGTGCTTGCTTGGCGTCGTCGCCGCCGCCGACTACGACTGAGGTTTGATCGGGTACGTTATCTAAAACCTTCGACCAAACGTAGTTGGCGTCGAACGAAAAGTTTTGCGCAAAGCGTTTGCGGAAGGTCAGCGTCAGCGCGTTGTAACTGGAATCCGCCGAGCCTTCGAACGAGCTGATGCGACCGAAACCCGCGATGGCACGCGCCGGAGCCGTCGCGCCGGGATGACGCAGGAAGCTCAACGTTGGTTCGTTGGCGACGGCAATCGTCGTGGTGACAGGAACGCCGAGGTTCAAGTCACGCGTACGCGAAAGGTTCGTGCCTTTGACGTGCAAGTAAGCTGCGCCCACGGCAAACGAATTCGTCAGCGCGTATTCGAGATTCAGGCTCGCCTGCGTGGTGTAAGGCTGCTGATAGTTTTTATCGAAGATGAAAATGTCTGGTACGGCGAGCGTTCCGCCCAGCGCGCGAATTGCGTCGAGGCTGGGGAAGCGCGCCGGGTAAACGAACGGCAGTTGCACGTTGTTGAGCGTAACGCCGATGACGTTGATGCCGTTGTTGGAATGCGCCGTGCCCAAAGCAATCGCGGGCGTACGGCCAAAGAACAAGCCGACGTTGGCGCGGACTACCAGTTTTTCTTTCGGACTCCACGACACGCCTAAACGCGGCGCGAGGTTGTTGCGGTCTTGATTGAGCGTGTTCGTACTCAAGCCTGCCGCCGCCAGCGTCGCACTCGGATTCGCCGTAGCCGGGCGTTTCAAGACTTGTACGTCATAGCGCAAGCCCGCGTTGATCGTGAGATTGCTTTTCGCGCGCCAGTCGTCTTGCACAAAAAAACCGAAGTCGTTGAAGTTCGGCTTGGTCAATGCGCCTGACGTGCCATCGCCTGCGAACGATTGTTGAAAGCGCGTGACGCGGCGGAAGCCCGCATTGGTTTGATCGAAGTGGTTGGCGAATTCAGCGTAACCATCCGTCGCCTGAAAGAAATAACGTCCGCCGAAATTGCCGGGGAAGAAGTTTTCGATCTCTTCGAGAATGATGTCGAAACCCGCTTTGAGGCTGTGTCTGCCGTTGGTGTAAACGATGTTGTCAATAAACTGATATTTGTTTTCGTTGGTATAACGCGGGCTGAAACTGTTGCGTCCGATGACCAGCGCCGTCACGCCGCCTTGCAAAATGTTGCCTTCGGCGTTGTCGCTGTTGGCGACGCCGGGTTCGTTGTCACGAGCGATTTGCGCGCGAAACTCGTTTAGGAAGTTGCTCGCAAAGGCGCTGCTGAGTTGAACGGTGAAAGTGTCGGTTTTGACGTTGCTGTTGCCGCTGTGTTCTTGCGCGCTGGTCGCGCCGCTGTTTTCGAGATTGCGGCCGGTGAAGCGTTGGCCGTTGTGGCGTACGCTCAAACGATTGACCTGGTCTAACTGCCAATCGAATTTCGTCAGGTAAACGTCCTGATTGAAACCCAAGGTGTAGTTCTGAACGAAGGGCAGCAGGCGTTGCAAACCGGCTTGGGCCGCTGGCGTAGCAGGCGCGGCGACGCCCAACGCCATAATGACGGGGCGAGTATTGCGCTGGCCGTCGTAGTTGAAAAAGATGAACGCTTTGTCCTTCTTGATCGGGCCGCCGATGAGTCCGCCGAACTGATTGAAGTGATAGGCTTCACGCACGGGCACGAGGCCGTTGCGCGCGGCAAAAAAGTTGGGACGCTTCGCGTTGAGCGATTGATCGCGGAAAAATTCAAAGGCCGTGCCGTGCCAATCGTTCGTGCCCGATTTGGTGATGACGTTGATCGAACCGCCCGCCGCGCGTCCGAACTCAGCCGAGAAACTGTTGGTGTTGACCTGAAATTCTTGCACTGCGTCGTTGCTGAATTGATAAGGCGCGCGGCCTGAACCGGTGCGACCGAGGGCTTGTCCGAAAAAGCTGTTGTTGTTGTCTACGCCGTCAATTTGCAAGCTGTTGAACGTGCCGCGCTGTCCGCCGAACGACAAATCGCCTTGCCGCGTATCGCCCACGACGTTGGGTGTCAGTCCGACTAAATCCAGAAAGTTGCGTCCGCGAATGGGCAGCGTAGCGACTTGCTGGTCGCTGACGGTGCTCGAAATGTTGGTGCGCGTCGTTTCGATAATCGGCGCTTCGGCGCTGATGTTGATGGTTTCGTTGCTGCCGCCGATGTTGAGCGCGATGTCTAGATTGAGCTTTTGGCCGACGGTAAGCGTGATGCCGCTGCGTTTGGCTTCGGTGAAATTGGCGGCGCTGACCGTGAGTTCATAAACACCGGGTTGCAAGAGCGGCAAGCGATAAAGCCCTGATTCATCGGCTTGCGACGAGCGCACTTGTCCGGTTTGCGAATTTTTAGCCGTGACTTTCGCCGAAGGGATGACGGCTCCGTTGGGATCGGTGATGACCCCTTCGAGCGTCGCCGTGAGCGATTGCTGGGCAAACGTGAGTCCGCTGAAAAAGCCGACAGCCAATAACAAAAACAGCGTCTGACGAGAGCGCCGTAAAACATTCCATAAATAACCCATAAGTGTGTTCCTCTCTAATTTCTCCTGCCAAAGTGTGATCCACTGGTCGCAGCCAGATGGTGCGTATTGCAAATGTGAAGGTGTAAAAAGTTGATAAACTTTTAATGAACTAATTGAAGCTGATGAGGTAAGACGGATGCTAATGCAATTAATGTGTTTCGGGCAAAGCGAAGTGTCAGGAATTATCAGCTTTAATGCAAACGTAAGCCGCTTTAATGCCAACGTAAGCCGCCACCCAATCAAGCGCGCCACCCAGCAATTGGCGAAAAATTCCACCCATTCAATTTGCGAGAAAGTCTAGGACGGATTGCGAGAAAGTCTAGGACGGAAAGGCTTGATTGTGGGGCTGATGTTGCATATTTCACCAATAAAAAGGCTTCATTTGATCTTTTTCTGCTTTTGAGTAAAATTTACTTCAGCTAATGGCTCGCTCACCCCTACGGAGTGCCTTCCTTCAGGTGAATACAAAGCAGCCAGTTGCTGACGAAAGTATTACCCGACAATCTAGATAGATCGCCGAAATCGGAATGAATTCGCGCACGCAGTGCTGAAATAAGTTCGCAAAGCGATGACGTCTTCTTCCGCTGTTTTCCGCATTACGTAAGAGGGTGCTGCTTTCTTGGTTCGATCTGTTTAAGCGACCCTGACTCACTGGGGCAAATTACGAAATTTCCTTAAAAGGGCGCGCTGGATACCTAGATTGGTAAAGGCAATTGTTCTCATTTGTATTGTCTTTGCAGGATCAGCAATTCAGTTTTTTATTTCCTTAATTCCTCGTTAAAAGAATTCTCGCAAATAGTGCCCATTGTTTCGGAAGAAGCCTGTCTTGACCGGCAGTTTTCAAACGATCAGACATTCTGACTGCCGCCTAAGCAGTCTCCCCGGGAATAGAACCCGTAACCCAAAGAACAAGGAGCGGTCGGCAGTCAATGCCACACCGATAGATTTATGAAAAATAGAATTTGCTACTTTTTGACGTGGTTGAGTTTGCTCTTGGTCACCTTCTCGCTTGTGGTGAACGCCCAGAGCTTAGGCATCGTAGCCCCGCCCCGCAACCCATCACCGGTGACCCGCTTGCCTGAAGCGGATGCCGACACTGAAAGCTTTCGAGTTGAATTGATCGGCTTCATGCGTGAGACGCAAGCCTTTTTGAAGGTGCTTGCCACTTCAGAAACGCTGCGCGAGAAAATCAATGCATCAGGCCAAGATTTGGTGGCGGAGATGGCCGCGATGGAAGCGAAAATTTCACTGATGTCGACGCGTGAACTGATTTCGCTCAAGGCTGCATATCCCAACACTAAAACGCTCCATTCTCTGGTGGCGCAGTTGGCTGCGGCGCGCGCCCAATTAGAGGACTCAGAGGTGCTGGGTTACGTTGATGCGGCGTTTGTTACGATGAGTAAACAAGCCGCTCAAAGTAAGAATGCCAAAAGCGATAAGGTGAATGGTAAATCATCTGTGAATGTGATTTCACCAGACATCTGCCCGGCACTGGCTGGAGTGCCCTCCATTACCGATATAGCGGTTTTAGCTGGCGTCGTGATCGTAGCGCGTGGTGTGATGGAAGCGCTGCCGACAGACTTCGTCACAATTTTAGCGAGAGTAGCCTTCGTCGTTATTTTCACGGCGGCAGAAGTCGCCTTGGTCGCTATTCAGGCAGTTTATGACATCCACCAAAATTGCCAGGACGACATCAAAACAGCAGAACTGATACGGCGCGAGGTTGAAACCAATTTAGCGGCTGACCCGACCACGACCGCCGCCATCGGGTTGTTTCAAATGCCGGCCACTCAAGGCGGTTATCTCGAAATCGCACGAAAGACTTTGATGGACATCTATGCGTCTCAGGTCGCCGTGGCTGGGCCGGGCGTAATCGTTTATAACCCTGTCAATGAATTGGCTTTGGGTGCCACCCTGACCGCAGCGGGCAAGTTCCGAGAAGCCTATTATCAATATCGCCGAGGCTATCGCCTGGTCGTCAAATACCCGTAAGAGAACCTCGTTCTCTTAACCGCTCAGGAAACAATTGAATTTCCCAAAATTCGCCAGACCGCTTGCCAAGGCGGTCTGGCGAATCAGAAGTATCGGCAGTTAGAGCTTTAATCATGAAAACTACACACAAACCCACTTTTTCCACTCGCGCTATTCTGTTATCAGCAATTGCATTGGTAACGCTGGCTGCATCCATATTTTTCAGCGCGCCCATCGCCCAGGCAGTGGCTGCGCGCATCAAGGCGAATCCTGTCGCTGCCAAGCTCTTGTCGTATGCGCCAGCGCCGCTGCGCGCAACTCTGGGCATGCAACCTATTAGCGCCAAGACGGCAAATCTGTTGACCGCCTTTACCAAAACCGCGAGTCCCGCCAGCGGCGGCACGGTCACGGCGGGCGGACTCATCACCTATACCGTCACGGTCACCAACGAAGATGATTTTTTTGACGACACGGCCACATTACTAACCGATGCGGTGCCTGCCAACACTACGTTTGTGTCTTCTTCGATCAGTCAACAGCCGCCGCTGGGTCCCCCTTGGATATGCGCGACGCCGGTGGTTGGCGGCACGGGAGCCATTACTTGCCAGCCCAATGATTTACAACGGACTTTTGTCTATGGCCCGGCTCAGACCTTTCAGCTTCAATACACGGTGTTGGTCAACCCAACGGTGGCGGTGGGAACGATCATTACCGGCGCTGCCGCGAATTACATCTCGGCCACTGGGGACGCCGGAAACCCGCAAAATGTGAACTCAAATGCCACCACGCATACGGTCGTTCACAGCCTTGATTTGCAAATCACCAAGAACGATTCGCCGGACGCTTTGCTAGCAGGCAACAACATCACCTATACGATCGTGGTTAAAAACAACGGGCCGAGCCAGGCCGCCGTCGGCGAAGTGCGCGTGACCGACGCCTTGCCAGCTAATACCACTAATGTGAGCGTTGCCGGAACCGGCGCTTTTGCGGGCTGCACTGCTGCCGCGCTCAATGGCGCAGGCTGCTTGAGTTCAGCAATCATGGCTCCCGGCGAGAGCGCGACGATCACTTATGTGGTGATGGTCAATGCCAACACGCCGAATGGTTTCATTAACAACACCGCTGCGGTCGCCACCGTCGGCGCGCAGGTGAGTGACCCGAATCTGACGAACAATTCCGCCTCGACCAGCACAGCCGTGGGGCCGAGCGCTGATCTGTCCGTCACGAAATCGGCACTGACCCTTGCTGGCGGCGTTTTTGGCGCGGCGGTGACGGCGGGCGGAAACGTCGTGGGTGGCTTCGGTGGTGCCTTGGTCGGGTCGGGCGAAATTGAGTACACCCTGACTTACCGCAACAGCGGTTTGGGTGACGCGACCAACGTTCACATCCGTGACGTGATCCCGGCGGGAACCTTACTTGTTCCGACCTTCCTACCGATTGGCGTGGTGGTTACACCTGCCACTGGGCCGGGGCTGACTTGTCAAATCCTGCCGACGTTGAATGAGTATCAACTTGATTGTACGCCGAACACGGCCAATCTCGTCCTGCCGGCGGGCGCGAATGGAACCATCCAATTCTCCGTGCGCGTGCCGGAAAACATTCTGGATGGCGCGGTCATCAAGAATGTCGCCACCATCCATTCGGAAGGCATTGGCGCTACACCGGCCACGCCTGACCCGAATGGTGGTAACAACACCTCGAACGAAACGCAGAACATCGTCCGCACCAGCGCTGATCTGTCTGTCACCAAGACTGGCCCGGTCAGCATCGTGGCGGGCGACAACATCACCTATACGCTGACAGTCACGAACAACGGCGTTTCCGACGCGCAGAACGTGCTGGTCAAAGATACCCTGCCGCCGAACGTCAGCTTCGTTTCGCTAGGAGCAGGTTCTGATCCGCGCTTCGCCTGCCTGCCTGACAACGGCAATGCGGGCATCGTCAATTGCACGGCTGCGACGCTGATCGCCGCTGCGGTCAATGCGCCGCCGATCATTCCGCCGCGCATCGGCAGCAACGTCGCCACCATCATCATCATCGGCAGGGTTGCCGCGAACGTGGCGAACGGCGGAATGCTGACCAATAACGCCAGTGTTTCCGCCTCCACGCAAGACCCGGTGTCGGCCAATAACGCCGCCGTTGCGGTCAACACCACGGTGACGACCAACGCCAATGTGACCATCGTCAAGACTGACAATCCCGACCCGGTCGTGGCAGGCACGAACCTCACCTACAACATCACCGTCACCAACGCTGGCCCGTCTAATGCAGTCGCTGCCAACGTCGTTGACACGCTTCCGATAGGAACGATGTTTGTTTCGGTCTTAGGCACAGGCATTTTCAACGCGGCGAATGCCTGCACTAACGCAGCGCTCACCGTGACCTGCACGCCCGTCGGCGGCATCATCCCGGCGGGGTCTTCATCGAACATAAGAATTGTCGTGAAGGTCAACCCGAACGTTCCGCCGAATGCGTTGCCGCAACTTCCTGACGATCCGGCGGGTTTGCTCAACAGCGTGACGGTCAATTGGCAAGACAGCAACGGCGTGGTCGGTCCGCTGGTGGCGCAGAACGCCACCGCGACGCAGCGCACGACCGTGCGCCACGAATCCGACATGACCATCACGAAGGAAGCGCCGGATACCGTCGTCGCAGGTTCGCGCATGGACTATCGCCTGGTCGTCGGCAACAACGGCCCCAGCACTGTGTTGGGCGATGCGACGCTGGGTTCGATCATGGTGATGGACACGTTGCCGTTGGGCACTTCGCTCGCGGCGATTCCCAACAACCCCTTCGTCAGCCCAGGTGGGCCGGGCGGATTCACTTGCACCTACGACGCGCCGACCCGCAAGGTGACGTGTCTGAATGCGGCAGGCGCAGCAGGCAACTTCCCGCCAGGGGCGACGGTCGAGATCATCATCAAGGTAGACACCGCTTCGAACCTGACCGAAGGACAAAACCTTATCAATTGCGCGCAGGTGACGTTGCGCAACACCAATCCGACGCCCGAAGTTGATCCGCTCGGCGGCGGTCAGCATAACGACGCCAACGCGGTGACGCTGGCTGCTAGCGGCAACAACGAAGCGTGCGATTCAACTGTGGTGCGCACCCTGGCTGATCTCGCCATCAGCAAATCGGCGCTGCCCGTGGTTGACCCCGACGGAGCAGGCCCATTGGCTCCGGTGGCATTGCCCATCGTCGGCCCGAACGTGCCGCCTGGCTCGGTCAATGCGGGAGGTTACATTCGGTATGACATTCCGTTCGGCAACACGGGCCCATCCGACGCAATCAACACGATCATCACCGATCAAATCGCAGGCAACACGGCTTTCGTAGGCGCGTTGGCTGCGGGGGGTGTGTTCGTACCGGCAGCGCAACCGCCTGCCATTCCGTTCACCTTCACCATTCTGGCGGTTGACACCGTCGCGCCGCTCGGCGCGAACATCAACTTGACCTGCACGGTGTGGCAAGCGGCGGGTACGCAAAGCATCTATTGTCGTCCGCAAGGCAACGGTGCGATCCCCGCGCCCGGCCCTTATGCCGACGGCACGTTGCCCGCCGGTTACAACGGCACGCTGACCTTCTTCGTGATGGTCAATGAATCGGTGACGGGCGGAACGATCATCGCCAATCCGGCGAACATCACATCAGGACTCTGCCCGAATGCGGCCGCGCCGGTCTTCCCGCCCAGCGCGTGTGCGAGCACGGCTGATCCGAACACGGCCAACAACACTTCGTTGGCGACGCAAACGCTGGCGATTGCTTCATCGAATCTGACGGTCAGCAAGATCGTTCAGTCGGCGGTGACATCGGCGAGCAATCCGAACCAGACCGGCCCGCTTGGCCCTGCGACTCCGCCTAACGGAGCCGCGCTCACTGGCACGGCGGTCTTGCCGGGTACTTACCTGACCTATCGCGTCACCATCACCAATAACGGCCCGTCGGATGTGTCGAACCTCCGTTTGACCGACCTTCTTCCTTCCGGCTTGGAAACGCCGCCTGGCCGTGTGCTGGGCGCGAAATACATCTCGGTGGTGCCGGTAGGCTTGCCTTCTGGCGTAACCTTCACTTGCGCTGCGCCGACGGGAGTTAATCCGTCGAACAATCCTCAGGGCAATGGCGGTTCTTTGGCCTGCACCGCGCCGGTGCTGTCGGCCAATGCGCCGAACAACACGGCGGCGATTGACATCACTGTCTTCATTGACGCGGCCACCAAGGCCAACCTGGTCAATACGGCAACCATTGATGCCACGCTCAACAACTTCAACCGCCCGGTTTCGGGCACAACGACGCTGACCACGCCGGTGGCGGCGACCTCTGATCTGGCGCTGACCAAGACACACGTCAATGCGGCGGGTGTGTTGAATGGCCCGGTCACGGCGGGAACTGATTTTGAATACCAGGTGACTATTACCAACAACGGCCCATCCGCCGCACAGATGGTTAATCTGGTAGACACGATTCCGGGTTTCCAGTCGTTGTTGTTGCGCAATCAGTTAGGCACGCTGGTGCCTGACATTACCATCGTGACGACGCCTGACGGTAACGGCGCGTCGAACTTCACTTGCACTCCGGCAGCGGACGCGACGACCGACCCGCGCGCGACGCCTTCGACCATCACTTGCACGGCGGCTGAGTTGCCGCCGAACAAGAAAGCCGACGGCACGGTCAATCCGGCGGGCACAGTGCTTTTCCGCATTCGTATGCGGCAGAGTTCGCTGACGCCGCAACCGGCTCCGGCCACGCAAAATTGTGTAACGGCGACTTCGATGTCTACCGACCCGATTCCCGCCAACAACACCAATATCTGCGACCCGGTCGCAATCATCTTCAACTCGCCGCTGGCGGGCACGAAAACCGATTCACCCGACCCGGTTATCGCGGGCAACCTCCTGACTTACACGATCACGGCTTCGCCCGAAGGCTCGAGCGCGGCGCTTAACTTCACCATTGAAGATGTGTTGCCAATCGGCACGGTCTTTATCAGCGCGGTGGCTTCACCGGGCGCGACTCTGACCACGCCTGCGGTCAACGCCAACGGCACGGTCAAAGCCATTTGGAATGCCGCAGGCGGCACCGATGGCACGCCTCTCATCGTTGGCAACGACGGATTGACGCCGGTCGGTACGCCGCGCACGCTGACCATCGTCGTGCGCGTCTGCCCCGACTTCCAACAGATTCGCAACTTTACGGATGCGCAAATGTGCGTGCCGAACCTGACCAACGAAGCGTTGATCTATTCCGACACGCCGCCCAATCTGGTGGCCAATCCGCGACGCGCGTCGCAAACGACAACGGTGCAGGCGCAAGCTGATTTGTCTATCGTGAAAACGGCGCCGGTTTCGGCTGTGTTCAGCACGACGATGGGCGATTCAATCGTCACCTATACGCTGAACTTCGCTAATGCCGGGCCTTCGAATGCGACGACTGTCGTCGTGACCGATGTCTTGCCTAAAGGCTTTGTCGTGAGTGGCACGCCTACGTCAACGGTGGCGGGCACGACCTTTGTCATAACGACGACGGCAGGCGTAACCACGGTGACGGCGAACCTCGGCGTACTCGGGGCGGCTAATCAATGCAGCGCGACGCCCCGTCCAGTGTCGGGTACGATCACGATTCGCGCTATCGTGCCGATCAAACATCCGATTGCGACGGTTACGAATACGTCAACCATCTCGACCACGAACTGTCTGCCCGATCCCAATCTGGCGAACAATACGTCGTCGGCCATGACTGCCATTACTGAACCGGGCGTGATAGGGCAATCGTTCCCCGCCGCCAGTCAGGTGAGCGATCAAAAGGCCGGTTCGATTCTGTTCTATCCGTTTTACACATCGGATGCGGCGAATCCGAATTCGCAAAACACGCGCATCTCGCTGACTAATGTGTCGAGCAAAGAACAGGTAACGGTTCATCTGTTTGCGGTGGATGGTTCGAGTTGTTCGGTACTCGATACCTTCGTTTGCCTGACGCCGAATCAAACGGCTTCGCTGCTGGTTTCTGATTTCGATCCGGGGGCGAGCGGTTACCTGATGGCGCTGGTGGTTGACAGTGTGACGGGGTTGCCGCGCGCTTTTAACTGCCTGATTGGCGACGAATACTTCAAGATGGCGACGGGCTATCAGGCCAACGTCGGGGCTGAAGCCGTGTCGGCGCTGATGCCGTTTCCGGCAGGCACTGACACTTCGGCTACGCAGGCCACGCTGGCCTTTGACGGCATGAGTTACAACATGTTGCCGCGCCAGTTGGCGATCAGCAATTTCCCGAGTCCGAACGACGGCAACGCGACGCTGTTCATCTTGAACCGTATCAGCGGCAATTACATCACCACGGGTGACGCGATTGGCGGGATTGCGGGACAGGTGTTCGATGACTCTGAGATTGGATTGAGCTTCACGGCGAACCTGCCGAGTTGCCAATATCGCAAGGTACTCGACAGCACCTTCCCGCGCACGTTCAATCCGTTCCCCCGCTTCATCTCGTCGGGGCGTTCGGGCTGGATGAAGTTTGCCGGGGCCGCAGACATCGCGTTATTCGGCCTCACCGTGAACTTGCATGACAACCCGCGCGGAGTCAACGGCGGATTCAGTCAAGGCCGCAACATGCACAAACTTACGTTGACCGACAAAGCTCGCATCATCGTACCGATTTATTTACCTACCTGTTAAGGCCAGGGAATCAATCGGACTGCTAACACGAAAGGCTGTAACCTGTTTCAAGGTTACAGCCTTTCGCTTTTTATGAGCGCCCCCAAAGTTGCGAGAAAATCAAAAGCTGCCAGATAAAGTAGATAGACCTTTTGCGAGGCTGCTAACTCTAAGCGTCGGTCGGTCTGCCCCGTCAAAAACGAAGCAATGTTTATGATCGTCAGTGGCTGCCGTTCGCAGGCACAGGGTTCAGGCAAACGGCGCGACCTAACCGGCTGAACTCAATGAATGGCAATCTTGACACTCTTGCAACGCGCCGCTTAGATTGCCGACGTAGTAGTTGACCCCTTTCCCAACCACCCAAATATTCACCTGTTCAAGCAGCGCCGGGGCGTGCGGCAGGGACGCAGAGGAGAACGAAGTATGAATTACCAATTGAATAACTTTACTGGGCAGATCCTGAGGCAGGCACGACTTATCGTGTGTGCCGCGTTGTTAGGCGGCTTGGCGCTCGCGCAGCAGGCGCAGGCCCAGGGCTTTGCCGTCGTGAATGCGGCCAGTTACGGCGCGCAGGCGACGACCAATCCTAACGATGCTTATAAGCGTACGCTCGCGCCCGATATGATTGCGGCGGCTTTCGGCACGTTCGTCCCGCAAGGCGGACAAACCTATGTGGCGTCTGTTACCCCATTGCCGACTACGCTGGGCGGCGTTCGCTTGCAGATCAATAACGTAGACGCGCCGCTCTTTTTCGTTGCTCCGGGACAGATCAACTTTGCGATTCCTCCCAATCTGGCTGACACGACGACGGTGACCTTGCGCGTCTTCAATTCGAATAACACGCAGGCGACCGGCGGTTGCATCGGAGGCGGGTGCACCATTGTGCGCTCTTCGCCGGGTATCTTTTCGATCAGGGCAACGGGCTCCGACGCCGCCGCTGCGCTGACGACTTTTGACGGCGTAACTTATACGCCAGTGTTTAACCCCGATTTGTCAGTGGCAGATGTGAATGCCGGAACGAAAGCCCGTCCGAATATCTTGGTCATTTACGGCACCGGCATTCGCCGGATACCTGCCGCGAATCCGACTGACGGCAACGGCGTAGCTGAGTCGTTAAGTGTGACGTTGCAAGGCATACCATTGACTGTGGCGTATGCCGGTCCCGCGCCAGGGTTCATCGGACTGGATCAAATCAACGCTATTCTGCCGCCTGAAGCTGCCGGGCTGGGCGTTTGCAAACTGGTGATGCAACAGATCAATCCTTCGTTGAGTCCGGTGTTTTTTTCCAATGCGGTTGACGTGAAGATGGGCGGGAGCTTGCCGGATATTCAAATCATCAGCACGCTGGATATTGACCAAACCGGCAACGGGCAACCCACCAATGGAGAACTCACGGCTGACGATCAGATTCAGTTATTGAATGACGGATCGGGACGCACATATTTCTTCGACACGTATCGGTTCTTTACTACGCAAGCTAATCAGACGGTGGGGATTGATATGCGCCGCGACAACACCGGAGGCAATCAACTCGATTCCGCCGTGTTGCTCTATCGCAGAGTGGGCAACAACCTCGAACAAGTGGGTGAAGACGATGACCTGGGCAGTGCCGATGGCGCGGCGGGTAACAACGAAAGCGTCAGAGCGACCAGAAACGCCTTGTTGTTGACGGTGTTGCCGACGGCAGGTGAATACGTGATTTTTGTCACGAGCGCCAACAAACAGCGCAATGGTTTGGGCAAGTATTCAGTGCGAGTTTTCAACGCTCCCATTCGGCAACTCACTTACGGGCAAAACCTGACGAGCGAAAGCATCGCCACGTCGGATTTGAAAAACTCTGAAAACGTCAGCTTCGATGTTTTCTATTTCAACGGAAACAGCGGCGATAACGTAGACATTCGCACCACCTCGGCGGCTTATGCTTCATTATTGATTCTGCAACGCAACGGCGATTCGGCGCTGCAAGGGACGTTGGGCGATGCAGTCAGTACCGGTAGAGAGGCGCGCATTACGCAGCGACTGGGCGAAAGCAGTATTTTCCTGATTTATCTCACGCCTTTTGAGCGAGATAAGTTTGGCGCTTATTCGCTCTCACTCAACCGCGTAGCCAGTTTCGATGAAGTCGCCACTGAGGAACTGCCTACGACTGGGACTAAACGCAGCATCAGCGGCAGTCGTCTGAATGGACGCGCCGTCACGCGCGCGATTGAACAGCAATAGATTGAACAGCAATAGAATGAGTTTGCTGTGAGCTAAAACTGGCGAGCGTATGGTCGAGTTTCCGTACGCTCGCCTTTCTTTTATCAGGAGCAGACATAGGAGCAATTATGGATTTGGCGGCAGCCGAGGTGCTTTCTAACTGGGCCATACTCACCGCCGGTTTTGGCGTAGGGTTATTTCACGCGCTCGACCCCGACCATCTCGCAGCAGTTTCGACGATGATGGTCAAACGCCGCAGCCTGTGGCGTTCGGCGTTGATCGGCGGCTGGTGGGGCGTGGGACATACGTTGTCATTATTGGTGGCAGGCGTGCTGGTGATCCTGCTGCAATTTCATATCAGTCTCGCCGTTGAACAGGCGCTGGAATTCGGCGTCGGCGTGATGCTGGTGGCGCTCGGCCTGAACGTGGTGCGGCATTACTTCGCGCACCGCACCTTTGACGCGACGCAGCCGCATTCGCACGTATCCGTTACGACCGGCATGAAACTGGGCTGGCGACCTTTGTTGGTCGGCATCGTACACGGCATGGCAGGCAGCGCGGCGCTGCTCTTTCTCGCGGTCGCCAAACTTTCGACTACGTCACAAAAATTTCTTTTCCTCTTCGTGTTCGGGTTCGGTTCGATTGGCGGAATGATGTTGATGAGCGTTCTGCTGAGTTTGCCCGCTTACTGGACAGCGGAACGCCACGTCACGGCGCACAACGCCATTCGCTTGCTGGCAGGGGCTTTCAGCCTGTGCGTCGGCGCGTGGATGATTTATGAGATTGCTTATGTCAAAGGGTTATTCGCCCTCAGTTAGATCGGTTTTCAGTTGGGTTTACGGGAAAACCTTAAGCACATGTAGGGTAGGTTCTTAACCTGCCCTACGCCTTTGATCTTCTGAACGGGTAGGGCAGGTTAAGAACCTATCCCACATCCGTAAACGCAATTGCAAACCGATCTAGATCAGTAACGATTTTATGCCGAATGGTCAGGTCATACTCATTGCTTACACCACGCTCTATCGCAAAGGCGGGCAACAGTTTCCGCTGGTGGCGAATACGCTGGCGGCAGAGAAACGCGCGAGCGGTTTCGCCGGTGAAATCATTTGCCGCGCCGTCGAAAACAAGCGCGCGTTGTTGCATCTGTTCGCCGAAATCCAGGCTGCCCATCAACGTATCACCGAGTTTCATTTCGTAGGCCACGCGGGCATGTACGGCCCGATGTTTGGCACCGTCGCTTTTCCTGAACAGTTCAGCCCTTATGAATGGGAAACGCTCGAAATCCCTTTTGCTGACGGGGCTTCGGCTTACTTTCACTGCTGCCGTTCGGCGCGCTGGTTCGCGCCGTTTTTTGCGCGTACCTTCAAAGTGCCGTCGTATGGATTCTTTTGGTATACGACGTTTTCGCGCAGCCCTTCGCGCTATCGTTATGCCAAACGTTCTAAAGGACCAGGCGTGACCGCCGAGAGGCTCTATACGATTGGATGCAAGGGGCGTAAGTCGCACGGCCTCGGTGCGTCGGTGTTGAAATTCGTCGGATTGATGCCGGCTGAAACGATGAAAGCCTTTCAGCCTGCGCCGCCATCGGGTGATCCGACTTACAATCAGGTGGCTGATTTGTATGACGCGGCTTTCGCTGACATAAAAGTTCGGCAGGACGAGTGGCAGTGGCTCAATCAACACTTGCCTGAAACGTACAATCTCAACGTATTGGATATTGGTTGCGGCAACGGGGCTTTGCTCGCGGCCTTGAGCGAACGCCTTGAGCGCGGCGTAGGCGTGGATGAATCGTCCGCGATGATCGAACGCGCTCAAGCCCGCAATCTAGCCCAAGATGAGGCTCGCACGAATCTGTCGTTTCAAACGATCAATTCGCCTGCGTTGCCTTTTGCCGATGACAGCTTTGATATCGTGACCTCGCTGATGTCGTTTCGCTATCTTGATTGGGATCCGCTGTTGCGCGAAATCAAGCGCGTCGTTAAACCCGGCGGCAAATTTCTGATCGTGGATATGGTCACGGTGCCGGTGAAACTGAGCGAATACCCGCGCTTCGTTGGCGACAAGTTGCGTACGCTGTTGCGGCAACAAAGCAATGCGGCGTTCAAGGCGAATCTGCAAAAGCTGGTGACGCATCCGGCGTGGCGGCAGATGCTCGAATACAACCCGATTCGTTCAGAACACGAGATGAAATGGTATCTCGAAAGCCGCTTTCCCGGTCAGCGGATGCAAGTGCTCAATCTCGGCTGGAACGCGCGCATCGTGGCGTTTGATTCGGGCTTGGTCGAGCGCGGCGTAGAAGTGAAACTGACTTACCCTTAGTGCGACGTGTCCGTAGCCCGACCGTAAGAGAGGGCTACCTCGGCACTGGACGCAACGGCGTCGTCGAACCCAATCGAAACATCCTTGAGGTAGCCCTCTCTTACGGTTTGTCATTACCCAAATCTTTGCACGGTTTCAGCCCGCGAATGCGGGCGGTAGCATAAAGCCTGGGGTGAAGGCGCAAGCCGCAACCCCAGGGTCGTGGGTCAAAAGATTTGTTAGCCCGCGAAGCGGGCGGCAGCCAGTAAAGCCATACGCCCTTTGGTGTGACGAACTGTCGCCCGCCTTCGCGGGCTAGCGCCTAAAATTCGCGCTTTTCCTGGGGTTTCGCCCAGCTTCTGCGAAGCCGCGCTCCACCCCAGGCTTTATGCTGCCGCCCGCGTTCGCGGGCTGAAAACCAACCGCA
>JAYSVR010000298.1:0-5308 GCA_043718445.1 Acidobacteriota bacterium | reverse complement strand
GGCCTTTGCCAATAATTGAAAATGGATAAGGGACAATGCCGGTCGCCGAATAGCTTGCGGCAACGGTGGGCGCGAAAGGCAAACTCCCTAATGTTTTCTATCGCAACATGTTTAATGATTGAGGCCGTACGAAACTTGCCAAGTAAAAAACCTTTGTGGCTTCTGTGCTTCTTTGTGGCGAAAGCCCCGTCAGGTTGCGGCGAATCTTTAATTCCCGAAAAGGTTTTTGAGCAAAAGTTCAGTCACGGGTTTCTAACAACGCCAACGTCGCCCACCCGGTAGTAGACATCATTTGCGCATAACTGTTTCCGCCCGAAGGCCGCGTCGTTGCAGGCCAGCTTCCGTCGTCGTTTTGTTGGGCGATCAGATAAGCCCTTCCGCGTTGAATCATCTTTGCGACGCCTTCCTGTTTAGCCACTGATTGCAAAGCCAGCAAGGCCAACGCCGTGTCGAAACATTCAGGCGGCGCATCGGCATACGGCCCCCAGCCGCCATCGCGCGTTTGCCCACGGCGCAACAGATTCAATCCTTCGTCACGCTTGCGTAGCCCATTCGGCGTAACGTCATCACTGAACGCCCACACCAATGTCGCCGCCGTCAATACGTTGCCGACTTTGGTTTGCGACAACCACCGTTCGGCTTTTTGTAACGGTACTCGTGTCTCATCGAGTTTCGCCTGTCGCAACACGCGCACTGCCATCCACGTAGCCAGCGGCGTCCCCCAGGTCGCGGGTGAGCCTGCCGTACCCGCTGCGTCAATCGGCCACGAACCGTCGGCGCTTTGGTCTGGAATGAGTTTGCGTGCGGCTTGTTGCAACGCAGTGGTTTCGTTGAGTTGTTTCGCTTCGAGGGCTGACGCCAACGCCGCCGCGAATTGCAGGTTCGCCAGCTTCTTATCGCTGAAACCCGGATCGCCTTGATTCTGATCCCACTGCTGCGACGCGCTCAACCAAGCGTTGGTTTCAGCCAGTGCGGTGGCCGATACCGCCACCTGCTTGCGCAAGGCCGCATACAAAGCCCGCGCCGCATCGCCGTTGTTGTGACACGAAAAACATCCGTTGTTGGTTTTCCAGGCGGGCACTTCGCGTTGCAAAAAGCCGAGAGCTTTGGCTTCAGCCTTTTCTGCGAGAACAGACGACGTGGAAGATTGCGCAATGGATGACACGATGAAGGTGTTGACCAAAGCCAACAGCGTTATCAGCAACCAACCACGTTTGAGCAGATGCGTACTCATAAACTTCCTGTTATTTAACGCCGAACAATTCGATCTCGAAGATCAGCGTAGAGTTGGGCGGAAGCGTTCCCATCGGGTTCGCGCCGTAACCCAACGCAGGCGGAATGATGAGTTTGCGTTTGCCGCCGACGCGCATCGGTTCGAGTCCGCCGCCGCCACCGACGCCGATTTCCCAACCTTTGATGACCTTGTCTTTGCCCAGCACCATTTCCATCGCGGGCTTTCCTTCGGTGCTGTCGAACTTGATGCCGTCAGTCGTGCGGCCTATGTAATGCAGCCGAATCTTTTGTCCGAACAGCGGACGCGGGCCTTTGCCTAAGATCAGGTCTTGATATTCGAGGCCGTTCGCCAGCTTCTTCATTTCGGTGGGCGTCTCTTGCGGCGCAGGCGTCGCCGTCGCCGTCGCGGCTTCCATCGGGCGTGGCGTAGCCGTCGTTGTTTTGGTTGGTTCAGGTTTCGATTCGCAACCGCTCAACAGCGCGGCGCACAGTGACAACAGCAACAAATAACGTGACGTAACTCTCAACATAAAAAAAATCCTTTGGGTGAAATTCGTTTTTGGACGGGGTGGGCTTTAGCGCAAGCCAGCGGCGCGTATAATAGCGACACGCTTTCGCAAGGGTCAAAAATCCCAAACTATCAACTGCTTTATTACCACTGTGAGGATGCCGCTGTGAGCAAGATTACTCAACCACCCATCGCACCGCTCGTAATTGCCGTGTCGTTTAGTCAACCGGGTGATCAACAAACGGTGACTGCTGCGCTGATCAGCAACGCCAGCGCGCGTCCGGTGGCGACGACGAGCGTAGCGTTCAAACAGGCTACGACGCGCGGCGTGACGGCTGCGATTGTTGCGGCCTGCGCGCAACTGGTCGAACACGAAGCGCGCCAGAGCGCCGCCATCAAAGCCGTCAGCATCGTTGCCCCCGGCGGACACCTAGACCCGCGCAGCGGACGCCTCACGCTCGACTGGCCCGGCTGGACGCGCGTCGCGCTCGTCACGCAAGTCGAACGCGCGCTGGGCGAAGCAGGCCTTCCGATGTTGTGCGCCGATGCGGGCGAACATACAACGGCGAATCTGCCGGTGTTGTTGAATACGACCCCGGTCGCGTTGGCGGCGGCGGAATGCTGGACGGGCGCGGCGCGCGGCAAATCGCATGTGGTTTACGTCGAACTCGGCGCGCAAATTACGACGGGCATCATTGTGGCTGACGGTGTGAATGGACGCGCTTTTTATGGCGCAGACGGTTGGGCAGGCGCTACGGGGTGGCTCGCGGTCGGTCATGAATTCAGACCCGAATACGAAGGGCTGGGTTGCGTCAATGCCGAGAGCGGACAGGCGGCTTTGGTGCGGCGTGCGTTGGAAGAATACGGCGGCGAAGCGAGTACGATGTTGGGCAGCCTGATTATGAATTCGCCGGAACAGCTTACGCCTGAAATGATTGTTCGTGCGGCGCGCGGCGGCGAAGCCCTCGCACTCAAAGTCGTCAGCGAACATTGCCGCTGGTTAGGCCGCAGCCTCGCCAATGTGATTTCATTGCTCAATCCCGAAGCCATTGTTCTCGGCGGCGCATACGCACTCGCGCTGAATCCTTACCTGCCGGAGATTCGTGACGAAGCGAATCGCTGGGCTTTTCCTGAAGCCGTCAAGACTTGTCGCATTGCTTTGGCAAAACTGGAAGGAGCCACGGCGGTATTGTCGGGCGCGGCTCGCCTGGCTTGGCAGCAAATTGAAAATTAGCCATTAACCGAAAGCGGCGACGGGCGAGTTCATCACTTGGTTTTGGGGGAGAGAATGAGCTACGCCCGCCGCAGTCTTCAGCACACACCCTTAACGGATGTGAATCCGCACCGCATTGGTGGCTTTGCCTTCTACGGTAAGCACCACGTCCACTTCGCCGCGTCCAATGAGCGTGCGTGGCAATCTGATATTGATTTGATCGAGTCCGGGCAGTTCGCCTTGCGCGCCTGCGTATTCGACCGGCAACGAAACGCCGCCGATGTTTGCCCTCACCATATTCAGTGCCAGCCGATTGCGTAACCCCGTCCCATAAAGCACCAGAAAAATCAGTTCGTTGTCCGGCCCCAGATTGAGCGGCGCAGCGACGAATTTGTTTTGCGCGGCGTCGAAGCGCGCCACCGGTTCGTAGCTTTGCGCTCCGCTGGGACGCACCCTTACGGCGTAGGCGGCGGCTACGCCTTGCCCGTTGCCGTTGGCGCTGAACAGGCCGGGAGCGACGCGCGCCAGTGTGATGAGTCCTGATGAAGCGCGTCCGTCGCCGCTGGTGATGACGAGGGGAACCGATTGGTTTTCACTCGATGGCGTTGTGCTCAGCCAGAAGTTGACCTGATTGGGGGAGACGAAAAATACGCTGCCGAGTGAGACGCGCGTTTTTCCCAATTCATCCGGCGGGAAGACAGTGGAGGCGCTGAGTGTGGTCGTCGCCAAATTCGAGCCGAAGGCTGAAGCGATAGAACCATCAGCCAGCTCGTTGCCGAAAAAGCTGGCGGCAGAAACCACGCTTAACTTGCCGGGTTCGAGGTCGCTGATAAAAGCGGCTCGATTCGTGGTGCCTGCGACGAGGAAGTTTCCGTGAACGGCGATAGCGCGCGCCTCATTTAGCGAATCATGAATCTCTGTCCAATTTTGTCCTTGATCGTCAGAGCGATAAACGCCGTCGTAGCGCATCAAGGCGAAGAGCGTGTTGCCGCGCGAAACCAATGCGAGGCACTTTTGGTAATCGTGCGGCTGGACGAGTTGCCAGTTTTGGCCTTGATTCGTTGCCTGATTCACTAAGCGATAGAGGCCGTCGTCAGTGGCGACATATAACGCAGCGCCGTGATTCGTCAGCGCGTAAACATTGAGATCGTGCAGCCCTGCGTTACGCGCCGTCCAGCTTTGTCCGCCGTCGGTCGAAAGAAAAACGCCGCCGCCCAGCGTACCTGCCCAGAGGTTATTTCCGTTCACTGCCAAAGTGCTGGCAGGCAAGCCAGCCATGCCGCGTTGCGCGGTTTTCCATCCGCCGGTTGCGCCCAGCACGAAAACCCCTGCGGTTTCCGCCAATGGGCTGAAGTTGGCGACGCCGTTGCCGGGTTCGGTAACGAGTTCGAACTTTTGCGCTACTGCATCACCATCGGCGGCGGCGAATACCTGATTGCCGAGAAAGGCGAAGCTGCGAATGGACTGTCCGTACAAGCCGGTGTTCTTCCAGCTTTGGCCTTGATCGAGCGAACGATAAACGCCCTGGCGCGTCGCGGCATACAGCGCGGTGCCGTTGCTGCCCAACGCGCTCACCGTCAATTCTGGCAAGCCTGTATTGGCGGTTGTCCAGTTGAGGCCGTTGTCTACGGTGCGATAAATGCCGTGCGTCGTCGCGGCAAACAAACTGTTGCCGAGTGAAACCATCGAGACCACCGTCGCGGCGTTGAGATAGCGATTGCTGTTGCGCCACGTCCGTCCCTGATCTTCCGAACGCAGGATGCCCACGCCGAAGCTGGCGGCGAGCAATCCGGTGTCAGTCGTCAGGAACTTCGTCACATGTTCATCGGTTAGCCCTTCGTCAGAGCGAATCCAACTGCCGTCGCCGTTGAGGCGGAACAACGTGGTCTTACTCGGTGAGCCGGCGGGGAAACCGATTCCGCCCAGATTGAGACTCGTACCGGCGAGCAAGGTCGTGCCGCTTACGCCGAGCAAGTTGACGTTGGCGAGGTCGTGGTTGGCCGCGCCTACGCGCGCGAACTTTTCATCCGCCGTCAAACGATAAACGCCATCTGATGCGCCGAGATAAAGCGTACCGTTCGCCGCGAAGATTTTATAAAAACTGACAAACCCGCTTTCGGTCGAGAGTGTGATTTCGCGCCATTGCTGGCCGTCGTTCGCGGTGACAAACAGCGAGTTGCCAGATCCCAACGTATAGATTTTTCCGTCCAGTTCGATCAATTGCGCAAGGGCGTTATTCCTAGCAGGCAAGCCGTTGGTGAATTCATGAGTCACAGGAAAGTACACCATGACCGAGAATACAACTCGACACGCCCGCCGCATTTCCTTGGTGCTTTCGGCCATCGGCGTGTTCG
>JAYSVR010000297.1:0-17759 GCA_043718445.1 Acidobacteriota bacterium | reverse complement strand
CGCACGCTTCACGGCGCTCAAGGCAGAAGTCGAAGCGCAAATTCAGGAATTGTTAGAACCGTAGCGCGGACTTCAGTCTGCGACCCGTTGTGTGGACTTTAGTCCGCACGATAACTCTCAAAATGTGTTGTGCAGACTGAAGTCCGCGCTACGGTTCTAACAATTCCTGAATTTGCGCTTCGACTTCTGCCTTGAGCGCCGTGAAGCGTGCGCCCGTTGCGCGGCCTTCAAAGCCGGTGTGAATGTGTTTCACCAGTCCGTCGCGTCCGATGTAAACCGTCGTCGGATAAGCGCCGAAATTTATCAGTTGATCGAGCTTGGCGTTGGCGTCGTCGGTCGCGCCCGCCCACAGCATCGTGTATTTCACGCTATGCCGCGCGGCAAAAATTTTGACCTGCTCCATATCGCGCGCCTGTTCGCCGGTGTACTCAAACGCCAACGCGACGACTGTTAAACCTTGTGCTTTATATTTTTCGTAAAGCGTTTGCAGGTAAGGCGTCTCTTCGTGGCAGTTCGGACACCAACTGCCGGTGATCGAAACGACTACGGGTTTGTTTTTGAACCGCGCGTCATTCCACGCCACTGGCTGACCGTTCAAATCGAGTCCGTTGAAGCGAAACGGTTCGTTCGGATTTTTCATCCGCGTGTGCGTTTTCGGGTCAGGCATGCTTGCAACTATCGCTTTATTTTTTTCGCTGATGCGTTCAGCAATTACGGGACGTTTGGGATCGAACAAACCCAAATCCAGTTCGCCGACGAGCGTGCCATCGGCTTGCGCTTTCAAACGTACGACGCGCGAATTGATGCCGTCGAAACGATTTAACGTCAGCACACCGTTCACCCATTCGCCGCTCAACTGTCCCCAATCGCCCGACACCGGAATGATCGTGCCTGAAGCCTGTTGCCCTTTGGTTAGAAAGCCCGCGCGCCACAAGCGTTGTTTTTCGCCCGCGCCTACTTTAAGCAGCCAGTCGCCGGTCAAATCGGTTTCGTTGTTCGCAGCCGCAGTCACAGGCGCGTTGCGCGTGGCTTTCACTTCGCGGACGAGCGTTTGCTTCGACCATTGCCTCGTAAAATTGCCGGTGAGTTCATCGCCTGCGATGCGGGCTTCGAGCGTGCCGTCATAAAAGTCATAACGAACTTTCAACACATCACCGGCCAGGCTTACGCTCGAAGCCGCCAGCCGTTCGGTGTCGTTGATGAGTTCTGCGTTTAGTTTTTCGCCTTCGCGTTTGATCTCAATCGCAAAGGCGACAAGTTCGCCGGAAGGATTTTTGACCGTACCGCGCCACGTGCCCACCGGATCAATCGGAGCTTTGGTGACGGAGCAGGCGCTCAAGGCGAACGCGATGAAAATAATGGCGTAAGTCTTTTGCCAAAACATTTTTTGCATATGGATTCTTTCAGTTGGAAATCGCATTGCTCGACGCGGGCGATGCTAATGCCGCTCTTTCAGTATCGCAACCTGTCAGGTTGCCGCAGCTTTGCGCACCCGATAATTTTGCTCGCAGCAAATGCTCCGCAACCTAACAGGTTGCGATACATTTTTTCAGGAACCTTTTGCCGCCCTCGCCGGAATCAACACCAACAACCCGCTGGCGCGGCGGTTATACTGCGCCACACAAAACGACATTACGGCGATTACGCATGACCGGAACCACTGATTACGAACTGCTGCAACAAATGAAAACGGGCGACGAAGAAGCCTTTGTCGCGCTCTATCGCCGTCGTCAGGGCAGCGTCTATCGGTTCGCGTTGCGGATGTGCGGTTCAGAAGCGATTGCCGAAGACGTGACGCAGGAAGTTTTTATGGTGCTGATGCGTGAAGCCGAAAAGTTCGATGCGCGGCGCGCGCAATTGACGACGTGGCTGATGGGCATCGCGCGCAATCAGGTATTGAAACATCTCGAACGCGAACGCCGCTGGGTCGGGTTTAGCAGCGATAACGATGGGGACGATGAGATGGATTTTGTCTTTCAAGGCGCTGATCCTTTCGCCGCGTTTGCGCACAAGTTGACGGTTGAGAAAGTGCGACAAGCCGTACTCACGCTGCCGCCCCATTACCGCGAAGTCGTCGTGCTGTGTGAGTTGCAAGAGATGAGTTACGCCGAAACAGCGGACGTGTTGGGCTGCGCGATTGGTACGGTGCGCTCGCGGCTCCATCGCGGCAAAGCGCTTTTGTGTGACCTGTTAGGTGAAACGTCGCGCGCTGCGCAGGAGACACCCGCCGTATCCCAAAAAGCAGAGACGCAAAATCTTGCGTCTCTAAGATTGGTGAAAACGATATGAACGAGACACCAGACAATCATCCATTGAACGACGCCTTGCACGCACTGGCGGAAACCAACGCGCAACACGAAGCGGCTCCGCGCGTCGAAGCCTCGCTGCTCACAGCTTTTCGGCAACAACACGCCGAAGAAAAAGTTTCATTCGCGTCCCAGCCTGTGCCCAGATCACTGCAAAGCCTTGTGTGGTCTTCGCTTTTCGCTCGTGGGTCTTACGCGCTGACAGCAGCAGCGTTGTTGTTCATCGGCTTCGCTTGGTGGAATTGGCGCGCAATCGAAGTCACACCTGTACCAAAACAGGAGTTCGCAACGAGTTCGCCAACGCCAACGCCGTTGGCAACGCCACTAAACGAACTGGCTCCAATTGAAAACATCGAACCACAACGTACGCAATTCGCCTCGTTCCGCAAACCGCGTCGGCTAACGCCCAAAACGAATCAGGCTAGTAAACAACCCCCAGCGGTTGAGGAAGAAATCGCTACGGAATTTTTCCCGCTAGTGAACGAAAACGCGCTGCCCGAACGCGGGCAGTTGCGGCGCGTTCAAGTGCCGCGTTCGACGCTTATCAATTTCGGCTTGCCCGTCAACGCCGAACGTCTCGAATTTCCGATCAATGCCGACCTGCTCGTCGGCGAAGACGGTGGCGCACGCGCCATCCGTTTCGTACAAGACTGGTTTCCCGCCGGAAACTTCAATCAGGGCGGAAGAGCGCTTCCCGCCACCTATCGCAATCCAAAGTAGATGGAGTAACTTATGAAAAACACGACACGACGCTTTATTACGAACGCTTTTGCGCTGACGTTGGCTGCCAACGGCGCGACGGCGTTCGCGCAAAACAATCCACAAGATAAGCCGCAGGAAAAGAAAATCGAGCGGCAAATTTGGGTAGACACCGCTGCTCAAACTTTCGACCTGCGCGTACCTGCTCCCGGTCAAATCGGTGACGGTACGGCTCCGCGCGTGATGAGGTTCACCGGCGCAGGTACGCCGCAAGACGGATTCAGTTATAGCTTTGTCGCTTCCGAAGTCGGCACGTCTGGCAAGGTCGTCAAGGGCATGCCTTATTCCGCCGAGGTCGTGAACGAGTTTGTGCAAACGCTGGCGAACGGCAACCGCATCGTCCGCCGCAATTCGTCAAACGTCGCTCGTGACGGACAGGGGCGCACGCGCCGTGAACAAAGCCTCATGCAAATAGTACCTGACATCCTTCCCGACGCCATGCCGGGCAAAACGACGATCATTACTGATTCGGTTGAGGGCGTGACTTACATTTTGGATGAAAAAAACAAGACCGCGCGGCGCATGCGTATGGGCGGTGCTGGAGGCAACGTCAGCTTTAGCAGTTCCACTATCGAAAGAACCGGCGAGAGAGGCAACGTAATGGTGATGACCACTGACACAACCGTTGCGCATGGCAGCGAGCCACTCAAGAAAATCAATGTGTCAGGCGGCGTATTGCAAGGCAGCGCCGTGAGCCGCATCCAGCCCGCTTATCCCGCCGATGCCAAAGCGGCGCGCGTCTCCGGGTCAGTGCGCGTCAACGTAACCGTCAACGAAGTAGGTGAAGTCGCAAGTGCCGAAGCGGTCAGCGGGCATCCGATGTTGCGTGATGCGGCGGTCACAGCGGCGCGCCAGTGGAAGTTCAAACCGACGGAAATCAGTGGGCAAGCTGTCAAAGTGAATGGCACGCTGGCTTTCAACTTCACGTTGGCGGATGACGGCAACTCTGCCAGCAGCGTCCCTAGCATGCCGATGGTAAGCGAAACCGTGCCAGCCGTCCCGCTTAACCGCGTGATGTTACACCACGCCAATGCCAAAACGACGCAACTCGACAAACAGACGATTGAAGGCATCGAATGCGAAGGCACAAGAATCGTCGAGACCATTCCCGCCGGACAAGTCGGCAACGAACAGCCCATCGAAATCGTCATCGAACGTTGGTTCTCGCCAGAACTTCAACTTACCGTGTTGACCAAACACAGCGACCCACGTATGGGCGAAACAACGGTGCGGATGACCAACTTGCTGCGCAGTGAACCGGATCAATACCTGTTCAAAGTGCCGAGCGATTACACGATCAAAGACGGCGGCGGCCCGCAAACCTTTATGCGTACCACCAAGCCTGAATAACTCGAACGCTGCCAATGATAAAAAAGCCGGTAACGCGCAAGCTGTGCGTTACCGGCTTTTTTTGGAGTGCGGTCGGCTCGACGCCGCTTTTCGTTCGTAGCGCGAGACTCTCGCTGAAACCCGAATCGTGTGAAGGCGAACGCCAAAGCGGCGGCAAGCCGACCGCACTCCATAAAATCACATCGTCGCTGTTATTGATGCTGCGAAGGGCAAACAAAACCTGCTTGCCTGACCGTGATCTCCTGCTATTGCTTCGCAGCATCAACAACAACGGCGCTGACGACGACCTTGTTGTCGGGGATAAATTTTTGCGGGTCTCACAACAGCGGCGTTCCCTGCTCCGCCATTCGTTTGAGTTTCATATTCAGCGTTTGTACGCGCACGCCTAACAGCCGCGCTGCTTTGGTTTGGCTGTTGCCCGCTTGTCTTAACGCCGTCGCCAGCAAGTTGCGTTCGTAATCATCTGTCAATTGCGACAGGTCAACGCCGTCTTCAGGCAAGCTGCGCAGCCGTGCAAAACGTATGCGCGCGGGCAGCGCTTCTGCCGTAATCGCGGGCGGGGGAATTTGCACGAGCGCCGCGCGTAATACGCCTTCCAGTTCATCCAGATTTTGCGGCCAGTCATAAGCCGCCAAGGTTTCGAGCGTCTGCGGCGTTAGCGAAACAGCGCGGCGATTGAATTGTCGCGCCAGGCGCTGCACCAATTCGCGGGCGATAGCTGGAATATCCGCGCGCCGTTCGCGCAAGGGTCGCAGCCTGAAGCTGTGGGGACGCAACAATTCGAGCAAGCCTTGCGCGATGCGACTTTCGGCGATGTCCGTCGCGTTCACATCGGTCGCCAAAATCAAACGCTGCTCGGTGGCGGCGTCGCGCAACCAGTAACGCTCTTCGAGATAAACCGCCAGCCGTTGATGCAAGCGAGGAGAAAGGCGCGTCAGTTCGTTTACGAAAATCGTACCGCGCGGCATGGTTTGCCATACGCCGGGTTGCGCTGCGTCGCCGAATAACAATTGGTAAAGCGCGTCTTCGTTAAGCGCGTGGGCGTTGATTGCCAGAAAGGGTTGCCAGGCTTGGGCACTCGCACGATGCAACGCACGCGCCAGTTCTTCCTGCCGCAATCCGGCTTCGCCCAACAACAGCACCGGATGCACCTGACGCGCCGCCTGCGTGACGAAAGTTTGCAATTCGTGGGCGTGCGGACTGTCGCCAGCACCGCCTGCGTAATCACCGACTGAATCAACTTCCACTCGCAACGCCACGTCTTCAGGTATTGCTGCGGGTATAAACGCAGCAGCAGACGGCGACGCGCGGTGAGCCAACGGCAAGACAGACAAGATGTTTCCTCTCGCCGGGCATTGTGCAAGCCAGCGAAGTAAATGTCGTCATCGCGCCGTAAAAGCTACGTCAAAGTTGTCATTGAATTGTAAAAGGAAGGCGGGCTGAACGGCTGAAGAAATTACGATGGAGGATTGTCTAACGAAGGTCTTGCCGTTGCGTCCCTGGTAGATGCGCCTCTACCACAACGACAAGCCTTGATTCGTAAACAACCCTCCATCCTTTTACCGACCAAGCGACAAATCTTACGCAAGCAAGCCCGAGACATTCCCCACAAACGTCTCGCGCAAAGCTGCGGCACTTGCCGTTTGCGGCCAGTAACCTGAAAGAGAGTGCCAAACGGTGACCGGCAACGTTGCCGATCACCCGATGGCGTAGGGGGAGAAACTTGAAAACAATGGCTCGCTTCATCAATGGTGGCGAGCCGTCTCTGCATGTGTGGGGGTGAACCTAGCTGAAACTGATTGTGCGCCCGAAAAATGCCTCATTCCTTATGGAGGGGGGGAATCCTTACACCTGTTACCACGCCTGACATTTTTACGGGCGCTACCTGTATGGCGGACAGAAACGCGCCACACCGATGCCGTTTATGAAATGGGGAAAACGAAAAAACGTTGCGATCTTTTTTATTGGCACTACCGGATTTCCTGTGGGTACATGCTTTGTGCGGCAGAAATTTTCCATTTTCCATTTTCCATTTTAGATTTTAGATTTTAGATTTTAGATTTTTTATTGCCAGCAGTTCGCTGCGTAAAGCCAAGCCAGGCCGGGGGGAAATCCGGGCAATGAAAAATCTAAAATCTAAAATCTAAAATGGAAAATTTCCTGTACCCACACAAAATACGGTAGTGCCTTTTTATTGAGCGGCTGGCGATTTTTTTACGGCGAACGGATAAACCGCTTCAGCGCCTTGCGCCGGTGTGAGACGCCATTGATAAATGCCTTCGGTCAGCGAAGCAACAGGCACGTCGCACACGACGTAACGCGTCGCGCCCGCCCGGCGCAACCGCAAGGTAATTTGCTGTCTCACGATTTCACCCGCAGCGTTTAGCAACGCCGCGCTCTGCGGTTCGAATGCGTCAGTGGACTTGTTTGATGACGTATCTGGCGGAAGCTCTAATTGCAGCCGCAGCGTTTGGGCGCGCGCAGGGATTGCCAACGTCGGCGCTATATCACTGGCACCGCGCAAGGCAGCGACAGCCAACACAAAGTTGGCGACTTCCGGTTCGCTCACGTTATGAGCAGGAGTTTGCGACGCGGAATGCTTCTGTGGCTCGCGCCTCACAGTGAGTTCTTTGACTGAACCAGTGCTTGACCCATTCGCCGCTGGCGTAACCGACGGCGAAGGCTGAACCGCAACGAGCGGCAGCACTGGCGTGCGCAAGGTGTTCCAAGCCAGCCATCCGCTTACCGCCAGCAAGGCGGCAACCGATGCCGCTAACGGCCAAGGGGTTTCCCACGTCATAAAACGTGAGAACCAGTTGCGCGCATCATGTGGCTTGATTGGCGGCGCAACTAGCGTCGTGACCGGCGCAGTAAAATGACGATGCAAGCTACGCGCGAATTCGGCGCGCTCGCGCAAGGCGGGTAACTGAAGCATACGGGCTTCGAGTTTAGCGGCTTCGCTAATGGACAAGACACCGCTCGCCCATTCATCGAGCAAGTCATCGCGTTCGGTCAGCAAGGCTAGCTGCCAGTCGCTTTCGACAAAACATTTTTCTTCCAGTTGTTCGGCTGCGACTTCGTCCAATTCACCGAACAGGTAAGCCCGCAACTGTGTGTTACTAATTAGCTCGTCGTTCATCCTAACCTCTCTATCTATTGCCAGAACCGTGGGGAATCCGTAAACAAATCGGTTTTTCTTGCGCCGACTAAAAATGAGAAAGCTCGAAAAACGTTGCAGCATTTTTTATCGGGTCATTGCCGAAACGTTATCGAGACGGTTTCAGGCTGCGCGTCACGCAGGCTTCGAGCTTGTCGCGCAAGCGGCTGGTGCGTACGCGCAAGTTAGCGACCGTCGTACCGTAACGCGCGGCGAGCGCCTGCCGTTGCCGAATCTTGTCGCCGCCCTCGCCGTGGTAATAAGCCACGATCAATTCGCGTTCGGCGGGGTCGAGTCGTTGCAGACAGGTTTGCAAACAGCGCAAACGCCTTTCACTAAGCCGCTCGTCTTCAGCGGCTTCGATCAATTGCAGCGGAGTTCGGGGTTGACGATGGCGGGGGATCGCTTGATTTTCGAGCGCGACTTCGTTGACCGGACTCGCGCGGCGCTCGCGCCAAAGGTTGCGCGCCACGGCATAAAAATAATGGCGCGGTTGCGACGCATAAATCTCGCGGCCTTCGTCCAAACGACGCGCGACGCGATTGAAAACGTCGTCCGCTTCGTCAGCGGGATGAAAGCCGGTTGGGTGAAACTCGAAAAACGTAATCAAGCTGCGGCGAATCTCTTCGTATTGCTCCGCCGCAGTTTCACTGTCTGCGCCGAGCGAACTCAACAGTTTGAAGAATTGATCCGAAGTTAGTCCGCGCGGCTTACGCACCCGCGAACCAGGAGTAGTGGTCATGAATCGTGCTTAGCGGTGTTGGTAACAACGACCATCGGAGCAAGGTCGTGGCGGGGGGATGAAAAAATAATCAATACGCTGGCTTGACCGGGGGATCAGAAAACAACGCACAACGAGTCAGGAGTCAGGAGTCAGGAGTCAGGAGTCAGGAGTCAGGAGTCAGGAGTCAGGAGTCAGGAGTCAGGAGTCAGGAGTCAGGAATTCAAAAAATAACAGAAATGCTTCAAGAAGTTACGATCACTGGTTGCCCTACTGTCTCCTGTCTCCTGTCTCCTGTCTCCTGTCTCCTGTCTCCTGTCTCCTGTCTCCCGTCTTCCCAAAAACTCACCATTCACCTTGCAGCGTAAAAGCCGCCCAATAATAAGGCGCTTGCCAGCGCGGGTTGCGCCACATCGAAAGTTGCGCGGCGCGCAAAGCGGCGGACGGCGCAAGTTTCGGTTCGCGCAACATGCCTTGATAGAACCGCTGCATCAGTTCGGCGGTCGCGGCATCGTTCACTTGCCACAGGCTGGCGAGTACGCGGCGCGCGCCCGCATACATAAAGCCGCGCGACAATCCCACCAGCCCTTCGCCGCGAATCTCTTTGCCGAGCGCGGTCTGACAGCCGCTCAACACGACCAGTTCCGCATTGAGTTTCAAATTGAAGACATCCATCGTGCGCAAAAAACCCTCTTGCGTCACGCCCTGCCGATCAACCAGCGAAAGCGCCAGACCGGATAATTCAGGATGCTCGTTATTGAGCAAGCCATGCGTAGCGAAATGCACATAGCGGTATTGGCTCAAATCTTCGCTTAACACCGTCGCGCGCGCCGCGTCGAAATCAAGCGCAAGCGTGCGGTGCGACTCCGGCACGAGGGCGGCAATGGCTTCGGCCTCTTGCCGCGAAGCAGGCAGCCGCAACAACGGCACGGCCCTGGCAGATTCAACAGGTGCAACCGCTTTAGCCGTAAGCGAAGCCGTGAGATCACGTAACGCCACCGTCGTCAGGCTTGGCATCGTCGCCGCCTGACGCACCCGTTCATCTTGCCGGTCGAAAACCGGATCAGCAAAAAGCGCCAATGTTTTCGGGGCGGCGGCGCGTCCGGCGCTGGCACGGCGCAATACGCCTAGGGTCGAAGCCGAAGGCAACGTGATGATTTCGTGATTGACGATCAACGGAGTGCGGAGTGCGGAGTGCGGAGTGCGGAGTGTTTTAGGCTTTATTCCGCATTCCGCATTCCGCATTCCGCACTCCGGCAAGGCCGCAAACGGCACATAACTCAGCGTCGAACCCGGCACGATGATTAACCGCTTGCCGGGCAGCAACGCTTGCGCAGGCGCGAGCAATCGTTGGCTCAATTGCGCAGCCACCGCTTGCTGTTCGCGCAGCATCCGTTTTTGCCATGCCTGTTTTTCCGCGATGGAAGCGAAGGCTTGCGGTTTCCCTAACGCCGTCAGGGATTCGTAATAACGCCGCACCAGCTTTTCGAGTTCGCCGCGCGGCGGCAAGGCGAACGTATGCAAGCTGTCAGAGGTAACGGCGAACAGCCAACTGCGTTCGGGGCCAAGCGCGTATTCGAGCAGCAGCGTGCGGTCATCCAACAATTTGGGCAGCTTGGTTTGTATGTCGGCGAGTTGCAGCGGCAGCACTTGCGTCAAGGCCGCATAACGCGGATTGCTTTGGCGAATCTGGCCTCTGACAAAATTATATTCGGCCATCAACTGTGTCAGTTCGCGTGCGTCACGATTAGCCGTGATGCGTTCGCGTACCTCACGCTCGCGGGCGAGCAGTTGCGGGTCGAGGTTTTGCCGCAGGTCCGCGCTGACTTCGAGCATCAGTTCGATGAGCGAACGCGCGCGTCCGTTTTCGGCGGCGTCAAACGCGCGCGTGGCATAACCGGCTTGCGGCTGGCGCTCGTGCATTTGCATCAACAGGTCGAGTCGAAAGGCTTGCGCTTCGCTCCAGTTCGCCACAAAGGTGGCGCGCATATCGCTGCCCGGCGGCATGCCCGCGCGTAACTCATCAATGCCCGACAGCGCCTGTTCGACCTGCCTGAGGGCTTCGGCCACGTCGCCTTGCGCGCGGGCGAGTTGCGCCAGCCGCAAAGCCGTCGCCGGTTGATCGCGCTTGAAACCCATTGCGGCATTGAGCGCTTGCGCTTGCGTGAGCGCGGCCTGCGCTTCGGGGCGGCGTCCGATGGCGGTGTAAACCTGTCCTAACGTAGTCAGCGTCACCGCTTCGGCACGCCGTTGACCGATTCGGCGGGCGCTTTGCAAAGCCTTTTGGCAATGGTCGTGCGCTTTGTTTGCATTGCCCAGTTTCAACCAAGCCTGCGCTATCTGATTTAGGACAAAGGGCGTGTCATAAGGATGATCGAGATCGGCTTGAATCCCCGGCAAAGCCTGCGCGAAATAATCCAGCGCCGGTTGCGGATGCCCCGCGCCCACTGCGGTATAGCCGAGTTCAGACAAGGCTTGCTGTTCGTAATACTTGCTTTGGATAGGTTGCGGATAGGCGCGTGCCAGCGCCAGCAATTGATTGAACATGTCGCGCGCTTTTTGCCAGTCACCGGTCAGGCGATAAGCGCGGCCTACGTTATAGGCTGAACGCAGCGGCAATTCAGGTTCATTGATCTCGCGCCAAATTTGCACCGCCTGAAAGTGATATTTCTCGGCCTGACTGAGTTCAACCAACGTGCCGTGCGTCACTGCCAGGTCGAACAAGCAACGCCCTTCCTCTACGCGATCTCTGGCGTCGTGAAAGGCCTGCGCCGCTTGACTGAAAGCCGCCAGCGCCGCGCGATATTCGCTCAACACATAAAGCGCACGTCCCATCCATCTCAGAGCTTGGCCTTCCTGCTGACGGTCGCCGCGCGCCCGCGCAATCGCCGCCGCTTGCTGCCACTTCTCGACCGCTTCGGCGAACGACTCGCGCTCGCGGCGATAAAACAGGCGAACGGCGTCTTCATTAAGTTGGGCCTCAAATGAGCGATTCTGATTTAACTGGATTATGAAAGTTGTGGGCTTCGCTGTGGGCTTGAATTGATACAGCGAAGACGCGCCGTCCACAGCGCGTTCGATTGGCTGGTGTAGTCGGAACTCATCCGACACGGCGGCTTGACCAAGTGTAGTGAGGGCACACAACACAACAACAAGGCTCAGGCACACCAGGAGAAAAAGAGAAGACTGCGGATTCCTCATGGGCTACCTACGAATTAGTTACTGCTGTTTGTGGGGACTAAAGAATGACTGCGTTGGGGAACGCAACGACAAGATAAAAGAGTGCGGGGCAATTTGCCAACCCTTGCCGTCTAGGACGAGTAAATAGCTCGCCGAAACTTAATTCACGTGTTCGCTTTCGGTGATGGATTCGCCGGTAAGGGAGCCGGAAGCTTGATGCAACAGCACGGGCAGAATGCGTTCGGCGAATACGTTGGAGTTGATGAGCGTTTGCACGATGTAATGACCGGGCTGCATAAACGCCGTATTCACAAACACCGTCACGTTGTCGGCGTAGCCGTCAAACGGAACTTCAAAACTGGAAGGTTGCGAAACCGCTATCGCTTGATTGCGGTCGGGCGTGAGGATGCGAACTTCGCTAAGGAATTGTCCCGTACCGCGCCAATGATTGACGACCGCAAATTTGAATAACGAGACCGGCACTTGCGGGACTACGATTTGATGCATCACGCCCATCAGGCTGAGTTGTTGCGAGGCTTCAAAGCGCACGTCTTCGCAAAAGAGTGTGTAATCGAGTTTGAGTTCCATAACTTCTAACGGGTGGGGCAGCGTGTAGGGCAAGTTTCAAACCTGCCCTACACAAAAAAACTAAGCGTAAGAGTGCAAGCCCGGCAATAGATAACTCACGCCCAAATAGGTGAAGATCACGAGCAGAAAGCCGAGCAACGCGAAATAGGCGCTGCGTCTTCCTGTCCAACCGTGGGCGATGCGCGTATGCAAATAAGCCGCGTAAGCCAACCACGCCACCAACGCGCCGGTTTCTTTGGCGTCCCAGCCCCAATAACGTCCCCACGATTCGTTCGCCCAAACCGCGCCCGTGACCAATAAGATCGCCAAGCCCGCAAAGGCTACGCCCACGGTTTTGTAAACCATCTGATCGAGGCGTTCGACCGAAGGCAGCGCCTTGCGAATCTTGTCGGTTTGAAAACTGAACAACACGATGAATCCCGTCGCCGCAAACGCCGTCAGCAACGAAGCGATTTCGACCGGATTAGACCGCACGCTCATCGTGAGTTCCGTGCCGCGTTGCGCGAGCCAATTCGTAGCGCCTTCGATCAACTGAGCCGCAGGCATTTGCGCCGCCTCTGCGCCCGCCAGCCATTTACCCAACGCCAGCAATTGGTCTTGTCCGATTTGCGCGCCTACGCTGCCCATGTTTTTGACCTTATAGAAAAGCCATACGAGTCCCGCGCCTTGCATCAACAACGAAGCGCGCCACAGCCAATGCCCAATCTTCCCGGCTTTTTGGGCAGCCGCTTCGTTCGCGCGATAATGTTTCACCGCGAAAGCAATCGTACCCAACAACAGCAACAAAAGGCTGAACGTCAGCACGCCGCCTACGCCCGGCACCGCCACACGCAGCGGCTTGATCTCGCTGCCCATCCCCGCAATGACGGGACTGAGTTTATAAGCCAGCGATAACAGGCTGTATGAATTGCTGAAAACGAAAAAGCTCGCCAGCACAAACGTACCGACGGCGATGCCCATCGCTTCCATCTTCACGCCGTCCTTGATGAGATACATCACGGCGATGGCGAAACTCACCAGCGCGATGCCGTAACTCAATGAAGCTACGCCGACGTGAATCGGTCGCCAGTAACTATCCAGCACCGGCGGCAAACTCGTGATCGTGTTGCCGATGAAAACCGCCAACAGCAAGATCAACGTAATCAGCGGAAACGACAGCGCGCCGATAAATTGCGCATTCGCGCGACGGCTCCACAACAAAGTGCCGAAGGCCGCGCCGAATGCGAAAGCGACTGACAAGTCATACAAATTCACAAATGGGATGTAGCTGAAAAACCACCACGAGTGATATTCGCCCGTGAGTTGATCGGTCATCCGCACCCAGTTTTCAGCTTCGCCCAGCGTCACCCAACGCACCAGCCAACTCGACAGATTGGCGAAAAACCCAAACGCCGCCGTCCACATGCCCAACTGTTTGAGCAACGGAATCGGTGCCCAGAAATTCACCAACAACGCCGCCGCCGCAAAGATGTAAGCCAACAAAGCCCACACAATCAGCGTTCCGTCATTCGGCGTAGCGGTCGGCCCGCCCGTCTTGCGCAGCGCCAGCAAAGCGAACGCCGCGATCAACGGCACGAGTGCATAAAGGTATCCGCCGAAACTAAACCGGCTCGGCTCGCTGCCTGCAAACGCAGGCACGTTCATGGTTTTTGCAGCTTGACTCATAGAATCTCCTCAAACGTGGCGCAGGCTTCAGCCTGTGACCCGTAGCGTGGACTTTAGTCCGCGCTAACTTGCGAAAAACGCGCGGACTAAAGTCCACGCTACGGGTCACAGGCTGAAGCCTGCGCCACGTCACTCACTCACCGGCAACGGTTCGCGTCGAATCGTCGCCGCAATTTTTTTAACGCGGTCTTCAAAGCCCAAACGGTTGCGATTGGCGTCGCCGCCCAACGTAACCTTGCCGTCTTCGACGACCATCCATAGCCGCTGATGCGAAAACATATAAATCAAAATCAGCATCAGGCACAGCCCCGTGAAACCCGTGTAAACGACTTTGACGCCGGGGTCATATTGAATCGAAAGAATGTGCGCAAACGGTACTTTCTCGAAATCCAACAAGGTGAATTGCAACGCACCTGAATCGCCGAACTTCTCGCGCAAGACCGGCGCGCTTTCGACCACACCGCGTCCGGCTTCGGTGAAAGCCCAAGCCTCTTTGCTGTCGCCGTCGGGATAAAGCACCGATATGTGCGCCGCCGGATTGTCATACTCAGTGCCGCCGATTTCGGCGCGGCCTTCGCGGTTGACGGTGAAAGCGGGATTAAACTCAACGTACTTGATGACCGTGCCGTCATTGAGTTTGGCTTGGCTGCTGCGCCTTATCGTCACTTCCTGCGCCGCGCCGCCCGCTTTGGGTTGCACGCGCAACTTGATCTCGCGCGCGCTGCCCATCGGATTCACCGAAGCCTGAAACAAACGATAGCCGTTAAAACCGTATTTCACATCGTGCGGATGATTCATGTGAATGACGGCTTCTTCGGTTTTGTTCGTCGTCTTGTCGGTAATCTTGACGCGCGTGATCCAATCCAGCGTATTGCCAGTGTCTATGCCTTTGCTCTTATCAATCAGCTTTTGCTGTATGTCTAAGCCCTCGACCGTGAAAGGCAATTCGAGTTCGCGCATGCCCGGCAGATGTTGCAACGTAGTGCTGTCAACGTTGAATACGTTTTGCGCCATGCGATCAGCCGACTTGTCTGGTTGCACCGTCATACTGCCCGTGAAGCCGCGACTCGTGAGAAAGCCGCCGGTGAAAATCGTTAGCAAAAAAATGTGTACGGCATAAGCGCCCAGCCGATTCCACGCGCCCTTTTCGGCAAACACCGTCGTGCGTCCGTCGGCCTCGGTGATGCGCGGCTTGAGTCCGAACTTGCGCGCAGCGGCGGCAGCGCGTTCAACCAATTCGGCGCGCGATTCGCCCTCTAAAATGATTTCGTCTTTGGTGCGCTGCGATTTGGCCCAGGTCGGTGAAGCCGTCAGTTTCTTTTTGGCGATGAAGCTCCACGCGGCGGGAAAGTGATCAATCGAAGTCAGGATGATGGCGAGGCTCATCAGCAACAGCAGGATGTTGAAATAGGTCGCGTGATAAATATCGAAAAAGCCCAGCTTGCCATAAATCAATTTCTCAGCCGGTGCCAACGCGGCGTAATAAGCCGGAAAGGTTTCGAGTTCCTGTTGCTGAATCAGCATCCCGACCATACAAGCCGAAATCAGCAAGATCAGCATCACCAGGCCGAAGGGTACGGAACTCAGTATGTCCAACACGAAATCTATGGCTTTCCAGACCGATGGTTTCGACTTCGAGATAGATGATTGCGCGGTTGCCATGATCTGGGATTACTTCCTCAAAAAATTGATTGGATTGGACGGTTACTAGACGGCGCGGAGTGTAGCAACTACGAACGAGCAGGCGCAAACACGGTTTCTAGCTCGCCTTGTCATTACGCTCGCTCACTTTCCAGCAAGTAAGGAATGTTTCGCTTGCCATGCAAGACCCGCACAATCTCAACGCCATCGGTCTGCGGCAGAGGGCGATAAAAAATCAGGTACTCGACAAAGTCTTTGATCCGCCATTGCCTGAGTTCTGGTATCTCAGGCACGTAATTTGGTCGCGGACTCCCCAACGTTGGCATTTGTGCGAGCGTTTCAAATGACTCTTGCGCGGCTTCCGTAAACAGCAAAGCGGTTTCCGGTCTTTTCGATTGTATGAGGAAATCGGCCACATCCATCAAGTCGGCGTAGGCCCGCAAACGAACGACGATGTTCATGATCGTTAGCTCTCTGACTGATGCTTCGCACGTCGTTTCACTTCTTCGCGCATCGCGTCCCAATCCGCTTTTGTCATGGTCACCGCTTCGCTATTCAGTCCATCCAGCAACAGTTGCCGCAACCTCTCTTTTTCATTTTGTCTCGCATCGTTCACCAAGCGCGCATAGCTAACTTCATCAAGCACCATAACGACCTGTCTGTCATTCACCTTCAACGCCAGCGGATGCTCGCGGTCTTTTAGTTCGCTAAACATTTCCGTCACGCTCTTGCCGATGCTTTCTGCGTGCGCCATCAACGATTGCAATACGGGTGCATCCAGCGGGTTCACTTGTAAAGAAAGACTTCTATCACTCATCGCAGTTGCTCCTTTCACGCGCGGAATCTAGCAGATGCGCCGACGACACGCGAGACCTCACCTACGCCTTCCAATACGGCCAGCGTTTGCCGCGCCGCTTCCGGCCACGTGAAATGTTGCGCCCGCAATTTGGCTTTCGCGCTCAACTCGGCGCGCAGCGTTTCGTCATTCAACAAACGATTCAAGACGCGCACCAAATCGGCTTCGTCATAAGGGTCGAAATAAAGCGCCGCGTCGCCTGCGATTTCGGGCAAGGCGCTCATCCGCGCGGCGGCGACGGGCGTGCCCGCCGCCAACGCTTCCAACAAAGGGAACGAACAGGTTTCGGCCAACGACGGATGCACAAACGCCAGTGCGTTTTGATAGATCGGCAATAACTTTTCGCGCGGGCATTGCGACCAATGCACGACGTTTAACGCTGCGAGTTGCGGTTGCAGTTCGCGCCAGTAAGCCGCATCTGCCGCTTCGCCAATCAGCACCAGCGACAGGTCAGGATGCGACGCACGCACCTCTGCGTAGGCAGCGAGCAAACGCTCTACGTTTTTGTAGCGGTGAAACTGCGAGACGTAAAGCAAATAGGTGGGACAGGTTCTCAACCTGTCCCACTGACTGCATATTTCAGATGGTGGTGGAACAGGTTGTGATCCGGCTTGCCAGTCAATCCCGTGATAAACCACCGCAGGCTCGTAAGGCAGCACGCCGCAACACGCCAGCAAGCGTTCGCGCGTATCGTGGCTGAACACGATCACCGCCGCCGCGCGCCGCGCCGAACGCACCATCAATTGTCGTAACAAGTGCAACCGCCAACGATGCAACGGCGAACGCTCCGCCGCGATTAACTCTGCGCGCAACGGCATCGAATTGTGCAAGGCCAGCACCGCGCGCGTGCGGCGCGGCAACCAGCGCGGCGCATACCCTGCGTTCGAGAAAAACACATCCGGCTGCCAGCGCCACAGCAGATAAGGCAACACGAACAAGCGCCACAACAGCTTCACGACGGCCTTGCCGATCCATACGCGATGGCTGGCAGAGAGTCCGCCCACGGCGCGCCACTCGACGCGCGCGCCTTCACCAGGCGCAGCGAACTCAGTCAGTTCCCCGTTATGCAGAATCAAAAATTCGTGTCCGCGCGCCAACTGCAACAACGGCGGCAAGAGGTGATCGAGATATACCTTGCCGCCGCTCATCGCTGCGGTTGCGTCTATGAGTATGCGCATATCGCTCAAGTCATGGAATCAGTTTGCCAAGTGATACGGAGAGCGTTAGCCATTAGCCATCACATAAGTCTGGGAGCGCATTCAGCCCGCTTCAGCGGGCTTTCCCGTAGGGCAATTAGGCCAGCCCGTTTAGGGCTGGTAAAGGTGATGCGCTGTCTGGTTAGGGCGCTTTAGCCTTCTCAGAAGGCTTTAGCCGTAAGCCGTTTGGCTAAAGCTGCTGCCAGAGAAGCCCGTTCAAACGGGCTGAGAAGGAATCCCTGCCTCTTTACCAGCCCTGAACGGGCTGGCCTAACTGCCCTGCGGGAAAGGCCGATGAATCGGCCTAAAGCAAACGCCGCTTCAAGCTACGTTTTATCGT
>JAYSVR010000296.1:0-5325 GCA_043718445.1 Acidobacteriota bacterium | reverse complement strand
AACTGAATTGACATCTGACGGCGCGGCTTGATCGAAACCGCGTTGTCCATGATTTCCTGAATGTCTTCCCAACTCAGTTCGTGAACGAAGCCGACCTGGTTGGCGTCCATAAAACACGGGTCGCACATCATGTTGCAGCGATTGGTCAGGTCTACGGTCAGCACCGAACCGCGTCCGTGCTTGATGGTCGAAGAGCCGTGCTTGTGCAGCGTCTTGTCGTTGTGGGCGTCAATGTCACGGCCTGGATACATCGCTTCGATGTGTTCGAGAAACTTGGCATCCATCGCCATCATGTCTTCAACGTAACCATGAACCGGGCATTCCTTCGTCATCCAGATTTCGCCGTTGCGTTCGATGATGGTCGCCTTGATTTCACCCGGACGCTCTTCGATCACCTGCCACGGGTCTTCGCCGTTTTCGATGATGCGGGTGCGAGCCTCTTTGACACACTTGGGGCAAAGCGAGTCAGTCGTACGCGGCCAACCGAGGGTCGGCTTGGTCTTTTGCCACGATTTCAGCAGCGGCTTCTCAGACCATTTCGGGGTAAAGGACGGATTGGGTTTGTATTGGTTGAAGAACTGAATTGAGTTAAAGGCGACGTTCGCCACGGCACTCAATCCTTTCTCGGCATATTTAATCGGTTTCGCCATAAGTTTGTTTCTCCTCACTAAACAGTGTCCTTACAGCAGGTTAGGGCAAGGACTGAAAGGGGTTCGTTAGTATTGTCTATCACTTTAATCGTGCCGACGATCCCTTCATCCGATCTCGCAACGCGGCACACGTTGATGACCTTGGGGTTAAAAAATTGCTTTTGGGATACGGTAGATACTGCAACCGCTGAATGTGTTAAAAGCCCAAGTCAGCAAGCTGCAAGCCAGAGCCGCTCAAGTATGAAAAAAATTTCAGCAAGCGTTGTTAAGTCTTTTGAATTCAACCGCCGAAAAGGAGTTCGGCTGTCAGGTAAGGCGCAGTATCGCATCGCATCGTATTTCTGGCAATGGCGGAGTGAGTCAAAAGCGCCCGCAGGTCATTATCAAGAGAACACTTGGCGCATTCTGACACGTCAGGGCGTAATCATCATTCGCTGGACTTCGGTTTGGGAGGTCGCTTTTTCTGCTCGTAAAGTGTTTGGTCAGGTCTTTGAGGTTCATCAAAGTGCTTCGTAATGGAGGCTCTGGCTTTGCGCCGTCAAGGCGCGACCCAGTCGCGTCAACTCGGCAAAGTCGCGGTCAATAATCAGGCTATCAACCTTAAATTTTTTTTCGGCGCGATCTTGCTGTTCGAGCAATTCCTGGCACTGTTGCAGTAATCTGTTGGCTTCGTCAGCCAGAGCTACCACGGTCACATTTTCTTCCGTTAGTGATTTGGCAGTCATAGTGAAACAACTCCTTTATCTTTCAATGGAGCGCCAGCCCCTGAACCATGTTGATTGACTCTGACGAGCGGCTCGCACAGGCGCTTATCGTTGCTGTCGCATTATAGTCGGGTAAGGAGTCCGAGCAAGAGAAGTTCGGAGTAGCGCTTCTACGTAAAGGAGATATGGCTTTGACGTTACAAATCAACCTTGAGCTTGGTGCGTTTTAGCAGCGCTTGGAAACGTGGGTGACTGTGTAAAGGGGCGTAATTGGGAGAAACCTTCAGAAGCAGGGCAATCGGCGCGCTGTTCACAGGCAGATTCAAGCAGTGCGAGCCAATCTTCGGGAAATGACAGGCATAAGTCTTCATCATTTCTTATTCGCGCCTGCCGCCCAGTTCACCACGACAGTGAATGGCAAACTCGCGGCCTCCTCCCGCGCCGCGCTGATTCCTTCACGGCTCCAACCCCATGCGCCGCAGTAAACCAGCAAAGCGCGGATCCGAGCGCAGGCTGTCAATCCTTGTGTCCACTTTGAGTCCTGGATGTGTCAGATTGCCGTCGCGTTCGTCCACCGCTTTTCCCAACGCGGCGAACGCTGCCTCTTGCTCGCCCAGCCCCGCGTAGATGAGAGCGAAGAAATACTGCGAGACGCTCTTCGTCCTGGCTTCTTCCTGCAATTGCGTGAGGACCTTGCGCGCCTCAGCGCGCTGCCCTGCGACGGCATACACATAGCCGAGATTTCCGCGTTGGTCGGAATCACTCAATTTCACACTTATTTGCATCTTCTCGATGGCTTCGCGGTAGCGCCCCTGTTGCGCGAAAACCAAGCCGAGGAGACTGTTCGCGTAAGGCTGATTCGGGTTCATTGCCAGCGCCTTTTCGATGTATACGAGGGCTGGCTCGAGTTGGCGCGCATTCTCGTAATGAACTCCCAGATGGTAGTTCATTGGGATATCAAGCGGGTCAAGCGCCAAGACACGCTGGCTCACGGCCAGCGATTCGTCGAAGCGGCCCTGCACAATCAGCAGGTGCGAATAAGAGTGCAGCGCGAGGTACAAATTCGGTTTTAAGGCAATGGCACGCTTGAATTCACGCTCGGCGCCCGCCCAGTCCCACTCATATTTATAGGCGATATGGCCCAACGAGGAATGAGCTTCTGCCAGCGTGTCATCCAGCCCTACGGCTTTTAAGGCGGCGGCCTTCGCCCGTATATAAGCTTCCTGAGGCGGAAGAGCGAACGTTGCCCCTATATCCGCCATCATCACATACGCTTCGGCCAGACCCGCATACGCCAGCGCGAAGTTTGCGTCTTTCTCAACCGCCTGCTGGAAATATCTCAAGCCATTCTTTTCTGCATGGGTGAAGCGGTTCAGGATGTAACGCCCTTTCAGATAGAGATCGTACGCTTCGGGATTTTCGGTGCCGCGCCTGGTCAAACGCTGTTGCTCCTCACCGCTCAGTCGGAGCCGCAATTGCGCCGCAATGTCGCGCGCCAACTCCGTCTGCACCGCCAGCAGGTCAGATAGTTTGTGGTTGTATTGCTCGCCCCAGAGATGACTGTTGTTGCGCACGTCCACCAACTCTACCTTGACGATCAGATCGTCGCCGCGCAGCGTCACTTTACCGGTGAGCACCGCACGCACGCCCAGCGCTTTGCCTGCCGCTTGCGCATCCGCTTCTTTGCCTTTGTAGCGCAAGACCGCACTACGCGACATCACTTTCAGCCGTTGCGCCTGCGCGAGACTGTTGATCAGGCTGTCCGTGATGCCGTCCGAAAGATATTCGGCGTCGGGATTCGCGCCCACATTCACGAAGGGCAAAACAGCCAGCGAATCTATCGCTGTCTCCCGCACGCTGAAATAAACCGCCATCGCCGCAGCAGCCAGCAACATCACCAGCGCGATGGACACACTCAGCTTGTGGCGTTTGAGCAAGGAAGTGGTTTTACCGGCGGCCAGCAATTCCGGCATTGGTTGAGGCGGAAGTGAGCTGGCGCTGAATGGCGCGGTGGCGGGTGGTTCTGCTGGCGCGACGCTGGCCTCGCCTGGAATGGCGGGTGGTGTGAAGATGAATTGCTGCGTTGCGGATGGTTCTGGTTGCGCGACGCTTACTGCAGCGACAAAACGGTAGCCGCGTTTCGGAATCGTTTGAATGTAATCCTGTGTGCCATCGCCGTTCGCCAGCGCCTTGCGCAGCACCGAAATGTTCTTGGTCAGGTTGATCTCTTCAACAAAGGTGTCGGGCCAGACGCTTTCCATCAACTCTTCTTTGCTGACGACTTCGCCGGGTCGTTCAACCAGCGCCAACAGGATTTCAAATGCTTTGGGTTGTAAGGGTACGTGCGCGCCCTGATGAAAAAGCAGGTGCTGTGCGGCATCCAAACGCCAGGGGCCGAATTCGTGTATGTGGCTGTACTGATTGGTCATAACCGTTGGTAAGCTTTTCCCCAGCTTTTCCCCAGCCTTTCACAAGGACTTGGCGCCGCCGGTTTCGCTATCGTCCCGCCTGTCAGACAACGACAAACAAAATCGGCAGACAGCGCAAGGTAAAGAAATGGTTGTAGGGGGGCTGCATTCATTCGCCCTGTTCTCAAACTGAAGACGCTGCGGCGACGAGAGAACAGCGTAAGAATTGGTGCGGCGGGAGTATAGCCCTGCTGCCACAGGCGAACAAGACTTCGTCGTCCGCGCCGTTGCGGAAACCACAACCGTGCCGTTGCGCGCGTCGTGTCTACGACTCACCTTAACCTGGTCTCTTGTGACAAAAACCAGAGGCTTGATCTTCAAAACCGGGAATTACGGTTGCTAAACCGTAATCCCACCTACGCCGAAGGAGGCACAATGAAAAAGTTATTTATTTCCCCGTTCGTCTCACTACTCTTCCTGAGCCTGCTTGGCCTGACGCCACTCGTGCTGGCTCAATCCAACGAGACGCAAGACCCGCCGGTCGCTGCTGAGATGGCAGCACCTCAGGATTTCTTTGATCGCTTCGATCTGACCTTCACGCTGGACAATGCCTGCGATGCGCGAACCAATCGTTTCAATCGCGTGGACCCCGCGGCTACAGCCGGGATGCGGGGTAACACCGGCATCATTAACGGCAAGCTCTTCACTGGCTGGACCATTCCTTCCGGCTTTGATCGTGCTTTTGATTTGGATGCCAATGTCGCTAACAGCCTGGGCACGTGGCGTTGCATCCAGACCATCCTCAATGACCCCGCCCCTGGGAATACTGAGCTGCCCTTGACCGGCGCAGTCGCTTATTACTTCGATCTGGCAGGTGGAATGTTGATGGTGCAGGGGCTGAGCTCACACCGCGACCCCGCCGTGGGCGGCGTGACGCGCGTCCACCCCATTGTGGGCGGCACGGGGATTTATAAAGGCGCTAGCGGCGAAGTGCATGAAGAAGTGATTGGAAACAACAATACAGGAGCTTTCAATCTACGCTTCACCTTCCGCATCAAGAAGCAGTCCCTCAAGTAACAAGTGAATCTCATAAAAATGAAGGATTTCCGACTTCGTCTGCCACCGCCGCACTGTGCGCGGCGGTGGCTTTCGCCCACACAAGAACGCCCCCTTTTGAAAGGAAGTGCAATGATGAAAGCTGTCAAATTGAGTTACGGCGTGTTGGCTGTGGCTTTCTGTTTGTGCGCAACGGCGCTGTCGTTGCGCGCACAAACCGAGGAAAACATCGTGCTGCGCTGGAATGCCGCCGCATTGCAAGCCGTGCGTACGACGCGACTGGGACCGCCGATGACGGCGCGCGCGCTGGCGATGACGCATACGGCAATGTTCGATGCGTGGGCGGCTTATGACGACACTGCCGTCGGCACGCGTCTGGGCGCGACCTTGCGCCGTCCCGCCGCTGAACGCACCGCTAAGAATAAAGACGAAGCTATTAGTTTCGCCGCTTACCGCGTGCTGGGTGACGTATTCCCCACCCAAAAAGCTGCGTTCGATGCGGTGATG
>JAYSVR010000295.1:0-17796 GCA_043718445.1 Acidobacteriota bacterium | reverse complement strand
CGTAAACAAGTTGGTCGAGACGATGTTGATCGTGAATGATCTCTTTGCCGTTCCCGCCGGAGCCGATAACCACCAGGCCAACGCCTGCGTCAACTTGCCGCGCGATGTCGAACTGGTGAATTACATGCCGCACATGCATGTGCGCGGCAAAGCGATGAGATACGAACTGATTCATCCCGACGGCAAACGCGAAACGCTGCTCGACGTGCCGCGCTACAATTTCAACTGGCAAACGCTTTACAAGTTGCAAGCGCCGGTTAACGTGGCGAAAGGCTCACGCTTGATGGTGACAGGCTGGTTCGACAACTCGGCGAAAAACAAACTCAATCCTGACCCGACTAAAACGGTGCGTTTCGGCGAACCGACTTACGACGAAATGCTCGTCGGCTTTATTGATTACGCGCGTCCGCGTCCAACTGAACGCGCGATTGCCAAAGTCGCGCCTGAAAAACTCGAGGCTTACGTCGGCGAGTACTCAATGGGCTTAGGCAAAATCAAAGTCGAACGCGAAGGTTCGATGCTGTGGTTGAGCCTGCCCGGACAACCTGCGTTTCCCGCGTATGCCGAATCCGAAACTCGCTTTTTCATCCGCGAGGTAGAAGGCTCGGCGATCAACTTCATCAAAAACGAGCAAGGCGAAGTGCTTGAGTTGCAAGCCGAATTCGGAGGACGCAAACTGACGGCGAAACGAGTCACCGCTACGGCTTCTGGCAGCGGGCAAAAGTAATAATCGTTGAACAGAAAAGCATCGCAATTTTAAGAAAGGAACTTATGGAGTCACTTTCAAAGATCATCGTGGCAGAAAACATAGCCGTGCTGAACGATCACGAAATTTCAGCGCAACGCATCGCCCAAGCTTGGCCGCGCGAGCAGATAAATCACTATTACCAACTCGCCTATGCGAACGTGCGCAAGGCTTTTACGGCTTTGCTCGCGGGGCTAGCCCTGTTGGCTTTTGCGGGCGCACTTCCGTTTTTGGCGGAACAGCTTATGACTCATAAGCTGACCTCGCTTGCCGCATTACCTGCGAATTTTTGGGTAGCGCAATGCTCGTTTGCGCTCGTCGGCCTTTACCTGGCTTTTCAGGGAGTTCGTTTTTTTCCTGAAGCCAAAGCGCAACGCAAGGTAATGATCAGGGCGCTCTCGCTGGTTACGGAGCAATCTGGATGAAACCGCCACCTGAGGATCCTTATTCGCCATTGGGTTGGGCAGAAAGAATTATTCGCGTCGCCCAGTCCCTTGATAATGCAACGACATTCCAGTGGCTGCCGCCAATGGAATGTCGGCAGTGTTGGGAATGGTCGGAAGCGGTTTGTTCTGGATGCCATTCGCAGGTGGCGCTTCGTTGCTGATTTATCGTGTCATCAAGTCTTACGACGAACGGGCGATACAACGCGCCCGACACGACATCGAAATTCAGGCAATGAAACGGATTGAACTGGAAGCTATCGCCAAAGCGAAGCTGCCGCAAAGTCAAAAAGAACTGTTGGCGGAATCACTCGACAAGGTCGTTGACCCATCGAAAAAAGACCCGCCCTCATTGAACAAATAAACTTTGGTAGGAGAGATAATGATGAGAAAGATGATGTTTTTATTTTGTGCTTTTATTGCTGCCAGCTTCGCGCTGCACACGACGAACGTCAGCAGCAACATAGCTCCGGCGAAAAAGGCCACGTTCACCAAAGACGTAGCGCCCATCCTTTTCAAATCCTGCGCCGAATGCCATCGCGCCGGAGAGGTCGCACCGTTCTCGGTGATGTCATACAAAGACGTGCGTCCGTGGGCGAAATCCATCAAAGAGCAAGTCGCCAATAAAACTATGCCGCCGTGGCACGCTGACCCGCATCACGGCGAATGGAAGAACGACCGTCGCTTGTCGGCTGCTGAAATCGAAACCATCACCGCCTGGGTAGACGGCGGCGCGCTTGAAGGCAACGCTAAAGACTTGCCGACTGCGCCCAAGTTCCCCGACGGCTGGGGCATCGGTCAGCCGGATGTGAAGCTCTCGATTCCTGAGCAAACCATTCCTGAAAAAGGCGTAGTCGCTTATCAATACATCAAGGTGAAAACTAACTTCACCGAAGACAAATGGATTCAAGCCGCTGAAGTCAAAAGCACAGGACGCGACGCAGTGCATCACGTGATCGCCTTCATCCAAGCGCCCGGCGTTGGGCAAGGCGGCGAGCAAAGCCTGTTATGCGGATACGCGCCCGGCGAACAGCCCGCAATCTTTCCCGCTGGCATGGCAAAACGTGTTCCGGCGGGCGCTGAGATCATGTTCCAGTTGCATTACACGCCGAACGGCAAGGCGGGCAAAGACGTGACGACGCTCGGCTTGGTCTTTGCGAAAGAACCGGTCAAATCGCAACTACTGACGCGCGGCATTCTCACGATGAAATTCGAGATTCCCGCCGGTGCTAACGCGCACGAAGTCCGCTCGCAATACACGTTTATGCAAGACGGACACATCACCAGCTTCATGCCGCACATGCATTTGCGCGGCAAAGATTTCACCTTCATCGCGCACTTCCCTGACGGTACGAAGAAAACGTTGTTGAGCGTGCCCAAGTACGATTTCAACTGGCAGACCTATTACGTACCCAAAGAACCCGTCGCCGCGCCGAAAGGAACGCGCATCGAATGCATCGCGCATTTCGACAACTCGACGGCGAACAAGTTCAATCCCGACCCGACCAAAGCCGTCAAATGGGGCGATCAAACCTGGGAAGAAATGATGATCGGCTGGATCGGTTTTTATAACGACAAAGCTGAATTACCGAAGGCTTCGGCAGGCAGCGGCGGCAGGTAAGCAATTTTCCTCACCGCAGAGGCGCAGAGACCTCGCAGAGTTTCGCGGAGGAAATTTTTCTCTGCGAAACTCTGCGAGGCCTCTGCGGTGAGTCCACACTTCTGCATCGAACGCATTCATCCTACCCCTTCAGCACCACCATGAAACGCTACGTCTTAATCGCATTCATCTTCCTGCTCGCCTCGCTGCATACCTCAAGCGCGCACGATCCCATCACGACCAAAGTTACGTTTAACAAAGAAATCGCGCGCATCCTGCAACGCAGTTGTTGGGGTTGCCACGCGCCCGGCAAGGTCAGAGGCGACATCGCGCTGACGACTTATGAAGAAGCGCGTCCGTGGGCTAAGGCCATCAAAGAAGAAGTTCTCGAACGCCGTATGCCGCCCTTTCAAGCCGTGAAAGGTTATGGGCTGTTCAAGCACGATTACCTCTTGCCGCAACGCGACATTGAGTTGATCGTCTCGTGGGTAGAAGGCGGAGCGCCGCGTGGCAACCTCAACGATTATCCGAAACCGAAGCCCGCGTGGGCGTTGGGCAAACCCGATGCGCTGTTGCAAACGCACGCTCCGGCTGAAATCAATAAGGCTGAAGAAGCGCGTTGTTATTCACTGCCTACGAACTTTGCCGAAGACCGCTGGGTCAACGCTTTTGATTTCGTACCCGACAACGCAGCCATCGTGCAACGCGCGGCTTATCTGATCGAAACGCCAGCGAATAAAACTGCGTGTGACATCAACACGCTAAGCCCAGACTTACTCGGTACGTGGCAACCCAACGAAGCGCCGTTGCAATTCCCGCACGACACCGCGCGCCGCCTACCTGCGGGGGCGACGATCAAATTGATCGTGCATTACCGTCAGCCGAATCCCGACGATAAAGCCACTGATCAAAGCCAGCTTGGTTTGTATTTTGCGCACGAACCCAAACCGCGCGCGCTCAGAAATGTATGGCTAAAGCCACTGATGACAACCTTGCCCGTAAGCAACAAACCGCAGCGCGTCACGGCGACGCAAACGATAACGACACCAACCGAAGCCGTCGCCATCCGTCCGTTGCTCTTTCCCTTCGGGACTTCGTTGCAGGCGACGGCGTATTTCCCCAACGGCACGAGCGAAGTCTTGATCTGGGCTAAAGACTATCGCTTCGCTTGGCAACCGCTCTATATCTTTCGCAAACCGGTGGCGCTCCCTAAAGGTACGCGGCTCGAAGTCACGGCCTATCTTGATAACTCTGAAAACAATCTGCGCAACCCCGCCAACCTCAACGATTCGCCGCGCGCCATCACGCTCAAAGAACCGTTGTGCGAATTGCTTACCGCACCGCTCGCAGTCACTCGTTAAAAATCCGGCGTTAAAAAGCTGGCTCCTGATATTCGCCAAACACCGGTCGCAGCGCGTCGCACATTTCGCCGAGCGTGCAATCAACGCGCGCACATTCGATCAACAGTGGCATCGTATTCACCGCCGCGTCTTCGGCTCCGCGCCGCAGCGCATCCAAAGCACGCTCGGCCCGCGAAGCATCACGCCGTTTGCGCAAATCAGCCAAACGTTCTTCCTGCAAACGCGCGACTGATTCGTCAATGAACAAAACGTTCGGTTCGCCCAACTCTTTACCATCCATCTCATAAGCGTTGACGCCGACGATGAACTTTTCGCCGCGTTCGACAGCGCGTTGATATTGATAGGCTGACTCGTTGATTTCTTTTTGCGGAAAGCCTGCGTCAATGGCTTCGACCATGCCGCCCATCGCGTCAATCTTGCTGAAGTATTCCCACGTTTCGTCTTCTAAATCTTTGGTCAGGCGTTCGATGAAATAAGACCCGCCCAGCGGATCAACCGTATTCGTCACGCCCGTCTCGTGCGCGATGATTTGCTGCGTACGCAGCGCGATCAACGCGGCGCGTTCCGTCGGCAAGGCAAGAGCTTCGTCGTATCCGTCGCAATGCAACGATTGCGTACCGCCCAACACCCCGGCGAGGGCTTGTATCGCTACGCGAATGATGTTGTTGATCGGTTGCTGAACGGTGAGCGATACGCCAGCCGTTTGCGAATGAAAGCGCATCTGCGTCGAACGCGGATTCTTTGCACCGAAGCGTTCGGTCATCACGCGATACCAGATGCGGCGGGCGGCGCGGTACTTGGCAATCTCTTCAAAAAAATCATTGTGTGCGTTAAAAAAGAACGAAAGGCGCGGCGCGAAATCGTCTACGTCAAGGCCCGCGCGGATGCCGTATTCAACGTATTCAATTCCGTCACGCAACGTGAAGGCCAACTCTTGCGCTGCGGTCGAACCGGCTTCACGAATGTGATAGCCCGAAATCGAAATCGAATTCCACTTGGGCATTTCAGTCGCGCTGAACTTAAACGTATCCGTCACCAAACGCATCGCCGGACGCGGCGGATAAATCCATTCTTTTTGCGCGATATATTCTTTCAGGATGTCGTTTTGCAGCGTGCCGCCAATACGTGACCAAGCGATTCCCTGTTTCTCAGCCGCCGCGAGAAAGAACGCGAAGATCATCGAGGCCGGTGCGTTGATCGTCATCGAAGTCGTCACTTGATCGAGCGGAATGCCGTCAAACAAAACTTCCATGTCTTCGCGCGAACTGATCGCTACGCCGCACTTGCCGACTTCGCCCTCTGACAGCGTGTGGTCAGAGTCGTAGCCCATCAACGTCGGCAGATCGAACGCCGTAGACAACCCCGTTTGCCCGTGTTCGAGCAAATACTTGAAGCGCTGATTGGTGTCGAACGCCGAGCCGAATCCGGCAAACTGGCGCATCGTCCACGGCTTCGCACGATAACCCGTCGGGTGTATGCCGCGCGTATAAGGCGGCTGTCCCGGATAGTTGATGTCGCGCGCAAAATCCAGATCGGCGATGTCGTTCGGCGTATACAACCGCTCAATCGGTCGCAACGAAACCGTCGTGTGATCGCCCGTCTCAGGCATTTTACGCAGCGCATCTTTCAGCGTGGTGTCTTCCCAAAGTTGTTGTGAAGCCTGTTCTAACTCATCAGTCGCATTGGTCAATGTCATGTAAAACTCTCTTCCGTCAGGGGCAAACGCTCGGTGAAACCATTGTCCCTTGTCCATTTTCAATTATTGGCAAGCAAGTCATTTTCTGCCAATAATTGAAAATGGATAAGGGACAATGGCCTCGCCCTAATTCACTCGTTTATCTCATTGCGTCACCCGGCCATAGTTCAAACATCAGCAACGTCCAGATCAATTTGCGGTGATCGGCTTGGCCCTGTTCGTGTTCGTCGAGCATCGTTTGTACGAAGTCAGGATTGAACAAGCCGCGTTGTTGAATGCGTGCGCGCGTGAACGTATCGCGCACGAGCGGACGCAAATCGCCTTTGATCCATTGGGCGACCGGCATGCCGAAACCTTTTTTCGGGCGGTCAATCACCGCGTCGGGCAAGCGTCCGCGCATCGCTGCTTTCAAAATGTATTTGCCGGTCAGCCGTCGCAACTTCATACGCAAGGGCAAGCGCGTAACGAACTCAATCAACGTGTGATCTAAAAACGGCGCGCGTGTTTCGAGCGAAGCCGCCATGCTCGCGCGGTCAACTTTGAACAGCACGCACTCTGACAGGTAATGCGTCGCATCGAGCGTCATCATTGCTTCAATCGCATGGGCTTCAATAGACTTGCCGTTCGTGAGGTCGTCATAAGGCCGCACTTCGTCATAAACCATTTCATCGGGCGCGGCGGCAATGACGTCAGGCTGAAACAACTGCCGCTGCAACGCCGCATCATACGAACCCATCCACACCGTATGCCGCATACCTAACGGCAACGAAGCGCCTTGCACGAAACGCTTGGCCTTGAAATCGAAGGACAAATTATTCGTCGAAACCGGCAAGCGCGCGACGGCGGGTTCGATCAAACCTTTGCGAATAAAGCCGGGCAGCGCGTTGTAATAACCCGCTACGCGATGTGCGGCATAAGTCGGATAGCCCGCGAATAACTCATCGCCACCGTCGCCGCCCAATGCAACCGTGACGTGTTCGCGCGTAAACCTCGACACCAGAAACGTAGGGATCAACGACGCATCGCCCAGCGGTTCATCCAGCAAGCGCGGGATTTCAGGCACGAGGTCGAGCATATCGCGTTCGGTGAAACGCTTTTCGTAATGCTCAGTGCCCAATCGTTCGGCCACCATTCGCGCGTAAGCTGATTCGTCAAACGATTTTTCGGCAAACGCGATGCTAAAGGTTTTGACGCGCCCGCTGGCCGACTCAGCCGCCAACGCCGCCATTGAACTTGAATCAATGCCGCCTGACAACAGCACGCCGAGCGGTACGTCAGAGATCAAACGCAGCTTGACTGCCGCACGCAAGCGATCGCGCAACTCAACAACGGCGTCGGCTTCGCTCATTGACGAACGCTCTTCGTCATAACGCAATTGCCAATAACGTTCCTGTCGCCACGCGCCGCGTTCAAAGATCAGCCGATGCGCGGGTGGCAGCTTCCATACGCCCTCAAACATAGTGTGCGGCGAAGGCACGAACTCGTATTGCAAATACTTGCGCAACGCGCGCAGGTTCAAGCGACGCTCAACCGACGGATGTTTCAGCAATGCTTTGAGTTCAGACGCGAAAACAAAGGCTTCGTTGGTGTGCGAAAAATAGAGCGGCTTCTCGCCCATGCGGTCACGCGCAACCAGCAAGCGTTGTTTGCGAATGTCCCACAACGCGAAGCCGAACATCCCGTTGAGATGCTGCACCAGTTCATCGCCGTATTCTTCATAGAGATGCACGATGGTTTCGGTGTCGCTGTTGGTGCGCAGCGTGTGGCCTTGTTGAATCAGGCGCGCGCGCAATTCGGGAAAGTTATAAATCTCGCCGTTGAATACAACCCAGACTGATTCGTCTTCGTTACAGATAGGTTGATGGCCGCCCGCTACGTCAATGATCGAGAGGCGGCGCATGCCGAGGGCGAGGTTTTGGTTGAAATAGAAACCTTCGTCGTCAGGGCCGCGATGAATGATGGCCGCGTTCATCGCGCGCGCGATGCGTTGGTCAGCGGGGCGCTGCGAGTCTGCGTTTATGAATCCGATGATGCCGCACATAGATTCATATCCCCTGTTCAGTTTGTGTTTGCCACAATCTCAGCGCGTCCCCCATTCCCACAGTCCGAAGCTGGCTTTCTTATTCAACGAATGCCCCGCCTGTTTGAGCGAAAGCGCAATCTGTCCGCGATGATGCGATTCGTGCGAGATGATATAGCCAAGAAAAGCTACGGGATGAGGTTTGAAGCCCTTGACCTTGCCGCCCGGTTCAAGCGCCTGACTGAGCAACGTTTCAATCGCCGCGCCCGAAGCCGTCAATTCGTCAGCGAGTATCTTTTTGCTCAATGCGGTCTTGCCGCGTTCGAGTTTATTCAAGCCTGTCAGCAACGCCTGATTGGCTGATTGCAGCCACATCAAACGTACGTTGTGGATGTGCGCAATCTGTTCGCCGACCGTACGGCCTTTGCCGCCAGCCGCTAAGTCGTCAAGGTGCGCTTCGTCTATCGCATCGAGCAAATACAAGTTGATGCGATGGTGAATCTGCCACGTTTCGATCAGTTGTTCTTTCATAGCTTCAGCCCTGCCCGCCATAACGATTGGCGACGTATTGATCCAAAATCTCAATAAACTCAGGCACGATCTGCGCACCTTTCAATGTGACTTTGAGTTTGCCGTCAACGAACACGGGCGCGCGCGGGTCTTCGCCCGTACCCGGCAAACTGATGCCGAGGTTGGCGTGTTTCGATTCGCCGGGGCCGTTCACTACGCACCCCATCACCGCGACCTTCATCTCTTCGACGCCCGTGAAACGTTCGCGCCAGAGCGGCATTTGTTCGCGCAGGTATTTGCCAATGTCGTTAGCCATCTCTTGAAACAACGTGCTGGTAGTTCTGCCGCAACCGGGACAAGCCGTGACTTGCGGCGTGAAGCTGCGCAGGCCGAGCGATTGCAAAATCTGTTGGGCGACGATGACCTCTTCGGTGCGGTCGCCGTTGGGTTGCGGCGTGAGCGATACGCGAATCGTATCGCCGATGCCTTCTTGCAACAGCACCGCCAACGCCGCCGTACTCGCCACAATACCTTTCGCGCCCATGCCCGCTTCGGTCAAACCCAGGTGCAAAGCGTAATTGCCGCGTCGCGCGAGTTCGCGGTATACGTCAATCAAGTCTTGCACGTCGGAACATTTCGCGCTGAGGATGATGCGTTCGCGCGGCATGCCGTAACTCTCAGCCAACTCGGCGGATTCAATTGCACTGCGCACAATAGCCTCTTTCATCACGTCTTTGGCGTTCAGCGGTTCAGCCAGTTTGGCGTTGTCGTCCATCAATCGCGCGAGCAGTGCCTGATCGAGTGAACCCCAATTGACGCCAATGCGCACGGGCTTTTCGTTCGCATTGGCTACGTCAATCATCGCCTTGAAATTGTTGTCGTGATGTTTGCCCGCGCCTACGTTGCCGGGGTTGATGCGATATTTCGCTAAGGCTTTGGCGCACTCAGGATACTCGGTCAACAGGATGTGTCCGTTGTAATGAAAGTCGCCCACGATTGGCGTAATGAATCCGGCATCGTGCATCCGATTGACAATCTCAGGCACGGCGGCGGCGGCGGCTTTGTTATTCACCGTCACGCGCACAAGTTCAGAACCCGCCCGCGCCAACGCGATGCATTGCGCCGCCGTGCCCGCCGCATCCGCCGTGTCGGTGTTGGTCATGGATTGCACGACGACCGCCTGACAGCCGCCTACGCGGACGTTGCCGACGTTGACGGCGATGGAATTTCTGCGATTGATGTTAGCCATAATGTGGTCATTAGCGGCTAGTGACTAGCCACTCTCAGGGTTTGATAATTTCGCGCTTGGTTTCTTCAGTCGTTACGTCGAAGCGTTTGAATGCGCCGTAATCATAGCGCGTGCGATGACCGATGCGTAATTCGGGCAAGCCCAAACCCGTCGCAGTCTCTGTCGTAATCTTGGGTTGATAAAAATGATGGTAAAGATTGATCTCAATGGTTTTGGGCATCAGGATGCCCAACTCGCTGGCTTGATAAGTGAATTGCCACCGAACAGGCATCAGGGTCAATAAGTCACCGGCTTGCCCGCTCGTGAGTATTGCACGCAATTGCTCATGCGTAGTGAAGCCGAGTTTTTCGGTGGGAAGGTAAACCACCATCGCGCGCTCTTCACGATGCAGCCGCTGCGTCTCAACATCGAGCCAGAGCTTCCCAACAAATAGCACCGGATATTGGCGATAAGCATCAAACTTGCGAATGTCGTTCACCAAATAAGTCGGGCCGGTGTAATTCGGGCTGGGGGCGATTTGCCGATAATAGACGACATAAGTTTTTCGCCCCGCGACTTCTTCCTGCCCCAACAACCCGAAAACAAAATAAGGCAGCGACGATTTGAGCGCGATGCCCTGATTGATCGTGAACCCCCACCACGATTGCCCTTGATCGTATTTCGACCACTCTTTGAATACGCGATCCCACTCGTCACGGGCGGACTTGGCTTTGCCGATGTCTTCAAACATTTTGAGCGCGCGCTTTTCGGCATCAGGCAACGGCTTGCCGTTCACGCTGCGCACGCTGCGATATTCGGCAGGAATGATCCCCGCCACCGTCGGCTGATAAACCAGCAACTCTGAGATGATCGTGCGGTAATTTTTCAGTGTGCCGTCGGCTTCGTAATTCTCGATGTACTTGGTTTCTTCGGCTGACAGGTTCTTGAAAGCCGCGCTGTATTCTTCGGTGCGCGCCAGATATTTCTTAACGAGTTCCTGCACTGAGGGCGTAGCAGTTTGCGTCTGAGCCAAAGCCGGAAAGGTTAGGCAAAGTAGCGCGATACTTTGCCCCCATCGGCTCAACCCTCTTTTTGTTAGTGCTATCGTCATTGTAGACAGTGACCAGAACCGCGTTTATGATTTCGCCGCTTGATGTGCTGGGCGCACCCGCCATCAAGCACGACATTCCGCAACCCGAGGTCAATTTATGTCAGCAGCAGCATTGCACAACTATCAACCCGATATTAGCAATTTGATAACGGAGGACGATACGCCTGTGGACAACATACTCAGCGAAAAACAACAACGCCTGTTGACCGAACCACTTTACAGTTCGTGGGAAGGCATGGGGGATGAACGCAATTTCGTCGCGCTCGCCAACGTCGGCGTATTTTATATGGCACGCAATCCAGCCATCGTGCCTGACGTGCTGTTCAGCGCCGATGTTGAAATGCCCGACGATTTCAGCCACAAAGAAAACCGCTCCTACTTTTTGTGGGAGTTCGGCAAAGCGCCTGACATCGCCATCGAAATCGTCTCGAACAAGGTCGGCAAAGAAGACGGCGAGAAAAAGCAAATCTACGCGCGGATGCGCATTGAGTATTACGTCATATACGATCCGCTCGAAGTGTTGATGCCCCAGAAACTAACCGTATATCGCCTGCGCGGCTGGTCGTATGAACCTTACGACTCGACCGCCTTTCCCGAATTCAATCTCGCACTCACCTTGTGGGAAGGCGAGTTTGAAAGGCATCAACGCGAATGGTTGCGCTGGACGAACAGCAAAAGCGAAATCATCCTCACTGGCAAAGAACTCGCTGCGCAGGAAAGGTTACGGGCGGATGCCGGAACGTTGCGTGCCGAACAAGAAAAGCTGCGCGCTGACCGGCTCGCTGAAAAGCTGCGAACAATGGGGGTTGACCCAACTCAGGTTTGAACTCACTTCAAACCAAACTCGCGGCATGCCGCAACCGTTCAACCGCACGCTGCTGCCCAATCGCCACGACCAACTCAAACAACGAAGGCCCGACGGCCTGCCCCGTCAACGCAGTACGCGTCGCATTGATTAACAAACCCGCTTTGACGCTTTTCGCTTCGGCAAACGCACGCAACGCAGCTTCGGCGCTCTCGTGCGTGAACTCAGTTAAAGGCACGAATGCTTCAGCCAAGCCTGGCAGCAATTCTTTCAACGCCGGGTCTTTGCTCAAATTCTTTTTGACCGCTTCGGCGTCGAATTCAAAATCCAAACCGTCTACGAAATAAGGCCGACCGTGCGCAGAGAAATCCTTGATCGTGCGCGCGCGTTCGCGCAGCAAGCCGATCACGTGTTCGTACCAACCGCGCCGCTCGCCTTCGTATTCATCGCGCCACAAGCCCGCGCTTTGCAATTCGGCTTTGACGTAAGGCAGCACTTTCTCTAACGGCCAGGTCTTGAGGTATTCGAAATTCATCCACAGGGCTTTTTGATCCGTCCAGTTGCGCGCGTCGCCTTCGGTGAAGTTGAACACGGCGTTTGATTTGTGAATGCCTTCGAGCCGAAATAGCTTGATGAGTTCTTCGCGCGAAAAAATTTCCTGATCTTTGATGGTTGCGCCCTCTTGCGGTGCCCAGCCCAGCAGCGCGAGAAAGTTGACGAAGGCGTCAGGCACAAAGCCGCGTTCACGATAAGTCGTCACACTGACGATTTCGCCGTGCTTGCGTTTAGAGAGCTTGCCTTTGTTCGGCGCGAGAATCAGCGGCAGGTGCGCAAACACTGGCACTTTCGCACCCAACGCCTGATAGATCAGCACCTGCTTGTGCGTATTCGACAAGTGATCCTGCCCGCGAATGACGTGCGTAATGCCCATCGCAATGTCGTCGCAAACGACTGACAAGTTATAGAGCGGATGTCCGTCAGACCGCAGCAATACCAGGTCTTCAATGTCGTGGTAATCGCGCTCTTGCGTGCCGAACACGGCGTCTTCAAATTGCGTCTTGCCTTCCGCCGGAACTTTGAATCGAATCACGAACGGTTCGCCGCTGGCTGCGCGCGCGTCAGATTCAGCAACCGGAAAATCTCGAAACGGATTCACTACGCGCTCTTTGGCGATGTCCTGTTTAATCGTCGCGTCGTCGCGTTGCTGCTTCGGCGTGAAATCACGATAGGCCGAGCCGTTCGCCAGCAACTGTTGCGCCGCCGTGCGATGTTGGTCGGCGTTGTCAGATTGAAAGAACGGCCCTTCGTCGTAATCCAATCCCAGCCATGCCATGCCTTCGAGAATGCCGCGCACCATCTCATCGCTCGAACGCTGAGTGTCTGTGTCTTCGATGCGCAGGATGAATTGGCCGCCGGTCTGGCGGGCATATAACCAGTTGAATAAAGCCGTACGCGCGCCGCCTACGTGCAAGTATCCGGTGGGCGAAGGCGCAAATCTAACTCGAACGCTGGCTCTCACTTCTGACATAAATGATTTTTACTCTCGTTGTGATGAATTGGTAAACCTAAGGCCACTATACTTAATGGTTTTGCGAGGCAGCAACCGCACGGTTGGCCGTAAAGCCAGAGCGATGCGCGCTCCGGCGCTTCCGTGTATACTGCGCGCCGTTCAAAAAACCTTATCTCCCCCTTGTCTCCCCCTTGTCTAATAGAAAGCAAGCTCGTATGAAAAAGCTTTATCTCGAAACTTATGGCTGTCAGATGAATGTGCATGACAGCGAAAAAGCGACCTTTGCGTTGGCGCAGGTGGGCTATGAACAAACCGGTTCGCCCGCCGACGCCGACCTGATTATGTTGAACACTTGCATGGTGCGCGAAAAGGCTGCGCGCAAGGTTCACACGCGCGTAGCCAAACTTAAGCACGAATTCAAACGCGACAAGCGCACCTTGCCCGTCTTCGGCGTGATGGGTTGCGTAGCCCAGGCCGAAGCCGAACGCATCTTTGAGCGTAGTCCCGAAGTCAAACTCGTGATAGGTACGCAAGCCATCGGCAGGCTGCCCGAACTGCTCGGCCAATTGGAACAGGGCTTTTCGCACGCGATTGACGTACGCCTGACCAAAGACGCTGAGTTTTTCGAGATTGATGCTTCAGCCCGCCAAACGCCGCACATCGCTTACCTGACGATCACCGAAGGCTGTAACAAGTTTTGCTCTTATTGCATCGTGCCTTTCACACGCGGGCGCGAACGCAGCCGTACACCCGACAGCATTGTGGACGAAGCCCAACGCCTGGCCTCGCAAGGTTACAAAGAAGTGCATTTGCTTGGTCAAAACGTGAACAGTTACGGTCTGAGCGGCAAGCCCTATAACCAGCGCGGCGTTGAAACCGACGCGACTGAGATCACTTTCGGCAAGTTGCTCGAACGGGTCGCGCTCGAAAGCGGATTGCCGCGCATCAAATATACGACCTCGTTCCCGCGCGATTTCGACCGCGAGATTATTGAAGTCATGGACTCACACGACAACCTTTGTTCGTGGGTTCATTTGCCTGCGCAATCGGGCAGTACGCGCGTGTTGCGGATGATGCGGCGCGGCTATACGCGCGAAGATTACCTCGAAAAAATCGCGCTGATTAAGCAGGGCAAAAAAGATTACTCCATCACCGGCGACCTGATCATAGGCTTCCCCGGCGAAACCGAAGCCGATTTTCTCGAAACCATGAGCCTCGTCGCCGAAGTTGAATATGACGGGCTGTATATTTTCAAATACTCGCCGCGTCCGCATACGCCGGCTGCGACTTACACCGACAACTTGCCTGACGAAGTCGTGACCGAACGCTTTATGCGCGTCAATGAATTACAAAAACGCGTCCAGCTTCGCCGCTACGCGCGCCTCGTCGGCCAAACCGTCGAGGTGTTAGTCGAGGGCTTCAGCGCCCGCTCAAACGATGATTACACGGGGCATACGCGCTGCAATAAGGTGGTGAATTTTCGGAAGCAGGGCGAAATGCTCGGCGAGTTGGCGAAGGTAAAAGTCACCCAAGTTCATCAGAATAGTTTGTATGGCGAATTGATCTGATTAACAGATGTTACGCAGTCACAAATTCAGTTTTGCGAAGGAGAGGTCTCTCAAAGATTCGCAGAGAGAAGAATAAAACTTCCCTCCCCCTCTGCGTAACTCTGCGTGACCTCTCTTTTCTCTGCGGTGAAAAGGCTTCTCGTATCGAACATTTTTGAGTCAAACGTACCTGAGCGATCTTTACCGCGTAACATCCGCTGATTGGCAGAAAACTCAAGCCGCGTACTCAATCTTCCCGCCGCATTCCTTACAAAACTTCGGCTTGCCTTCGAGTTCAGTGTTGCACGCCTTGCAACGCAACTTGGCATTCATGGCTTGGCCGCATTCAGGGCAGAACTTGCTGTTAGAAAGTGTGCCGCAGTGGTTGCACGCAACGCCGACGATAGACGGGGCATTGGCGGCTTCTGTGACAGCGTTGATCGAAGGGCGAGTCGGCGCAGCGTAAGTGGCGTCCGGGTTCATATCGGTTTGCGAAGCGTAATCGGTTTGTTGCGCGCGTTCGTAAAGTTGCTGGCGCGCGGCTTCGGCTTTGGCGTGCGCGTGTTGGGCTGAGAACTCTTCCTGATAATTGGGCGCGCAGCCTTCGCAGAGGTTGGCGGCGGCGTTCCAGCATACGTCGGGACAAACCCACTTGCCGCAGCGCGTGCATTGATGAAAGTGGCCTTTGGCTTCTTCGACGGCTTCGGCAAAGGCGCTGTCGTGCGCGTGTCCGCCGACGGCGCGTTGAATGTCGTAAGCGCTGTTGCCTGCGTTATGCCAGAAACCGCCGAGCAAGTGTCCGGCGCCGCGCAACAAGTCACCGGCGACGCCCGTGATCGAAGTCTGAAAGCGCGTCATATAACCGTTGTTGCACTTGTCGCACATGAACTTGAATTGAAAGCCGCGATCAGTCGAAAGGTCTTGATAGTTAGCGGTGAAACGAATGAGAGCCATTGCGTGAATTCCTTTTAAGTTTAGCCACAGGGGGAAGTGCTGTTATGTGATTGCGGCGCATCATACTGAAGCGAGATGAGAGCGGCAAGAATTTCACCAAACGCAACGTAACGTTTCTAATTTGCCAGCACTAACACTACGGACAGCGCGCAATCAGGCTGTTCGAGTTTATCCCTTCTCTGATTGCTCAATTCCGCTCTTCTTTCGGTTCCTACCTGTTGTGACGTTTGCACCACAAACGTCCGGTCAAAATAAAACAAAAGCAGTCGAGTTCAAAAAAATGCGTGGCGGCTTGGTGGGTAAGGTTGCGGCACGTGATTGTGTGCAGCGTTCGGTCAGGCCCGCGTTAGGCAGAGTAGAAAAAGGCAAAAAGGTTTACAGCGGCCCGCGTGGGTGCGCGACGTGATTCGTGCGCCCGTGCGAGGCCATCCATAGAATTTCTGCTGCTAGAAAGACTCTTTTCGCAAAGAGCCTCCTCCTTTCTTCAAGGGTTACGATTCTCAGTTTGAGAACCGTAACCCTTCTTTGTTTTTGGAGTGCTGCGGCTTTGACGCAGCTTTCCCACTGATTCTGGGAAGCGACTCGTGCGGAAGACCGTGGGAAAGCTGCGTCAAAGCCGCAGCACTCCAAATCAAACCTTGATGAGGATGCGGCGCTTATACAAAACCCACATCAGCACCCACCACAGCGCGACGTAACTCAACGCGAAACCCAATGATGCATTGATGGGCGAAAGCCACATCAAAAATAAATGTTCATAACACCAGATTTTGAAATTGCCTGGCGTGCCGTCCAGTCGCGGCATTGTGATCAGGCTGAAGACGCGCGCCAGCAGGCCGGAACCTACGAATAAGGCGAGTGCGTTTACGCCAAAGACGACCAGCGGATAAGAGCCGCGCCGTGCCCACGCGAATTGTTTTGCATCAATCAGCCAATAGCACAGCGCCAGCGAACACAGCGCCATTCCGCCACTGAACATCACATACGAACTCGTCCACAAGGCTTTGTTAATGGGAAAGACCGCGCTCCAAACGTAACCCGTGATGATGCAGCCTGCGCCGACAGCGAATAGCCCTGCGATTTTTTCGTAAGTCTCGCGTTGTTGTTGCAGCCATTGTCCGGCAAAGACGCCAATCATTGCCGTGGCGATGGCGGGCACGGTACTCAAAATGCCTTCGGGGTCGTAAGCCGGACGATAGATGTGTCCGGCGAGCAGCGTGCGGTCTATCCACGAAGCCAGGCTGCCTTCCATCGTCAAATCGCCGCGCGCAAAACCCGGCGCTGCGACGAGTTTCATCGCAGCCCAATAACCCAACAGCAACGCAGCGGTAATCCACAACTGAGTCCGCAAACGCGCCTTGAGATAAATCACCGAAGCAAACGCATAACACAGCGCCAGCCGTTGCAATACGCCGGGGATGCGCAGGTTCGACCAGCGGTCGGCGGTGAACGGAAACGCCGCCATCATCAAGCCCAACGCGAAAATCGTCGCCGAACGGCGAATGATTTTGAGATAGAGGTCGCGTTGATTGCCGCCCCCACTTTCTAAAGCGGCTTTGCGTTTTTCAAAGGCGAGCGGAATGGCTACGCCGATGATGAAAACAAAGAAGGGAAAGATCAGATCGGTCGGTGTCCAGCCGTGCCATGTGGCGTGGCCGAGCGGCGGATAAACGTAATTCCCATTGCCGGCGTTGTTGACCAGCACCATGCCCGCGATAGTCAGTCCGCGAAAGACATCGAGCGAGATCAATCGTCCGGCGAGTGCGGCTACTTTTTCTTTGACGGCGGTGACGGGCGCGGCCTGCGATTCGTTGAGAGCGGTCGTGATCGTGCGTTCTGTGGTTGCTTCCATCATCTTCCTTTCGATTGCAGTTTTTTATTTGGGTCGGCTATGCATGCGATACCAATGCACGATGTCGTCAATGGAAAAGTGGTCTGACTCAATCGCTAAAACCAACTCTATGACTTCTGCCTCTTCAGCCAAGACGCGCCAGCCATTCGCACTCAGGAACAGTTCCGTCAGATGTGTTGCCGTTCGCTTATTACCGCCAACCCACGGATGATTCTTGATGAGGCCGAAACACAATGTTGCAGCCTGACGAAGCAAGTCAGCGGCTTCATAAGCCGCCGCTTGTTGAGGCCGAGCTAAGGCTGATTCAACAAGCGATCTCTCAAATACCCCGTAACGAACCTCGCCGTGTTCCCGCATCAATTTGATGTGAAAGTAAACTGCGTTGAGGTAGTCGAGGTAATAGGCCATTTCAAT
>JAYSVR010000294.1:0-17802 GCA_043718445.1 Acidobacteriota bacterium | reverse complement strand
TTTCTTCCGAATGTGTCGCGAGGAGGTATTGATTGTGAGGTGCAAGCCTGCGTAATTGTTCAACAAAATCCCCATGCCATTCGGCGTTGAGATGTAGCTCAGGTTCATCAATAAGGACAATGCTGGGCTGCTCGTGAGTATTTTTCCATATCAGGAAAAGGGTTGCGATCATTTCTTTCTGGCCTGAGCTCAAGCCATCAAAAGAAAAAGAATTTTCACTGTTATTCAGTTTAATTCGTATATCTACTCGGTTGTCAGCTAGCGGGCGCAGATTTTCAATGCGCCCTCCACAATAACGCTCAATAAGACTGTTTAATTTCGACAACACATCCGCAGATTCACGATTATCCAACCCCTCAAACAAGGACGCTCTTCCCATCAGTGAGCGTAAAATCTCAAGCTTAAAGAGGCTTACGTTAGAACTGCCAACTCGCATGCCTGAGCGCCCAGGAAAACGAATAGGGCGATTAAGAGGATAATCATCAGCCATCATGCCAAGTTCAGGGTTCGATTCCTGTACCTTTCGATAGCTGTTGAAATGTACTAGCGGTGGGAGAATCAACGGTTCACCAGAGAAAGCCAAAATACTACTTAGCGCATATTCTGGGCCACCTGCTAGCCATTGTTTTGAGTCTTGCTGTAAGCGTCTGAATATGGAGTCTTCGCCTTTAATAACAGTATCCGAAAAACCTTTACGACCAATTTTTAGCGTGACAGTGCAGGTAAGCCCATCTTGCTCAAAGACACCTTCAAGGGACGCCTGAGATTTGCCAGCTTGTACCATTAGATTGGCAACATCCAGCAGTGGGTCAACTTCTCCAAGGCGACTGAACCTTTTTTCTCCAAGAATCCCAACCAGTATGAGTAGCGAAGAACATTCGATAACTGAAGTTTTCCCGCCGCCATTTTTACTACCAAAAACCAGGATGTCGAGATCCGATTCCATCAGGGGAGGTGGAAAATCAATCTCCAAAGAGTCGAGCTTCTTGTAGTTCTTGATGCTCAATCGGCTAAACCGAAGGCCAGTTGATGTGTTCGTTTTCTTCTTGTTCATGGTGTTTGGTTCTCCCGAAACCATCATTACGCTAACTTGCGTTGCTACTAAGATGCAAGGGTTGTGACGGGGGGCGTGCCGCGTCGAGTCGCAGCAGCAGGAAGCGGCGCGCCTGATGCAGCGGGTCGCGGAACCGGAACGTTTCCGCTTCCAACTGCGCCCACTCGTCACCGTAGGCCTGCGCCGACAGACACAGCACCAGCACGCGCGACTGCTCCAACCCTTCCTCGCGCTGCGCCTGCCGGTCATCAGCGGATTGGTTTCCCCCCTTCATCCTCAAAGACGCCGGGCCACACGCGCAGCCCATCCGCCCGCAAGCGTTCGGCGATCTCGCGCACGCGCCCTCGGTCGCGGCGGCTGTGGCTCAGAAATACGTCGTAGTTGAATTGGTCAGTCATAGAGATGGCGGTAGCGCAACCTCGCCAAGGTTGCGCCGATCACATTGCGAATACTTATTGCGGAACGGATAGCCTCAGAAGCCAACCCATCCGGCCGGCGTGCGCTTAACAATAATGCGTTGCCTGCCCAGCCGCGCAACCTTGGCAAGGTTACGCTACGGTTGCCGTTACGTCCGGTGATGCTCAAGCGACTTGGCTTGCTTGTGCGTGTGGTAATGGCGCGCTAGGCCGTCCGCTTAATCACCATCAGCGTAATGTCGTCGTATTGCGGCGCGGCTCCGGCGAAGCGGTCAATTTCGCAAAATACTTTTTCTACGATTTCGCACGCGGGATCATCGGCGATGGTGCGGATGAAATCGGCGGTGGCGGTTTCGCCGAATTCATTTTCGTGTTCGTCTTGAGCTTCAGTCACGCCGTCTGAGAAAAGCGCGATGAGTTCGCCGGGGTTTAACTCAAAAGCCTGCTCGTCGTAAGGCAAGCCCTCCAGCAAGCCCAGCGGCGTGCCGGTAGATTTCAGCCATTGCGCTTCGCCGCTTGAACGCAGCAGCAAACAATCCTGATGGCCTGCGTTGACGAAGATGCCTTTGCCCGTCGCCGGATCGAATTCGACCAAAATTGCCGTGACGTATTTATTCGACGGCGTCGTCGCGTGCAGCATTTCATTCGTGAGCGCGGCGAGTTCGGTCAGCGAAGGTACGCGGCCTAACAGCGCACGCAGCGTTGCTTGCATATTGCTCATCAGCAACGAAGCGGGCAATCCCTTGCCTGATACGTCGGCGACGCAAAGCAGATAGTGCGAGTCGCTGTCTGGCACCGTCAGCATGTCGTAATAGTCGCCGCCGCAGTGCCGCGCCGGACGGTTGCGCGCCGCGATGTCGTAACCAACCAGTTTCGGCAGCGAAGCAGGGAACAGCCCTTCCTGAATCGAAGCAGCGAGTTGTAATTCCTGCTCGACCTTTTTGCGTTCGACCGCGCCGCGAAAGTACCAGGCGTTTTCGAGCGCGACGGCGGCTTGCGCTACGAGACCCGCGCCGAATTCGAGATCGGCTTCTGAGTACGGCAAGTTGCCGGGACGCGCGCCGAGTACGACGAGGCCGCCGGTCGTGTTGTCTCCGGCCTTGATGGGGAAACAGATTGTGCCTTGTTCGGCAATCACGCTGTCACGGATGATTCCTTCAGGTAAGTCAGCGACGCGCAGCGCATCCTCCAGCAATTCGGGGTCATAACCATACGCTTCGTAATCGGTCAGCAAATCGAGACTCATTCCTTTTTGTCGCAACACGGGCGGATGGCCTTTCTTCCATGCGGCGACGGCGTATTTCCGCACCGCCCAACGTCCGGCCAACGTCAGCGCCAACAGCCGCGCGACCTCTTCGGCCTCAAACGTAGAGGTCAGTCCGCGACCGAGATCAATCAGCGCCTGCATGTCTTGCACCTTTTGATCAAGCGCCTGATTCAGGCGATGCGACTCGGCGTGGGCACGTGCGTTGGCAATACCGCTGGCGGCGATGCCCAACAGGGCTTTGACGAATTCGATTTCGTTTTGGTCGAGTTCACGGTTCGATGGTTTGCCGATGCCCAACACTCCGGTGGGAGCGTTGGCGTCACCGATAGGCAGAATCAAATCAATGCCTTGTTCGCGCGCTTTCGCTTCGTCGTAATCGTTGCCGACTTTGAGCGAAGCCAGTCCACGCACGAGTTCCAACCGCATCGCGCCGCTTTTGTTGTCGCTGGCGTTGCCGACGGCGATGAAGGCCTTCGACACCAACAAGCGCCCCATCACCGAACGCAGCAGGTGACGCAAGAGGTCTTCGAGATTTAACGATGAATGCAGAAGCTGCGCCGATTCGAGCAGCGCTTCGAGGCGGGAATTATCAAGGGTGGAAGGAAGTAGAGCAGGTGATGTGGACATATTAGAGATAACAAAACGAAGCAAGGGGTTATTCTTTTGCGATGTGAAACGCGACCATAAAAGCTCCTACCGCCGCTAAGATACAGGATGACACGATGCCTGTGATGGTAAATTGCCCAGTTGTAATGATGGCTAATATGTTGGAAAAACCTGCCCCTAAGAGAATGCCCCCCATCGTACCGATGTGTTTATAGATTTTATGTGACGAACTTGATACCAAATATTGGCTGGCGTGTTCTATGTCGGCAGCTGATACAGAATCAGATTTATGACGTTTAGACGTTTTAATTGATTCAACGACAAGCTGGGCACTGAATTCACCTACTTTTTCCTTCAGTCTGGTGAACGCCTGTGGTGAAAACGGCGACGGGTCAATACTTTGTAAAGAGCTATCTGCTTCGTCCAAAACAGATTGTATCAACGCTGAAGGTTTCGTTGACCCATCGGTCAATTGGCTGCTCATCTAACATCCTCTTTCATCGGTTTGGGGTTTAATAGGCTTTTGTCGAGTGCGTTGACGAACGCATTGCTAATACGCATTTTTAGCTCAACTTCTTTTTTGGGTCGTTTAGTGAATAAGTAAACGGCAAAAGCAATTAGCAAAAGAAGCGCAAGCGCCAGTCCCGAAACATATAAGTAAAAAAAAGGATTACGATGTGCCGCAGTAGAATTCACTTGAGATCGTTGATACTCCAATATCTCAGGAATCACGGCTGCTAGTAATCCCCCAAGCACAATAGCCATGACTTCTGGTTCCGCCACCTGGGCAATTTTCTGATACAACTTTTTACCATTGTTAGCTTCTTGCATATTTTCGACCTCCTAATAGGCAACCTAATTTAACGAATCTTTTTCAACATGTGCAATTCGTTTTTCTGACCCGGCCCGATTTCATATTGCACTTCATCCATCAGCGTGCGAATCAGTCGCATGCCCAAGCCGCCGGACTTGCGTTGCTGTACGAGTTCGTCGAGTTCGCTTTGCGTGACGGTGCCGGGGTCGAAGCCTTGCCCTTCGTCAATGACGGCGATGCGCAGCGCGTCACTATCAAACGAAGCGCGCACCGTCACGTCTTTGCTCAGGTCGTGTCCGTATGCGTGTTCGATCACGTTGGCACAGGCTTCGTCAACAGCGAGTTCGAGCTTGCCGATTTCTGATTCGCCGAGTCCGGCTTGACCGCCTACGCCTGAGACAAACTCGCGGATCATCGCCAGATTTTCGGTCGAGGAGGGAACTTGTAAGCTAAAGCGTTTTTCTATATCCGCCATCACAATGTCCTCCGGTTACGCAGTCTGAAATTGGGACTTCGCCGTAGCCAGATCGTCAGGCATTTCGAAAATATCCTGAAAGCCCAGAATCTCGAACGTATGTTTGACCTTCGGCGCAAGGCCGCTGATCTTGATGTCGCCGCCGCGTTCGCGCAGTTCTTCGATGAAGCTCATGAATACGCCCAAGCCCGCCGACGAGATGTAATTGAGCTTGGCGCAATCTACGACAATGCGCAGCCGGTCATGGTCTATCTCAGCTTGTACGGCGTTCTCGAATTGCGGCGCGGTGTGCGCGTCCACGAAACCTTCGAGCGCGATGACGGAAAGCCCGTCCTGCTGTTCGGTCTGAATCGCAAAGGGATTCGGCACAGTTGCTAGCCTCCTAACAGAAGTCAGTTGAAAACTTGATTGTGAAGTAAAACGTATGAGTGCGAGGCGTCTCGCTTGAAAGCGGCGCAATCTTAACATAAAGAGATTGTCACGCAATTCCATTAACCGATTCGTTCGTCACTGAGGATCATGCATGAACACTCGCAGGCGTTTGCTGCTCGGCTTTCTCCTTTTCGTCTTGATGCTGACGTACTGGGGATTGACCGGCTATCTCCAATTTTGGTTTCACGGCAGTTATGACGGGTGGACGAGTTTGGCGAAAAACGGCCATTTCACTCTTACCAAAGTAGACCCGCAAGGTCCGGCCAACGTTTTACAGGTAGGCGACGAAATTCTCGCTATCAACGGCCAGTCGCCCGATTCTGACTGGCGCAAAGTACTCAATCTGTCGCGGGCTGTTTGGCCTGGAACCACCTATCGTATGGCAGTTAAACGCGGCGATTTGCACATAGAGTTTTTGCTGAGTACGACTGACTGGCCTGCATCGCTGCGGGAGGAATTTACTCTTTTCGAGTTTTTGAATTGGCTCATTCCGGCACTTTTTTTATTCGCGGGTTATGGTCTTTTGCTGTTGAAGCCCGAAAGTAAACAGGTTTGGATTCTCTCGCTCATGTTAATGGCGTTTGGCGGCATGCACTTTGAATCCGCCTTGCCCTATTATGTTTTTGCAGGAATTGGCGATTACATTGCCGCTGCCGCCCGCATTCTTTCACTGCTCCTGCTATCATTATTTCTGCATTTCTTTTTGATCTTTCCCGAACGTTCGCGTTGGCTCGAACGCTTCCCGCGCTTTGAATACGGGCTTTATCTGCCGATGCTCGTCATCGAGTTCTTCTTTGCGCCCGAACGTATGCAGTTTCCGTGGATGGATCACTTTTATCGCTTGGTACATTTTCGCTGGCTTTACGATCATTCATTGCAATGGATCGCTTTGTTTCTCGTCTTTGCCTATCTCATCGCTGGATTGATTTGTTTAGGCGTAGGTTATCGCACCGCCAATGCCGACGCCCGACGGCGCTTGCGTGTTATTACCGCTGGCGCAGGGCTGGCCTTTCTGAATCTTTTGTTGTTGGTCTTAATTGAGTCTACCGGTTTGCGGCAAAGCCAGAAGTGGCTTTATGGCTTGGTTCAAGGCGCAACGCTTTTCACTCTGCCCCTGATTCCGCTCTCGTTTGCTTATGCCATCATCCGACACAAAGTCATTCCGATCAGTCTGATAATCCGCCGAGGCGTTCGTTACCTGCTGGTCTCGCGCGGTTCCATCCTGCTGCTTATTGCCAGCGTAGCGATCTTCACCTGGCTGATGATGGATGCGCTCTTCCGTTACTTTCGCGTAAGCGATGGTCGCGTTGTGGGTACGCTTTCTGCGTTCGTCGCATTGGTGTCGTGGCAATTTGTTCATGGCGTGCATCGCCGCGTTATCGCTCCCGCCATTGACCGCCGTTTTTTCCGTCAGGCTTACGACTCGCAAAAACTAATGAGCGAATTAGCCGACTCGCTACAAACTACGACCGAAGTCCCGCGCCTGCTCGAACTCGTCGCCACCAAGCTGCAAGCCGCGCTGCAAACCGAGAGTGTAACCATCCTGCTCAAAGACCAGCAGAGCGGGGAATTCAAGTCGGCTTACGCTTGCGAATACCACCCGCGAGATGGGCAAGCCGTGAACTGTTTGCGGCCTTCGCAACTGCCCGCGAACTCTCACGCGTTGACTGAACTATCCCTCAGCGACGAACCGCTCGAACTTGATTGGCCGATAGAAAAAGACGCGAAACCTGTTTGGGCAGGAAATGGTCGCACTTCAAATTCATTCTTAGGTCAGGAATTGCAAGTATTGCAAACATTGAGACCTGCGCTGTTGTTGCCACTTAAAGTAAAAGACGAACTGTCAGGGGCCGTATTTCTAGGCGCGCGCTTAGGTGATTTACCTTTTTCGACAGAAGACAAACGACTTATCCAGTCGGTCGTCGCGCCGACTTCGCTGGCGCTGCAAAACGCCTCGCTCATCGAACAGCGCATCGAAGACGCCCGCCGCCGCGAAGAACTCGAAGCCGAAAACGAAGCCCGCGCCCGCGAACTCGAAGAAGCCCGCCAGCTTCAGCTTTCGATGCTGCCCAAGTCGGTTCCCCAACTGCCGCACCTCGAAATCGCCGCATATATGAAAACGGCTACGGAAGTCGGTGGCGACTATTACGACTTTCACCTCTCAAGTGACGGCACGCTCACCGTAGCCATCGGCGACGCCACCGGTCACGGACTCAAAGCGGGTACGGTCGTCACGGCGATGAAAAGCCTCTTTTATACCCACGCCGCCGAATCCTCTTTGACCGACACGCTCAACCAATCTTCGCGCGTCTTGAAATCCATGAACCTGCGTTCGCTATTCATGGCGCTCACGCTGGTCAAGCTCGAAGGCAACGACTTGCGCATCGCTTCCGCCGGAATGCCGCCCGCGCTGCTCTATCGCCGCGCGACCAACGAAGTCGAAGAAATCCTGATGAAGACCATGCCGCTCGGCAGCATGAAAAATTACCCTTACCGCGAACAATCTATTGTTCTCGCATCCGGCGACGCGCTGGTGCTGATGAGCGACGGCTTTCCCGAACGCTTCAACGCCGCCGGAGAAATTCTCGGTTTCGACAAGGGCGCAGGCATTTTGCATTTGGCGCACAGCCTGACCGCTACGCAAATCGTCGCGCAATTCATTCAAGCCGAAGATCAATGGGCACAAGGCTTCGCGCAAAACGACGACGTGACTTTCGTCGTGCTGAAAGTGAAATAATTCTGGCAACGCAAGGAGTTCGACCCGATGGACTTACGCAAACAACGGCTGTTTTTCGGCGGAATCTTTTTCGCGCTGATGTTCTTTTACCAATCCGTCAATTTGTACTTTCAATTTGTGGAAGTCGGCAGTTACACCGGTTGGAACGGCGACAGCAATGACGGCCTCCATTTTTTCACCACTAGCACTGATCCGCTTGGCCCAGTGGCTGCCGCGCAAAAGGGCGATGAACTCATTGCTATTAACGGCATTCATCCAGCCGATGATTGGAGCATGCTCGAATTTAGCGACCGCTCGCCGGTTGGCACGCCTTTTACGATGACCTTTAGTCGCAACGGACAGGTCTACGCGATAACCAGCCGTACGATCGCTTATCCGGCGAATGCATCAGGAAAGTATAGTTACAGTAATCGGGATCGGCAGATTTATCTTTTGATCTGGTTCGTGTTTTTAGGGACAGGATTGGCGCTCTTGTTGCTCAAACCTGAAAATCACCAAGCCTGGTTATTGGCGCTGATGCTGGGGACTTTCACCGGCCTGATGACTGACTATTACCCCTATTCAATATTTGGCAAGCCGGTTGAATTCTTGATCGCACTGCCCAAAATCGCGGCGTTTTGGTTTATGCCGCTCTTTGCCATCTTCTTTCTCAACTTCCCTGAACGCTCGCGCCTTTTGCAACGCTTCCCGCATCTCGAATCCATTATCTATTGGTCGAATTATTTGCTCTTGCTCCCTTTTGGGCTGGGCGGACGTTTGCCCGCATATTGGCGAGACGATTACCTCCGGCTGCCGATATTGAAAGACTGGCTTGCGCTCGATGCGAAATTCGGAATCGGCAACTTGATGGTTGCAGCCTACCTCGCCGCCGGGTTTTTCTTCATCGCTTATAACTATTGGCAAGCTAATCTTGATGCGCGCCGCCGCATTCGTCTGGCGTTGCTTGGCATCGTTCCCGGGTTTCTCGGACTTTTTCTGCTGGTGCTTAACAATTTTCCGGCAATGAAAAACCTGCCGGGATGGGGCAAGTTGATCAGTTGGACGCAATGGGGGCTGTACCTCGTTTTGCCACTCATTCCACTCTCGTTTGCTTACGCCATCATTCGCCACAAAGTCATTCCGATCAGCTTTATCCTCCGTCGCGGATTGCGTTATTTGTTCGTATCGCGCGGTGCGACATTATTCGTCATCGCTCTCGTCTGGTTCATCGTGACGCAATTGCTCACGACGCTCTTTGAGCGCTGGCGTCCTTCCGGCCTCACCATCGGCTGGGTCTCCGCCGCCGTAGGCATCGCTGCCTTTCGCCTTTCGCAATTTCTCAACAACCGCTTTTTCGCTCCGGTCATTGATCGCAAGTTCTTCCGCCAGTCTTACGACGCGCAACAGATCATGGCCGAACTCAGCGAATCTGTCCGCACCGTCACCAGCCAACCTCAACTGCTCGAACTCGTAGCCACGCGCATTCAATCCGCTTTGCAAACCCACAGCGTCACGATCTTTTTGCGCGAGGCAGCGAAAGGCAGTTTTACCAGCGCGCACCGTTGCGAATATCAGGTATTCGGTAAAAACGTCAGCGTGAACCCAACCACTCTCACTTTGCCATCCGACGCACCTTTGCTGAAACGAGCGGCTGATAACGAGTCAGCTTGGGATGTGGAAGAAATCGTAAATGCGTCGGAAACAGATTCTGAGCAACAGGGAACTGAGGGTGACGATGCTTTGCTGTCTTTGTCTCATCACTCCCCAGCCCATCAAGAACTGCAAACCCTTCGGTCAATCAAAGCCGCCTTGCTCTTTCCCCTCAAAGCCAAAGACGACCTGCAAGGCTTTATCATAGTCGGTTCAAGACTCGGCGACTTGCCCTTTACTGCTGAAGACAAACGACTTCTGGCGAATGTCGGAGCGCCGACATCCTTCGCGTTAGAGAACGCCCGCCTCATCGAACAGCGCATCGAAGACGCCCGCCGCCGCGAAGAACTCGAAGCCCAAAACGAAGCCCGTCGCCGCGAACTCGAAGAAGCCCGCCAGTTGCAGCTTTCCATGTTGCCCAAACAAGTCCCGAAACTGCCTGGCCTTGAGATCGCCGCTTACATGAAAACCGCCACTGAAGTCGGCGGCGATTACTACGATTTTGCCGTCAATAAAGAAGGTGTTCTGACTCTCGCTATCGGCGACGCCACCGGTCACGGCCTCAAAGCGGGTACGGTCGTAACGGCTACGAAAGGCTTGTTCAACGCCCACGCCCACGATCCCAACCTAGCCGAAACCTTCAGCCTGATTTCGCGCGCGCTCAAACTGATGAATATGCGCGGCATGTTCATGGCACTCTCGCTCATCCGCGTAGAAAACCAATCGCTCCGCCTCACCTGCGCAGGCATGCCGCCCCTGTTTATCTACCGCGCTGCTACCGGCCAGATCGAAGAGCATCTGCAAAAAGCTGTACCGCTCGGCAGCATCAAGCAATACCCTTACACCGAATTCACGCTCGAATTTCACTCCGGCGATCTGCTCCTACTGATGAGCGACGGCCTGCCCGAACGCTTCAATCAGAGCAGGGAAATGCTTGGTGACGACGCCATCAAACGTATGCTCGCCGACCACGGCCACACGATTTCCCCTCAAGCCCTGATCGAAAACCTGCTCGCTCTCGGCGAAGACTGGGCCGCCGGAATCCCGCAAGACGACGACATCACCTTGCTTGTTCTTAAAGCCAAATAACGGTACAGCAACCTTTCCAGGTTGCTGGCGGATTCTCTCGCTAATTATTCCGCAACCACCAAAACTTTTCTATTCTCGCCTCCAATTTTGCTAAACGAGCGGCTGATAACGGCTCAGATTTTGACGGCTAAAAGAACCTCAGCCTTACGCGATCCTCAATCCTGAGAACAGGGAATTTGGCCAAACGTCATCGCCCCAACTGAAACCATTTCTTCACACCGCTCATTCCCATCCCTCCCATAACTCCGCCCATCGCTTGATGCATCGCTCGTTTTGCCTCTCAACGCGCTACTCATCTCTGTTTAATTCCGCTGAAACAGCTTAATTCTCACCGCGTTCAGCAAATAGTCGCCAGTTTGTTTAACCCTTCTATTTTCAACTGGTTAAAGGCGCCGCTCTCAATCTCACCTTTTACCTTAGAATACGCCATTTAAGTCTCGATTCTACTTTAGAATAATTAATCTTATTTCAAGATAAAATCCGTAAGCTATTGGTAAATAGCTAGTTAACCCTCTAGTTAATTTAGTAGTTCTTGTCAGTCTTGCTGCTTCTCTAGCTCAGATAAAACCACCTATCCAAAGCCACAAATAGACTTAGCTGAGCTAAGATGCCGCGCGCATTACACTTCCACAGGAATCGAAACGAATGTTCCCCACACAACTTTCACATTATCGGATTCTCTCCAAAATTGGGGCAGGCGGAATGGGCGAGGTTTACCTGGCCGAAGACACGCGCCTCAAGCGTCGAGTAGCTCTCAAAGTCCTGCCCCATAAATTCACCCAAGACCGCGAACGCCTGCGCCGCTTCGAGCAGGAAGCGATGGCTGCCAGCCGGCTGAACCATCCCAACGTAATGACCATTTACGAGATTGGCGAAGCGGACGGGCTGCGCTTCATTGCGACCGAGTTTATCGAAGGCCAAACCCTGCGCGAACGCCTCAGGCAAGGCCGCATACCCCTCAACGAAGCCCTGCCGCTGGTCGTACAACTCGCCGCCGCCCTGACCGCGATGCACAGCGCAGCCATCGCGCACCGCGATCTCAAACCCGAAAACATCATGTTGCGCACGGATGGTTACGTGAAGGTCCTGGATTTCGGCCTCGCCAAGCTGACCGAAACGGATTTTTTGACTGACCCGAACGCTACCAACGCAGAAACTGTCGCGCCGAGTGAAGGCGATACCTTCGCGAGCTTTCTGAAAACTTCACCCAACGCAGCCCAAACGACGCCCGGCATGATTCTGGGTACGTTGCGTTATATGTCGCCCGAACAGGCGCGCGGCCAAGTCGTAGACGCGCGCACCGATCTGTTCAGTCTGGGTACCATCCTTTACGAAATGCTAGCCGGACGCCTGCCCTTCGACGGCCCTACGACCGGCGACATTCTCGTAGCCCTGCTCGACCGCACGCCGCAACCGCTCGCACAGTTTGCGCCTGAAACGTCGGCTGAATTGCAGGGCGCCATCAGTCGTTTGCTCGCCAAAGAATGCGCAGATCGCTATCAAACCGCCGACGAATTGCACAACGATTTGAAACGGCTGCAACAAGGCCAGCCGCTGAGCGACAGCCGTTCAGACTGGCTTTCACTCGCGCTCAATCCGTCAAATTCCAACCCCAGCGGCAACGCATCAAACGCATCAGGAAGGCGGCAATCTTCAAACCCTTCAGGCAGCCCGTCGCGCACCTTCGATTCGCTCGCCGTATTGCCCTTCGTCAACGTCAGCGGCAATGACGAAGCGGCTTATCTGAGCGAAGGCATTCCCGAAAGCCTGATTTCCAACCTCGCGCGGTTGCCGCAACTGCGCGTCCTGGCTTATAGCACCGTCCAGCGTTATCGCGGCGCGCAACAAGAGCCGCTCGCCATCGGACGCGAACTCGGCGTGCGCGCCGTATTCGCAGGCCGTCTGCATCAATTCAGCGACAAGTTGATCGGCGACAAGCTGGTCGTCAAGGCCGAACTCATCAACACCGCCGACGGATCGCAACTTTGGGGCGAACAATACCAACGTCCGCTCGCCGACATTCTCGCGCTCGAACAGGAACTCACCGAAGAGCTTTGCCGCAACTTGAAATTGCGCCTCAACGAATCGCAACAGGAACATTTACAGCGCCGCGCCACCGATAGCCCCGAAGCCTACCAAGCCTATTTGCAAGGCCGCTTTCACTGGCATCAGCGCAACGCCCACGCCCCTTGTACTTGAAGACACAGGCCATCGCGGCCTTTCAACGCGCGCTCACCATTGACCCCGAATTCGCCCCCGCTGTCTTCTCTGGAATTGGGGGGCTTCGCCGACAGCCTCATCATCGTAGCCTCTTACGGAGCCGCGCCGCCTACGATGGCCCAATGCAGTGAAGATGCAAGCCAAACAGGCGCTGTTGCGCGCGCTGCACCTCAACGAATCCCTCGCCGAAGCGCACGCTTCGTTGGCCGCGATTTACGGCTGGTACGAATGGGACTGGGCCGCCTCTGAGCGCGAATTCCAACGCGCGCTGCAACTCAATCCGAACTACGCGACGGCTTCGCATTGGTACGCCTCGATCCTGCTCAGTGCGCTCGCCCGCCACGACGAAGCGCGCCATTACCAACGGCAGGCGCATCGTCTCGAACCGCTCGCCTTCGTCTTCCAGGCCAATCTGGGCTGGGTCGAATATCAGGCGCGCAATTACGCCGAAGCCGCCCAACATTGCGAGCGCGTACTCGAACTCGACCCAAATTATATTCACGCCCGCTTTTATCTCGGCCTGATTTACGCCCAGCAGGCCCCACTGCACAGAAGCTACGATGAATCTATCAAAGTGCTGCAACGCGCCTACGAACTCTCCGGCGAAGGCGACGTGTTGCTCGGCGCGCTGGGTTACGTTTACGGACGCGCCGGTCAACGTGAACAGGCCGCCGCCCTCGTCTCCCAAATCTAGCCGAAGGCAAAAGCTCCTATTTTTTCCTCGCCCTGATTTACGCCGGACTCGGCGAAACCGAATCCGCCCTCCAATCCCTCGAAGGCGCCATCGAAGAACGCTGCTCCTATCTCATCCATCTGGGGACGGAGCCGATCTTCGACGGTCTGCGCACCGACGCACGTTTTCAGGAATTGTTGCGAACCATCGGCTTGCCGGTCTAATCACACGCCACCATAAATCCTTTGGCGTTTAGAGGACTTCCAGTAGAGCGCAAGTTCTGAGGCGGTAGCGCAGGTTACTAACCTGCGCTACCGCCTCAGAACTTGCCGTTGGAATTCAGCCAATGGCACGCCCTTTTCATGACTCAACAACAGAGAGATAAAGTGTCTTCCTAAAGGACAAGGAGTTCTGTCATGAAACAGTTGAGGATTTTTACGTGCATCATTTTCGGCGTCGTTCTTCTGGGCGGACTTACCGCCGGCCAAGGTCGCAACATACAGCGCACCCGACCGGAACGCCCAGCGGTTTCGTCATCCGCCCCCAAACATTCCGTCATCGTCAAAACCAAAAAAGGCGCGCTCATTGGTGGACTGTTCGTGCGCGCCGACGCAGAAACCGTCTATCTCGATTTGAAAGGCGAAAGCCGAGCAATCAGGTTAAATGACATCGAAAGCCTCTCTTTCATCACCGAAGAACCGCAACCGGCGAAACCGGCTTCCACGGCTCCAACGGCGCTGCAACCCGCGCCTACGCCGGATGCTGCCATCGCGCAAGGGCGCAAGGCTTATATGGCGTTGCGTAAACTTTCCGCTGGCGCGCAAGCCCGTTCAGCTTCCACCCAATATGCCGCGCTCTTAGCCGAAGCCCGCGCGGTCGTAGACGAAGCCTTCGCCACGATGCCCGATGGCGAAATCAAAACCAGCCTTGCCAAAGCCATCGAAGCCTTCACGGACGCAGGCCAGGCTTGGGGCGCAGCCATGAATATCGGCGTGATCCCGCTTGCCGCCGAACCCGGCGCTACATTGATGAAAAAGTATTCGATTAAGCCCGCCGTCAATGCACTGGGACAGGAAGACCGCTTATTGCTCGACGCCGCGCTGACAGCCATCTGGGCTGTCGGCAGCAAAGAGCTTGATAGCGTTGCGCCGCTGCTGAAGCTGAATCCGTAATTGCAACTGATGCATTGCGCACCCACGCACGCTTCGACAAGTTGTTGCGAACCATCGGGTTGCGTTGACGAGATAACAAAGCCTGCGCGAACAGTACAGTTTGAGCGCGCTTGCTCTTGCGGCTCTGCCGCAGTGAGGTGCGGAAAGGCTTCGCCTTTCCGCAGGCGCACTAGAATTATGGGGCTATGCCCCCAACGTCCTTTTGCGCGAGGACATCGCGGGCGTAGCCCTTAAATTTTGAAGACTTACCGGAAAGGCGAAGCCTTTCCGCACATCACTGCGGCGAAGCCGCAAAACCGCTTCAATCACCTCAGTTGCATTGCGGATTGAAATGATGGCAAGACAAAATCTAATCAGCGTGGTATAAAAACCGCGCTCGGCACAGCCCGTTCGCATTAACCCCACAAGCAAGGCTGGACTGAAGCCGTTCCCAAGAAAACAATCAATCGTTCGACAGTTGCCCCGTACCCTCATCTTGCGAGGTACGTATGTCTAAAATCAGCAGCGCGCTTTGTCGCCTCTTTCTATTTTGCTTTTTCGCGTTTCCTGTAGTCGGTCAAACGACGGCAATGTTGCCCGTCAACACCATTACGCATCGTGACGTGACGGTTTGGGCTGAGCTCGAACGAATTTCAGGTAAGGCTGGTCGCCCGTTCACGCAACTGGCGCTGGTCGTCAATCGCAAGCTCAAACGTTCGCCTAATTATTCGTGGCAAGTGGCGGCGGATGGTTGGGCCGGTGGCGATGAGCCGTATGTTTCGGTTCGTGTGGAAGGCTGCCGCGAAGTGCGCAGCGAAAAACACGCCACGCAATTTTGCAGCGGCTTGGGCGCGTATCACGAAACCGGCGGCACTTCGCCCGTAGCCGCGATCAGCGCCCACAGCGAATTTTGGCAAGGCCGCGTGAGCAGCTACGCCAGCTTTGAACGGGCTTTTCGCGCGCCGACGTTCAGCTATTACCACGCAGACTTGATGGTGCAACTGGCGAAGCTGAAACGCGCGCAACTGACGGCAGGCTTCGTCAGCCGCTCGATTCAACCGGCAGCAGGGAAGTTCGCCGTACAGCTTTCCGCTCACGCGCAAGGCTACGTGACCGCAGGCAGCGGACGCGCAACCGCCGGATTGAGCTTTAGTTTTTGAACGACGACCCGTTGACATTTTTAGCAGTTCGCCCCCTGGCTCTGAGACACGCAATGCAGAAAGCGCAATCTGGACAGATTGCGCTACCGTCGCAACCGTAGCGCAATCTGTCCAGATTGCGTGCTTGGCGTTTCGTACCTCTAAACAGAGAGAGAGCTTCTAAAAAGGCTCCATTAGCGATGACTGAAAGGAGCACGATCGCACGGCTCTCACATTTTCAAAAAAATCTTTGCCTGCTTGTCCGGTTTGTCCGCTGAATCTCGGTTTAACCCATGACACGGCAAAAATCGCAGCCGTCGTCGAACTGAGTTTAAGTTTTGAAAGAAAGGCGAATGAATGAGTGACGCTACATCAGCGTTTGATGAACTGATAATTGCAGTTGAACGACTTGGCTTTAGCCATATTTGCCCTGATTGTGATGGCAGTTGTTGCAAGATGCCGTGGATTACGACGGAAGAAGGTCATATTGAAGATCAATTTCCTGAGTCGGTCGTGCTGATTAGAGACACACGGTTTGTGCTTGATCGTGAAAAGTGCGCGTTCCTAAACGAAGCTGGCAAATGCAAAATTTATTCATTGCGACCGCTTGATTGCAGGCTGTTTCCACTCGACGTTATCGAATCTGATGGAGCTTATTACTGGTGCGTTTTTCAATTGTGCCAAAACTGGGAGAGCCTTCAAGACCAGCTTATGCCAATGTTGGCTGAGTTAGAGAACAGGTTTTCGCCGAACTTATGGAAACAATTTGTGAACCAAATAAAAGTAACCAAAGAAATTTATACGCCCTATAAACTGGGCAGTTACAAAATCATCAAGAAGGTCGAGTGGGCAAAAGTTTCATGAGCAAGTTCAGTGTTGCAATAGCAGTAACGATTACGCTGAGTGCTGTGAGCGTTGCCGCAGACTATTTCTTAAAGAGAGCAAGCCAATCGCCGACGCCATTTCAGACAAGCTGGTTTTGGGCAGGACTTCTTATCTTTTCAGCAACTGCATTTGGTTGGGTCTTTGTGATGCGGCATCTGAAATTCGCCACGATAGGCGTCTGTTATTCAATTTCCACTGTTTTGTTGTTGACCGTTGTAGGCGTCGTGCTTTTGCGGGAGTCGTTGCATTGGAAAGAGATCGTCGGACTCGCATTTGCGCTCGCCTCAATTATTTTGCTCGTAAGGTTCTCTTGAAAATTAACGCGCTTCCCCTCGTCGCGTAGCGACGCTTGAATTTAGGCGTGGGTTTCAACCCACGCAAAGCGCGAGACAGTTTTCGCGTCGCGTTAGCGACGCCTGATGGGGCGCACGTTTCAATCGTCGCTGACACGACGTAGTGAATCGGTTGCCGTCTTTATGTGGGTGAAAAACCCACGGCTACATTCAAACGTCGCTGCGGCGACGAAGCAGCATTCAAATTCGGTGCAAACAGTTATGACAAACACCTTCACCGCAACTACAACTGATTCGGCTTTCAGTTCGCTTGATCAGGTCGGGCAATGCCTGATGGATCGTGAGCGTTCCGAAGCCTTTGACCGCGCGATACGCGCCGTCGTCAAGCCGCATCACACCGTACTCGATGCCGGAACCGGTTCGGGCTTGCTGGCGCTGTTTGCCGTCCGTGCCGGAGCGCGCCGCGTCATCGCGCTCGAATACGACCCATACATCGCCAACGTAGCCCGCGCCAACATTCGCGCGAACGGCTACGAAAACGTCATCGAAGTCATCGAAGCCGACGCGCGCAATCATCAGTTCGACCCCGCGCTCAAATTTGACGTAGTGATCGCCGAAATGCTCACCACCGGTTGCATTGACGAATTTCAGGTACAAGCTATCAACAACCTGCACCGGCAAGGCGTCGTGACGCCGACGACAGCGTTTATTCCTGAACGGCAAGATACGTTTGCGGCTTTAGCTGAAACCGATTTCACGGTCTTGGGTTTGAATTTCCCGATGGTTCGCCATCGTTGGAAAGATTGCTTTGAAAGCCTGTCTGTGAGAGGCTATCCGGGAACTTTTCGTGCTTCTATCTCCAATGATTCCAGCGGCTTAGTATAATTGAATGTGGGCTTAGGAGCCGGAGCTAGACGACGAA
>JAYSVR010000293.1:0-17865 GCA_043718445.1 Acidobacteriota bacterium | reverse complement strand
GGCACGGATATGAGCCAGGCGCTCGCGCAGGTCATCGCGTATGTCGAACGCTCGAAAGCCTTCATGCCGCCGGGCACGGTGAATCCGTTCGTGATGCGCTTTGACGCGGGCAGCGTCGCGGTGGGCCAACTCGTTTTCGCCAGCGAGACGCGCAGCCTGGGCGAAATCTCAGACCTCGCGCTGTTCCGCGTCAGGCCTTTGTTTTCGACCTTGCCGGGCGTATCAGCGCCGCCTCCCTTCGGCGGCAACCAGCGCACCGTACTCGTTCGCGTAGACCCCGAACGCTTGCGTTCTTACGGGATGTCGCCTGACGAAGTCGTCAAAGCCGTTGCTTCGAGCAATGCGATTTTGCCTTCGGGCACGTTGCGCACCGGAGACCTCGCGCGCATCGCCGCCGTCAATGGCGTAGTCCGCGACATCAAGGAACTCAACGACGTGCCGATTCGCAACGGCGCGGGCGCGAACGTTTACGTCCGCGACGTGGCTACGGTCGAAAACGGCAGCGACGTTTTGACTGGTTATGGTTACGTGAACGGCAAGCGCGCCATTTACATTCCGGTGACGAAGCGCGCCGAAGCGTCTACGCTCGATGTCATCAACCGCGTCAAAGCCGAACTGCCGCGCTTTCAAACGCTCGTACCCGAAGACATCAAGATTACGTTTGAACTCGATCAATCCGGCCTCGTCAAAAATTCGTTGCGTACGCTCGCCATTGAAGCGTTACTTGGCGCGCTGCTCACGGGCTTGATGGTGCTGCTCTTCCTGCGCGACTTTCGTTCGGCCTTGATCGTAGTCATCACGATTCCGTTCTCGTTGCTCGCAGGCGTAGTCGGCCTCTGGCTCACCGGCCAAACGATCAACATCATGACGCTCGGCGGACTCGCCCTCGCCGTCGGCATCCTCGTTGACGAAGCTACGGTCGAAATCGAAAACGTCAATACACATCTTGCCAAAGGCGAACCGCCGCGCGTCGCCGCATTCAAAGCCGCTAGCCAAACCGTCGTGCCGCGCTTTCTCTCAATGCTTTCGGTGCTGGCCGTCTTCGTACCTTCGCTGTTTATGACCGGCGTAGCGCGCGGCTTGTTCGTGCCGCTTTCACTCGCCGTAGGCTTTGCCATGCTCGCGTCTTATTTGCTCTCAAGCACGCTCGTGCCTGTGTTGGCTGCGTGGTTGTTGCGTCCGCGCGCTGCCGAACCTGAAGACTCTTTCTTTCATCGTTGGCAAAACGCTTACGGCAAATTCATCGAACGCCTGATGGCAATTCGCTGGCTCGCCTTTGCCGGTTATCTGCTCATCACGTTCGGTTTGATTGCCTTGCTCGCGCCGCGACTCGGCACAGATATTTTCCCCAACACTGAAACCGGAATGTTTCAGTTGCGCTTGCGCGCCGCGACCGGTACGCGCGTCGAGCGTACCGAAGTCATCTTGCAAAAAGCCCTCGCAACTATCCAGGCCGAAACCAATAACAACGTAGACATCTCGCTCGGTTTCGTAGGCATTCATCCGCCCAGCTTTCCCGTGAACGTGATTCACCTCTGGACGAGCGGCCCGCACGAAGCCGTGCTGACCGTCGCGCTCAAGAAAGGTTCTGGCATTCGCACCGAAGCCTTGAAAGAACGCTTGCGCAAACGTTTGCCCGAAGTCATCCCTAACGTCGCGCTCTCGTTCGAGGCGGGCGATGTCGTCACCAAGATCATGAATTTCGGCGCGCCTACGCCCATCGAAGTCGTGACGAGTGGCCCCAACCTCGCCAACAATCGCGCCCACGCCGAAAAGGTGATGGCTGAGTTGAAAAAGATTTCCGCGCTGCGCGATTTGCAATTCGATCAGCCGCTCGACTATCCCACGGTCAACATCAACGTAGACCGCAAACGCGCCGGACAACTCGGCGTCACCGTCGAACAAGTCGGACGCTCGCTGATTGCGGCTACGTCATCGAGTCGTTTTACGCAGCCCATTTATTGGCGCGACCCCGCGAGCGGTACGGCCTATCAAGTGCAAGTCGAAGTCCCGCAAGCCCGCATGAATTCCATCGAAGAATTGCAAAGCATCCCGGTGTCTTTACCGAATGGCGCGAACGCTTTGGCAGGTGACGTAGCGGAAATCAGTTACGGCACGATGGTCGGCGAGTATGACCGATACAACCAACAACGCATGGTGACGATCACCGCCAACCTCGCCGGACAGGATTTGCAAAGCGTCGCGCGCGAAGTGCAAGCCGCCATCCAACGCGCAGGCGAACCGCCGCGCGGCGTCACCATCGCTTCACGCGGACAAGTCCCGCCGATGGAGCAAACCATCTCCGGCTTGCGCTTCGGCTTGTTGCTGGCGACGGCGGTGATCTTTCTGTTGCTCACGGCGAACTTTCAATCGCTGCGGCTGGCGCTGGCGATTCTGGCAATGATTCCCGCCGTGCTGGCGGGCGTAATGCTCGTGTTATGGCTGACGGGGACTACGCTCAACGTGCAATCTTATATGGGCGCAATCATGGCGATTGGCGTATCAGTGGCGAACGCGATCTTGTTGATTACGTTTGCCGAACAACAACGCAAAACCGGTTTGAGTGCGAACGATGCCGCGACCACTGGCGCGCGCAGCCGCCTGCGTCCCATCGTGATGACCGCGTGCGCAATGGTCGCAGGCATGATTCCGCTGGCTCTTGGTTTAGGCGAAGGCGGCGATCAAAGCGCACCGCTCGGACGCGCGGTGATTGGCGGCTTGGTGGCTTCTACGTTCGCGGTGTTATTCGTGTTGCCTGCATTGTATGCGATGGCGCAACGCAATGTGAGCGCGGTTTCGGCTTCGCTGCATCCTGACGATTGATGTATGGAGTGCGGTCGGCTTGCTGCCGCTTTCCGTTCGTCGCGCGAGACTTTCGCTTAAACGCGAATCGTTCGCAGGCGAATGCAAAAGCGGCGGCAAGCCGTACGCCTAAACGCGAATCGATCGCAGGCGAATGCAAAAGCGGCGGCAAGCCGACCGCACTCCATAGGCTTCGATTGGCTCTCAATAAATGAAAGAAGGAAACCGCATCACATTCAAAACGCTCTGCTGCTTGGCGGCTTTGTTGTGGCTGTCAGTTGTAGCTGCACAGGCGCAAACGGTCTTGACTGCCAACCAATTGCAGAACGGCCAGTCTGTCGAACTCGACAAGCTCGGTTGGAAGTATTCGCCGAACGATGATCCGCGCTTTGCTGATCCGCAGTTCGATGACAGCGCGTGGGAAACGTTGAATGACACGGCGATCACGCTCGACAACATTCCGAAAAGCGGCTGGCAAGGTATCGGCTGGTTTCGGCTGCGGTTGAAAATTGATGATGCGCTGGTCAATCAGCAGTTGGCTTTGATTATGGATCATTGGGGCGCCTCCGAAGTTTATGTTGATGGCAAGCTCATCAATAGGTTCGGCAAAGTCAGCGCGTCTCCAGAGACGGAAGAAGGGTTTCGACCGAACAAGATTCCGGTCTTGTTCAACTTTGACGCGAATCAGCGCGAGCATCTGATTGCCGTCAGGCATTCGGTGATGTTGCTGCGTGATGTAAATTCGCTTCAAAGCAAAATTTTATCCAATCGGCTTGGCAGTTTTGGCAGCAGCAAAAATGCGGTGGGATTGGAAGTCAGCCTGACAAAATCCGAGAACGCCGCGCTCAATCACGAATACACTCAAAAGATTCAAGTTGGAAATCGGTTCGGGCGCGGCGGACTTATTTTAATGATCGGGCTTTTGTTTCTGATGCTTTACCTGTTTTATCCGAGCCGCCGCGCCAATCTCTATTTTTCAGTCTGCGCGATTTTTGTCTTTCTTAACGTGATGAGTGTTTTAGTCCGTGAAACAACTCACTATGATTTGCCGTTAGCGGCAATCAGTGCATTTCTGTCAGATTTGAGTTGGTGTGTAGAACTGATTTTTCTGCTCTTTTTTTTATACACGGCATTTTTTAAAAGCATTCCAAAATATTTCTGGCTCTATGTTGCCGCTTATTCAATTTACCTTTTAGCCACTCCCTTGCTGGCGAAAGCGGAGACAGACTCATTATTAGTTATCGCGCTTAATTCATTCGCCCTCACCGAATCAATCCGCCTCATCGTCAAAGCAATAATCGAAAGACAACGTGGCGCGTGGATTGTCGGCATCGGCATCGCGTTGTTTGGCGTGCTTATCTTACAAAATGTGATCCTGGCAATATTTTTTCTGTTCAACTTACAAACGCCATTTCCTGCCTGGTTCATGTTTTATTCGAGACAATTCAGCACGCTCGGCTTAACGATTCCGATTGCCATCTATCTGGCGCAACAGTTTGCCCAAACCAACAAAACGCTCGAAGACCAATTAATCAAACAAGTCGAACACGAGCGTGACAAAGCAAGATTTCAAATCGTCGAAGCTGAGAACGCTCGCCGCGCTCAAGAATTGGAAGAAGCACGCCAATTGCAGCTTTCGATGCTGCCGAAGAAATTGCCCAGCCTGCCGCACCTCGACATTGCCGCGTATATGAAAACCGCTTCGGAAGTCGGTGGCGATTACTACGACTTTCATCTGGGCGAAGACGGCACGTTGACGATTGCGGTGGGCGATGCGACGGGACACGGATTGAAGGCAGGCACGATGGTTTCGGTCGTTAAAGGTTTGTTCGTTTCGCTCGCCTATCATCCCGACATCCCGCACATCTTCGAGCGGTTGAACAAGACGCTCAAACAGATGAACCTGCGCGGGCTGTTTATGGCGATGACGATGGTCAAGCTCAAAGGCCGTCACTTGTCGGTGAGCATCGCAGGCATGCCGCCCGTGCTGATCTATCGCGCCGCTACGAGCGAAGTCGAAGAAGTCGCCATCAGAGCCGTCCCACTCGGCAGCCTCACGAATTATCAATACCGCCAACAGGAACTGACGCTCGCCGCTCACGACGTAGTGCTGCTGATGAGCGACGGCTTGCCCGAACGCTTCAACGCAGCGGGCGAGATGTTGGATTACACGGCGGTGAAACGCGCCTTTGCCGTATCGGCTCATCAAGCGCCGCAACAAATCATCGAACATCTGGTCAAAGCCGGAGACGATTGGGCGCAAGGTCATACGCTGGATGACGATATGACCTTCGTCGTGTTGAAAATGAAAGAAGGCAGTTCGCAATGATGGAGACTATGAAAACGATCACGCGGAAACAGCTTTTCGGGTTACTTGCCTGCTTGCTTGCGGCTGTCGCGGTCACCGCTTGCAGCAAACCAACGCCTACGTCGCAAGCACCTGCCGCACAAGCCGCTCCGGCTGCGCCGCCCACCGTAACAACCACTACCGTGCAATCGCTCGAACTCAATCGTTCGTTGCGCCTGCCCGGCGAATTGCACGCTTATCAAGACACGGCCCTTTACGCCAAGGTGCAAGGCTTCGTCGAAACGATCAGCGTTGATCGCGGTTCCGTCGTGCGACAGGGACAGTTGCTCGCCACGTTGCGCGCGCCTGAGTTCGACACGCAGCGCCTTGAGGCCGAAGCCAAAGCGCGCGCCGCGCAATCGCAAAAGGTCGAAGCCCAAACCCGCATCGCGGGCATTCGTGCGCAGCGCAGCGAAGCCGAAGCCAAACTCGCTACGGAAGAGACGACCTATCAGCGGTTAAAAGCAGCAGCGGTGACGCCCGGCGCAGTCGCGGGCAATGACGTAGACATCGCGCAACGCAACGTCGAAGCCGCTCGCGCGCGCATTCAGGTCTTTCAGGAAAACGAACGCGCCGCGCAAGCCCAGGTCAAAGCCCTGGAAGAAAGCGAACGCGCTTTTGGCGAAGCTGCGCAATCAGTAAAAACGATGAAAGAGTATTTGCGCATCACGGCTCCGTTCGCAGGCGTCATCACCGAACGCAACGTTCATCCAGGTAGTCTGGCGGGCAGCCCGGTCGGCGCGGCAAATAGCACAAGCGCTCCGCCGATGCTGCGCTTGCAACAAGTCGCGCGGCTGCGCCTCGTCGTTGCCGTACCCGAAGCCGAAATCGCAGGCGTCAAAAACGGTACGCGACTGAGTTTCACGACGGCGGCTTTTCCCGGCGAAACATTTAACGGTGTCGTGACTCGTTCGAGCCGCGCGGTTGATGCACAGACGCGCACGATGCCCGTCGAACTCGAAGTCGGTAACGCGGCAGGACGTTTAGCGCCGGGGATGTTCGCTGAGATCACTTGGCCTACGCGACGGGCGCGCGCTTCGCTATTCGTGCCGCCTTCGGCAGTGGCGACGACGACCGAACGCAGCTTCGTGATTCGCATCACGCAAGGCGCAACCGAATGGGTAGACGTGAAACGCGGCGCTTCGATGAATCACAACGGCACTGATTTAGTTGAGGTGTTCGGCGATTTGTCGGCAGGCGAAACGATTGCGGTGCGCGGTACGGATGAGTTAAAGGCCGGTACGAAGGTGAATGCGAAGGCGGCGAAATAACCAAACTTAGACTGCTGTTCCTGAGTTAAACCGAACCAGTTTGTCCCAATCAATTTCACCGCTCTCGCGGCAAAACTGATTGGCAAAATCTCTGGTGAACTTGTTAATCATCTGCGCATACGACGTGACGAAGCTGTCGTTCTGTTCTTTGGCCTTATGACCGAGCGGTTCGATGATCGCTAAAAACAAATCGCTGTCGCCCGAGATGAACTCCCAAAAGCGTTGGCCGCAATACTTGAAATAATCGCCTTTGTCGGGCTGATGGTCTTTGCCATAACAACAGCCGTTCACCGCTACGATATTCAGTTGTGAGTTGCTGGTTCTCAGGGCTTTCTTGGCGGTCTTAAAATCGGCGCGCATCTTCGCTATTTGAGAACTGTTTCCCCAGTTCGGCCCCGATTTAATGGTGACGATATTTCTGATGCCCGCGTGGTCAAACTCAAGATCAATGCCCGTGATTCCTGATTTGCGCCCCTCAAAGACCTTGCCGTTGATAAAAATAGCCAGCCCTTCCAGCCAATCGCCAAAGACTGTTTCCTCGTTCGATGAGATATGTGCGTCCACTAAACCGCGCACCAGTTGTTCGGCGGTCAGCACGTTTTTAGCTTTGAAGAGATAGGGATTTTTGCGTTTGAGAACTTTTGATAACGTTAAACCGTCCAGGCTTTGTAATCGCTTTTGGTGAAAGCTCCCGATATTCGCTTCAACGTATAGCAGCACGTCGTTTAAGTTCAGTGGGTTCATGTTCCGTCCTGGTTTCAAATAAAGGCGGCTCAAACAGCTTCAGTTTTTCCTTTACCATCTCGCAATACTCAGGAACCACCTCAATGCCAATCGAGTTCCGCCACGTCCGATGAGCCACCATCAACGTCGTACCCGATCCCATAAACGGGTCGAGTACCAAGTCATTTTCCTTCGTGAAAAGTTTAATGAACCATTCGGGCAATTCTTCGGGAAAAGCGGCGCTATGGTTTTTATTGCCGCATTCGGTGGCTAGGTGAAGTACGTTCGTCGGATAGGCTTTATCCCGTGCGAGCCAGTTTGAAATGTTTTTGCCGAAACCGCTGCCCACTTTTGAGTTATCACGAATCTTGTCAGTAGCAGAAAGATTTTTCAGTCTGGCAGTCGCCCAATCGCCCATCGGAACCATGACTTCTTCCTGATACATATTGAATTTTCGGCTTTTATTGAACTGAAGCAACCGCTCCCACGCATCACGAAAGCGATTAGGCCACTTACCCGGATAACAATTTTTCTTATGCCAAATAAATTCTTCCGTCCAAAGCCACCCTTGTTTGCGCATGGCTAAAATAAGTTCCATGACATAAGTGCTGCGCTCGCCTTCGACGACTTTTTCTTTGATGTTCAGCACGAAGGTTCCGGTCGGCTTGAGCACTCGTAACAACTCCGCCGAAATAGGCAGAAACCATTCGACATAATCATCGTGATGAATGCCGCCGTAAGTGCTTTTGCGTTGGTCGGCGTAAGGCGGCGAGGTGACAATCAGATCAACCGAGTTATCCGGCAATAGCTTTAATATTTTTTTGCTATCGCCCAGGTGTACTTCCGCCGTGATTTTTATTTTTTCGCTGTTTAGTTGTTTCAAGCTACTTTCTGCTTCTCGCTTACTCAAAGAGACAAACCGCCTTTCTTATTTTTTACTGTTGGTTCCCTGAAGAACTACTGCTCGCTGCCGCCATGTCTTTGGCCTTTGCAGTCTCAGGCAAATCAGCATCGGCACGCAACCACGCTTTAACGAATTTCGCGTGATTGGCTTTGGCTTCGTCGGCTTTGCCTAAAGCCTGTTGCGCTTGCGACAGACCGAGCAGTGCGCGTCCGCTGCCGGGGTCGCGTTCGAGCGCGGCGGTGAAAAAGGTTTCGGCTTCTTTCCAACTTTGCAGCGCGAGCATCACGCGGCCCGCCATCTCTTCCGTAGGGTTCGGGTAAATCGGCGGTTCGCTGTAACCGAGTTTGGCTTCTTCTTCGATAGCTTGTTTCAGCACGGCGAGAATGTCTTCAGGCTTCGCGTTTTCACGAGCCAAAATGCGTGCTTTGAGTTCGAGCGGAGCTACGAGCAAGGCGCGCGACTGTTGGCGTTGGCGTCCAGCTTGCGGCAGGTCTTTTTCTTTGGGCAGCTTTTCGCGCACGTAAGCAGCTTCGCGTTCGAGTGCGGCAAGCTGCTCGCGCGCGCCTGTCACATCGCCTTTGCCGAGTTTGGCAAGACCTTGCGCATACATCCGCCAGGCTTTGAATACTTCGAAGTTGCCTTCGGTCGGCAACGTCGTGCCGTCTAGGATTTCATCCCACTTCTCAAACCGCACGAGCGTACGCATCCGTGACAAACGGCCTTCGAGCGCGGTGCGGGATTTTTCTTCGCCTTTCTGCATTCCCACGTCGAGCAATTCTTGCGACGTACGCAGGCTGTCGCGGTAACGGCCTTGATAGTTATAAACCATCGTCAGGAAGTGTACGTTGTGGCCGTAAGGCCCGGCGGCGTGGTCTGATTCTTCTTTGTTCTCTTGAATGTATGCACGATCAACGGCGGCGGAATTTTCAAACGCGGTCGCCGCGTCCTGCCAGCGATTGAGATGCACATAAGTGTGGCCGGGCATGTGTACGGCGTGGCCGACTCGTGGCGCGAGCGTGCTGTAAATATCCGCCGCCGCTTCGCCGTCTTGCGGACGCTTGCTCGATTCGGTCGCGTGAATCATGTAATGGTGCGCCGCCAAATGTTGCGGCTGTTTTGACAGCACGACTTGCAACAAGGCGATGCACTCAACCGCACCCGCGCGCGGCGTGCCGTCGCGTTCAAAACCCGCCATCAAGGCCAGCGCAAGAAAGAGTTTGGCTTCGTCGTCGTCGGGATAAAACGAGACGAGCTTGCGCATGCCTTTCGCGTAATCATCGCTGCCGCCCAACGAACCGTTGTTTTGCACGAGCGTACGTTCGCCCTTGTGACGGGCTTCGACGGCGGCGAGATAAAGCTGTTCTCTTTCAGTGATTTTGGCAGTGACTTTGGTTGCGAGTTCTGTGCCGCGTTTGATGGCGGCATCGCGTCGCGCGGCGTTGACATCGCACATCGCAATGCCCCATTGCGCCATTGCGCATTCAGGATCGAGTTGCGCCGCGCGCTCGAACGAGCGATCCGCTTCGTAAAACCAAAACGAATGCAGCAAGGCCAGACCCTGATTGAAAAACGTCTGGGCTTCGGGCGATTTCGTCGTGATGGGCATCGGCGTCTTGCCGTAACCTTCCATCAACACCGCCGGACGTTGCGACGCTTTAGTCGCGTCAACGACGTGGCAGACTTGCGTGTTGTCTTTTATAGGCGCAGGCGCAGGCGCAGGCGTTTGCGCAAAAGCTGCGTTGGCGATCAATAAAGAAAGAGCGATGGTGCAAGGCGTTTTGGTGGTGAACATCGGAAGCCTCCTGATTGCGAGTTGAATTACGGAAAGGTGCGACGAGGCATGCTAGTCAGCGGCTTTGGTTACGGCAAGTCTGAATATCACGACGAACGCGGACGGTACGTCGCCGCTCAGGATGTGCTAAATTGAGCAAGCGTTGTTCACACGGCGCGTTCATAACTGCGGAAAATCCTCCACCAATTCATAAACAGGAAAAAGTTATGCGTCGCCAACTGATCGCACTCATCATCGTCATTCAACTATTTACCGGGCAACTATTCACCGGGCAACTATTCATCGCGCCGGTTTCGTTTGCGCAAAGCGGGCGCGGTACACAAGCACCCAAGCCAGTGCAACCGCCGAAGCCTTCGACGGTGATTCCTACGACGGTGTTGAATGCGCCCGACGGCGGCAAGCTGATGCGCCAGGACGTAGACGGCGCGACCACTCGTTACCTGATGAAAAACGGCTTGACCGTATTGATCCGCGAACGCCACGCCGTGCCGTTGCTGGCGATGAACGTTACGGTCAAAGTCGGCGCGTTGAGCGAATCGGACGAACAGGCGGGTATTTCGCAACTCGTGCAACGGCTATTGCTCAAAGCGACGGCGACGCGGGCGTTGGGCTTGATCGAACGCGAAGCCGCCAGTTTGGGTGGCATGCTCAAAGCCGAGACGACTTATGACCAGACGGCTTTTACGTTGATTGCTCCGGCAGAAAGTTTAACGGGGATGGCTACGTTGCTGGCTGACGTATTGATGAATCCGTTGTTTGACGCGAACGAAATCAAAAGCACGGCGAGCAAGCTGTTGTCTGACAGTCAGCGGCCTTCGGAATCGGCTTCGGCTTATGCGTTGGATCGAATGCTGACGGCGGCTTTCACTACGCATCGGTTGAAGCGCGGCATGTCGGTCAACGAAAACTTTTTGAATAACGTCACGCGCGATCAGGTGATGGCGTTTTGGCGCACGCATTACCAACCGCAAAACATCGTCATCACACTGGTCGGCGACGTATTCGCGCTCAAGGCTGTAGGCGAATTGCAACTCACGTTCGGCATTATGGCGAAGCCCGCGCCTACGCCAACACCCGCAGCAACACCAACGCCCAAAGTGGCAACGACGACTGCGGGCGGACGCAAACCTGCTGCGGTTGCTGTCGCTCCGACGCCGACACCTACGCCCTTGCCGCCTGCGAATCCTTTTGAAGAAGCGCCGCAAAACAAGTTGCGTTATGGCAATACGCGCGCAGACGTTAGTCAGACTTTGGTGACGCTGGCCTTTCGCGTACCGACGTTGACGCGCACGATTTCGAGTTTGAAAGAACAGGCCGTGCTTGAAGTGATGGCGGCAGTGTTGGGCTTGGGGCGCGGTTCGCGGTTGGCGCAAATGTTGCCCGAACGTTCGGGCGTAGCGACGGAATCGGCGGCGCAGGTATTGGCGTTTCCCGGCGCGGGTTTGTTTGCGTTGCAATTGCGCGGCGAGCCGGGCCGCATTGACCGCATCGAAGCCGACGCCTTCCGCGAACTCGAAAAATTCAAACGCGAGTTGTTGAGCGACGGCGAACTCGCGCGCGCCAAAGTGATGTTAGAGAAAAGATATTTCGACAACCTCACGCGCATGGAAGATGAAGCCGTCAGCATCGGACGTTATTACACGCGGCTGGGCGATTACGCGCCGCTTGATTCTTTGGTTGAACGCACGCGCGCCGTCACTGCGCAAGACATTCAACAAGCGGCGGCCAAATACCTGACGCTGGCGAACGTGACGGTGCATGAATATGAGCCGGTCAATGCGCAGGCGCGCACGTTCACGGCAGAAAAATTCGCCGAACTCGCCATCACGTTCGCGCCTTCGTTAGGGCAATCGCTCAATGCCAGTGAAATCAAACCCGCCGTCACATTGCGCACTTTCAAGCAGGGCGAAGATCGCGGCAGCGTTACTGAAGGCCGCAACATTTTGGTTGCCGAAGCGCCGTTGCCGATCAAAGACTTTTCGGTCTTGCGCGGCGCGCGGGCTTTTGTGCGCGAAGACCGTTCGTTGCCCAAGCTCACCATTGGCGTATTTTTCATGGGCGGTCGCCTCGTCGAAGAACCCGGCAACGGCGGCATCACTGAATTGATGGTGCGTTCGATGTTGCGTAGCACCGCCGCGCGCAAAGGCGATTTGATTGCGCTCGAACTCGAAAGTTACGGCGGCGACATTCAAGCCGTGAACGAACCTGATTATTTCGGCTTCACGCTCGACGTGCTGTCGCGCAATGCCGAAGCCGCCGTCAAGCTGTTGCTCGACATTGCCGAGAATCCTTACTTCGACAAACCCGAACTCACGCGCGAACGCGAAGCCGTGCTGGCCGAGCAGCTCAAACAACGCGACAACGCTCCGGCGCGCGCAACCGAGTTGCTGTGGGCTTCGTTGTATCCCGGCGGACATCCTTACGGTTTGCCGCGCTTGGGTACGCCTGAATCAGTGAAAGCCGTGACCGTCGAAAGGCTCGAAGCGTGGTACGCGCAATCTATCAAGCGGCAATTTCCGTTGGTGATGTTAGTGGGCGACACCGATGGTTCGGCGCTGGTCTCGCGTATTTTCGGCGACGGATTCAAACGCCCCGGCGAACTCGATAAGATCATCAAGGCCAGCTTGCCTGCGTTGACGCAACCGCCGCAGGAAAAGGCTGAGGCGCGCGCGCGTCCGTTGACGACGCAAGCCATAGGCTATCGCGCGCCGACCGTGGATGTAAACGAATCGCTCGTGTTGGGCATGCTGAGTGCGATGACTTCGTCGGGCAAAATCAATGATGACTTGCGCGCGCAACAACCGGCGGCGCTGCAAATTATCACTGACAATCGGCTGGCTTCAGGGGCGTTTTACGCGCTGGCGACGACCGCCACGGCTGACGAAACCAAAACGCGCGAAGCCTTGCTCGCCGAGTTCACACGCTTGACGACGACCTTGCCCACTGACGAAGAGTTCACGCGCGGTCGCAATCTTTCTATCGGCAGCTACGCGATTGCGCTGCAAACCCAACAGGCGCGCGCGCACGAATACACGCGCCTCATCATCGCCGGACGCAAGCCGGCGGAAGCCGAAAACCAACCCGATTTGCTGCGCAATATTCGCCGCTCTGATTTCAAGCGCGTCGCCGAAAAAATCATCAAAGGCGATCAAGCCGTTTCAGTCGGACGCGGTGTGGTGCGCGGGCAATAACGAAACGAGTTGTAGAACAAGATGGTATCTTGTTCTACAACTCGTTCAGCTTTCTGGTAAAGCGAATGCCTGAGTTGCTGAACAAGATACTATCTTGTTCCACAACTCATTGAGCTTCGCGATCAAGCGAATGAGTGAATTCGACTTTATCGAACGCATCCGCGCTCGTGTCTCACGCAAGCCGCACGACCTGCTGCTCGGCATCGGCGATGACGCAGCCGTTCTGCGCGAACAAAGCGGACGTGAATTGCTCATCACCACCGACCTGTTGGTCGAAGACGTAGATTTCAAACTCGATTACATCCCGCCCGCCTGGCTCGGACACAAGGCCCTGGCCGTCAGTCTCAGCGACATCGCCGCAATGGGCGGCACGCCACGATTTGGTTTGCTGACGTTGGCGATTCCGCAGCGCCTCCAGCCTTCAGCTCAAGAATCTCAAATTTCAAATTTCTGGGACGCTTTTTTAGACGGCTATTGCGCGCTGGCCGAAACGCATCAGGTTACGTTGATAGGCGGTGACATTTCGGGAATGCCTGAACGGTTGGCGATTGATTCAGTCGTGTTGGGACAATGCGCCAACGGCAAGAGTGTGCGGCGCAGCAGCGCGCAAGTGGGCGATGCGATTTTTGTCACAGGCGAGTTGGGAGCTTCCGCCGTCGGATTGCAGTTGTTGCTCGACGGCGAACGGGTTGATGAAACGATTACCGATACAAAGCAATCAGCCATCCGCGCGCACTTGCGACCAGAACCGCGCGTCGCTTTCGGGCAGGCGTTAGGTGAATCCGGTTTAGCGCACGCGATGCTCGATGTGAGCGATGGACTCGCGCAAGACCTCGCACATCTATGCACAGCCAGTCAGGTCAGCGCGACCCTCTTTGCCGAAGCCTTACCGATTGCCGATGGCGCATCGTTACCACTCGCGTTGCACGGCGGCGAAGATTTCGAGTTGTTGTTTACGGCAGAAGCAAAAAACGAAGCGGCTTTGCAACGACTAGCTGACTCACACCAACTGCGCTTAACTCGCATTGGCGAAATAGTTTCCTCACGCGACGTAACGCAATTAACGATCAATCAAAACGGCCTCTCGCAGCCTTTGACAGTTCGCGGATTCGATCACTTTCGCGCTTGAGCGAGTTGGCAAGCAACGGTAGCGCAATCTGCCGAGATTGTGTGGCTCAAACAACTGACGCCTTGAAGCTCGCGGTCGCAATCAATTTCGTGCCTCATCAAGCGGCGCAATCTCGGCAAATTGCGCTACCGTTGCCTGCCAGTTTGGTTTAACCAGAAAAACGAAAAAGCCTGCAATCACAGCCGTTTGCGATAAAATTCGGCCTTTGCAATTTCGCGGCGCGGCTTGTTATTATCCGCCGCCTTAATGGGCGCCCTTATGGGCTAATAAACGAGTCAATCAATTCAACACTAAAGAGGTTCAACACCATTATGTTTCAAACCAAGCCTTTGACGGGCTTGCGTGCGTCGTTGTCTATCACGCAGTCTGGCACGCAGTCTGGCACGCAGTCTGGCACGCACCTTCCGTCGCCCCGTGCGCTCGCTACGTTGCTTATCGGCGTGGCGTTTTTCGCATTCAACTCACTTACCGCTTTCGCACAGGAACCCGCGCATCGCCCCGGCGGCGAAGCCAATCTGAAATTGCCCGACCTTTCGCAGGTCAGCTTTATGGGTACGAATGGCCGCACGCTGCTGATGATCGGCATTGGCGTATCGCTGCTCGGCATGGTTTTCGGGATGCTGATTTACGGCCAACTCAAGCGGATGCCCGTACACAAAAGCATGCTCGAAATTTCTGAGCTAATTTACGAGACCTGCAAAACCTATCTGATTACGCAAGGCAAGTTCATCCTGATTCTCGAAGCCTTCATCGCGGTCATCATCGTAATTTACTTTCGCTACCTCGTCGGCTTCCCGATTTATAAAGTCGCCATCATTTTGATTTTTAGTTTGATCGGCATTGCGGGAAGTTACGGTGTCGCTTGGTTCGGCATTCGCGTGAACACTTTCGCCAACTCGCGCACCGCGTTCGCCAGCTTGGGCGGCAAGCCCTATCCGATTTATGCGATTCCGCTCAAGGCTGGTATGAGCATCGGCATGATGCTCATCAGCGTTGAGTTACTCATCATGCTTTGCATTCTGTTGTTCATTCCGGGTGATTACGCCGGGCCATGTTTCATCGGCTTTGCGATTGGCGAGAGCTTGGGCGCGGCGGCGTTGCGCATCGCGGGCGGTATCTTCACCAAGATCGCCGACATCGGCGCTGACCTGATGAAGATCGTTTTTAAGATCAAAGAAGACGACGCACGCAACCCTGGCGTGATCGCCGATTGCACGGGCGACAACGCGGGCGATTCGGTTGGCCCCTCAGCGGACGGCTTTGAAACTTATGGCGTGACGGGCGTCGCGTTAATCTCGTTCATTCTGTTGGCGGTGAATCCGAAAGTGCCAGGCGTTGCGGAACTCGCGGCAAAATTGAACTTCGCCAACGTCAACGTGTTCGTTGAATCGTTGCAAGTGCAATTGCTGGTTTGGATTTTTGTGATGCGCGTGATGATGGTGATTGCGTCAGCCGGTTCTTATTTCATCAACGAAGCCATCGCCAAGGCACGTTATGACGGTGCCGACAAGATGAATTTCGAGAAGCCGTTGACCAGCTTGGTCATTATCACTTCGATTGTCTCAATCATCCTTACCTTTGTTGTGTCTTATCTGATGATTCCGAATCTCGCGGGCGACACGTCGTTGTGGTGGAAGCTCTCGATGATTATTTCGTGCGGCACGGCGGCGGGTGCGATCATTCCTGAACTGGTCAAGGTGTTCACTTCGACCGAATCGCGCCACGTCAGCGAAGTCGTCACTTCGTCCAAAGAGGGCGGCGCATCGCTCAACATTCTGTCAGGTTTGGTCGCGGGTAATTTTTCAGCTTACTGGCTGGGCATCGCAATCGTTGGTTTGATGGCGCTCTCTTATTACTTCAGCCTGATGGGCTTGGGCGCGCTCATGCTTGCGCCTGCCGTGTTTGCCTTTGGCCTCGTGGCTTTTGGCTTCCTCGGCATGGGGCCGGTTACGATTGCCGTGGATTCATACGGCCCCGTGACTGACAACGCGCAATCGGTTTATGAACTCTCGCTGATCGAACAAATCCCGAACATCGAAGCCGAACTCAAAAAAGATTTCGGCTTTACGGTCAATTTCGAAAAGGCCAAACACCTGCTCGAAGAAAACGATGGCGCGGGCAATACGTTCAAGGCGACGGCGAAGCCCGTGCTGATCGGTACGGCGGTCGTCGGCGCAACGACGATGATTTTCTCGATCATCATGTCTTTGACCAACGGCCTCACCGAAAACGTAGACAAACTCGGTTTGTTGCATGCGCCTTTCGTGTTGGGACTGATTACGGGCGGCGCGATCATCTATTGGTTCACGGGCGCTTCGACGCAAGCCGTAACCACCGGAGCTTATCGCGCGGTTCAATTCATCAAAGCGAACATCAAGCTCGATGGCGTCGAAAAGGCTTCGGTCGAAGACAGCAAGAAAGTCGTGCAAATCTGCACCGAGTATGCGCAAAAAGGCATGTTCAACATCTTCCTGACGGTCTTCTTTTCGGCACTGGCCTTCGCCTTTATGGAAGAGTATTTCTTCATCGGCTATCTGTTCTCAATTGCGATCTTCGGCTTGTACCAAGCCATTTTCATGGCGAACGCGGGCGGCGCGTGGGACAACGCCAAGAAGATTGTCGAAGTCGAACTGAAAGCTAAAGGCACGCCGCTGCACGATGCCTGCGTCGTAGGCGACACGGTCGGCGATCCGTTCAAAGATACGTCGTCAGTGGCGCTGAACCCTGTCATAAAGTTCACGACGCTGTTCGGCCTGTTGGCGGTTGAACTCGCCGTCAGCTTGCGCCGCTCAGAAGGCGGAGCCAACCTGAGCCACGGCCTCGCGGTCGTGTTCTTCGTGATCTCGATGTTCTTTGTTTACCGGTCGTTTTACGGCATGCGCATCGGTTCAGAGAAGTAACTTGAAACGAATAACCCCCCAATGAGCGATCCCGCGTTGCGTCTTCACGATGCAGCGCGGGTTTCTGCTATTCGAGGCTTGCTATGACTAATTACGCTTTCACCAAAGTACGCCAGCAGTTTCCCCGCGAAGCAGTGGCGAATATCGAACAAACCGTCGCCGAGCAGATGCAAAAGCTCACGATTGCTCCGGGCGCGAATATCGCCATCGGCGCGGGCAGTCGCGGCGTCGCCAACATCGCGCGCATCGTCAAGGCCGTCGTTGACACGGTGAAAGCCAAAGGCGGCGTGCCGTTCATTTTTCCCGCGATGGGTTCGCACGGAGGCGCGACGGATGAAGGCCAGGCTGAGATTCTCGCTTCGTATGACATCACCGCCGCGACGATGGGCTGCGCAATTCGCTCTTCGATGGAAGTTGTCCCCATCGAACACGGCGATCTCGAAATTCCGTTGTATATGGACAAGACCGCTTATGAATCAGACGGCGTGATTCTGGTCAATCGCATCAAGCCGCATACGGCTTTTCACGGCGATTACGAAAGCGGTTTGGTCAAAATGACCATCATCGGATTGGGCAAACAACGGCTGGCCGAAGCCTTGCATAGTTACGGCATTTACGGCTTGAAAACGTTGATGCCTGCGGCAGCGCGCAAGATCATGGCTACGGGCAAAGTCATTCTTGGCGTAGGCATCGTCGAGAACGCTTATGACGACACGGCGATTATCGAAGCCCTCACGCCCGACGAAATCTGGACGCGCGAACCGCAGTTGCTGAAAATCGCCAAAGAGAGTTTGCCGACCTTCCCG